>BNUF01000006.1 GCA_025997155.1 Clostridia bacterium
GGAATTTCTGATTAGTTAGGCGGTGTGTTATGACTGATATTTTGATAGTGGCGAAAACGCCGACGGGTCATAATAGATACAGCCAAGCCGCGAAAGGAGGTGAGGAGTATTAAGGATAAAGCGAAAGAGATTTTTGCGCTTATGACGACTTCGGAAATGTACCTGAACTACGCTAAGTATAACGCGTGGTATACGGGGAACACGCGGGCGCTTCGGGCGGCGGCGGGACACGGGAGTTTTTGGGGGAGTTCGGCTAAGCAGAAGATGCACGTGCCGATTGCGGCGGAGCTGGCGGAGCAGAGCGGGAATTTGCTTTTTGGGCAGCCGCCTAATGTGTATAGTTTCGCGGCGTCGTCGCAGGGGCGGCTTGAGTATATTCTGGAGCAGTCGGATTTTTTTGAGAATCTGTACGCGGGGGCGGAACGGGCGGCGGCACTGGGAGATATGTATATCAAGATTAATTGGGATACGGAACTTTTGGATTGTCCGATTGTGTCGTTTGTGCCGGCGGAGTGCGCTTACGCGGAGTATGTTCAGGGGATTGCGGTCGGGTATCATTTCTTTACGGTCAAGGAAGAGAACGGGGAGAAACTGACGTGGGTTTATGAGTATTACACGCGGGGGAGCGTTACCACCAAACTTTATACGGGAACAAAGGCGAGTATTGAGAAGAAGATTTATGAGAGTACTGTGGAGACTGGGATTGACGCGGTTTTGGCGGTGCATATTCCTAATATTTTGCCGAACAAGGAGAGCTGCGGGAATTTTGGGCAGAGTGATATAGCTGACGTGATTCCGCTTATGGACGCGCTTGATGAGACTTATTCGTCGTGGCTTCGGGATATGCGGCTTGCTAAGGCTCGGCTTATCGTGCCTATGGAGTATATGAGGCTTAAGCCGTCGGTGCTTGACAGCGGGAGCCAGAAGGTATTTCATTTTGACAAAGAGGACGATTTGTATGTCGCTATGGATATCGATTCGTCACAGGTGCATAGCCCGATTACGCTTAGCCAGTTTACGATTCGGTCGAACGAGCATAAGCTTTTGGCGAACGAACTTTTGGAGCGGATTATAAGCTGCGCGGGGTACAGTCCGCAGACGTTCGGACTCGAGATTAGGGGGACGGCGCAAAGCGGGACGGCACTTTCGATTCGGGAGCGGAAGACTTTTGTCACTAAGTCGAAAAAGGAACTTTGTTTTAAGGGGCGGCTTCAGAAGTTTTTGGGGCTTGTGCTTGCGGCGGACAACGTGATTTTCGGAAAAAGTCATTTGAGTACGAAGGTTAGCGTTGAGATTAAGGGGCGTGACGGGTATCTTGGCGGGATTGCGGAGACTGTGAATCTGCTTAATTCGGCGGGGGCGGTTAGTACGTATACGAAAGTTCAGGTGCTTCACCCCGACTGGGACGATGCTACTATACGCGAGGAAGTCCTGAAGATACAGACGGAGGGGTAGAGTGGACGAGGAAGAGTTTAACAAACTTAAAGAAGAGATTTTGGAACTTAAGAAGGCGAACGAGGAGATTTTGGCGAAACACGCGGCGGCTTTGCAGGTACCGCCCGCGCTCGGGGTGCGGATTGGGAAAACCCCCGCGGCGGAGTACACTCCGAATGATTTTATACGCGGGCTTATATAGAGGAGGAAGTATATGGCTATTATTGACAGAGCAGGGGCGGAGACGCTGATTAACGCGGAAATGAGCAGGGAGATTATGAGCGGGCTTACCAGCCCCGATACGGCGAACGGGTCGGTGGTGCTTAAGCTGGGGAGGAGATTGTCGGATATGAGTTCTAGACAGATGCATTTGCCTGTTACTTCGTTGTTGCCTGTGGCTTACTGGCAGGACGGGGCGGACCTTTCGGCTAAGGATATCGCGGCTAAGAGGGTTACGGCGGCGGCGTGGGATAAGGTGACGCTTACGGCGGAGGAACTTGCGGTTATCGTGCTTATTTCGGAGAATACGCTTGACGACAGCGACTGCGACATTTGGTCGTATATTCGCCCGCTGATTATTGACGCGTTTGGGGAGAAGATTGACAGCGCGGTGCTTTTCGGGACGGGCGCGCCGAACGGGTCGCCGACAGCGCTTGTTACGGCGGCGACGACGGCGGGGAATGTGATTACGGCGGGAGCGGGGGACGCTTATGACGAACTTCTTGGGAGCGGCGGGTTGATTTCGCTCATTGAGAACAGCGGGTATGTGCCGAACGGGCATATCGGGAGAATTTCGACGAGAGGGTATTTGAGAGGGATACGAGACGATGCGGGGCAGCCGCTGTTCCGTCCTATGTCGGGTATGGGGCGTTCTACGAGATACGAACTTGACGGCGTGGGCGTGCATTTCCCAGCGAACGGGGTTATGGAAAACAGCGACACTATGCTTATTACGGGGGATTTTAACCAGCTGGTGTATAGTATTCGTCAGGATATTACGATGAAGTTGCTTGACCAGGCGACTGTCGTTGACGGAGCTAACACGTATCATTTGGCGCAGCAGGATATGATTGGGCTTCGCGTTAAGATGCGGCTCGCGTGGGCTACTCCGAATCCTGTTACGCGGATTAAGCCGACTTTTTCGGACGATTCGAGATTTCCGTTCGCTGTGCTTAATGAGGCGACTTCATGATTTGCCCCATAGAGACGGACGAGGTTGCCGTGTATTTGGCGGAGCGTGAGGTAAGTCTTTCGGATACGCAGGTGGATAATCTTATTCTGTCGATTTGGATATTGCTGGAGAAGATGATACTGCCTCGGTTTATAAGAGACGAGGATACGGAACTTTTTGTCGGCGCGTTTTATTTGCAGCTTGAGTACGAGTTGTCGGAGGAGTATAAGACGGCGGGGTACAGGAGTTTTCGGATTGGGAATTTCAGCTGCCGAGCCGATTCTTCCAGTAAGAAAACTTACCCATAACAAGATACCGAAACGCGTCCATAACGTGGTCGTTCTCCTTGCAGGGCTTGTCCTTCCCGACCTTAGCCGATTTAGTGTCCCACGCGTACCCGTAAATCTCGTCCACAAAATGCTTGCACCGAGGCGAAATCCGTATAAGCCCCTTGTCAAACATTGCCGAAATAATCTGTATCCCGCAAAGCACGTCGTTGTTCGCCGCCTTAAGCCCGCCAACCCCTAGTTCCGCCAACTGCGCCCGAAACCCCAACGCCGACGGGTCATAATAGATACAGCCAAGCCGCGAAACGTCATTCCCCCGCACCCACTCGATAAAATCGTTAGCGTAGGCATACGGACTCTTCGGCGACTGCTCCTTCTTCCCGTTATGATAATACTCGTCGATAATATAGAGCCGTTCGTCCTCCCCAAGCCCCGCGAGCAAAAACACCGTCGCGTTACTCTGCCCGTAATCAATCCCGACATAATACTCAAGAATCCGAGGAACTTCCTCCGACACGTACTCTGGCTTAAACATTCCGTAAACAAGCCCGTCCGCGAGCACCCATTTCCCCAAAATAAACCTCTCGTAAAACATTCCCGAAAACTCTTTTTTGAGATTCTTAACATACTCTCTGGGCAAAAACGTATTATCGTCAATGGTAAAATTTACCGTAAGCAAATCGAGCTTATCCGCCCTCTTAAGATAATTTTCCATAAGCCAGTGATTAGGGTTGTCGGGGTTTGTAGTCCCGATAAGTTTCGCCCCCTCAACCCGAAGCCTGCTAAGAAGCATATTGAAAAAATCCTCCGAAAACAAAGTAATCTCGTCGCAATACGCCCCCCGAAGCGTCATTCCCCGAATCTTGTTCTCCGCCCGAGCGTCCGACGCCCCCTCAAGAAACACCAGCCGCCCAAACAGCCGCGCCTCTTTCTGCGTAAGACTAACCGTAAAATTCCTCGCTCCCACAAGGCTCTCAAGAAGCATAAGCACATTCCGCCTAAGCGACGTAATCGTCTTAGCCACCATAATATACCCCGCGTCCTCCGGTCCGCACGCCACCCACAACGCCCAAAGCACCAGCGAAATCCACGTCTTCCCGCTTGAGACCGACCCCTCAAGAATATTGAGCCGCCGCAGCTCCCCGCGCTTAAGCATACGTATCATTTCCTCTTGCTTTTCGGTAAAGACTCTCTCCTTACTCAATATTCTTCACCGCTTCAAGAATCCCCGCGAGAACGTCGCTGTTATCAGAGACTCCCGCCCGCTCAAGCAATTCGTCAAGATACTTGTGCGACGCCAGATTACTCATAGCCGCCGCAACCAAACTCGCCGAAATCACGTCATCGTTACAAATCCCCTTAGCTCCCCCCATTCCGAGGGCGTTAAGCGCCTCCCTTGCCTCCTTAGGAAGCGCCTCAAGATTCGGCGCGTTCCCCAAAATCTTAAGAAGCACCGATTTTTTATCTTTCTTTTTCGCCATCAAAGCCCTCCTTTCCTCAAGGTTCAAATAAATTATACCTCTACAAAACAGGACTTTTCGGCAAGTTCGCCAAATACTTCTTAGCCAGCTTCCTCGGATACGACTCGTCATACTCCCCGATAGCCGCCGCAACCCTCTGCCACGACTTCCCCCGAATATACCGCATAGTCAAAATAACCCTCATTCGGCTATCCGAAACCCCCGCGACAAACTCCTCCACCTCCCGAATATGCCTAACGCACCGCTCATACCCCTCCCTAACGACCTCCAAAACCTCCTCCTCGCCCCGAATCCTTTCCCGCGCCAACGCACACTCCCGTCTAACGCTCCTGTACTGCGCCAACATCTCCAAAATCTCCACAAAATCCCCCCTCTCCTCCCACAATACTCCCCCTCTCCCGAAAATCCCCCGAATCTATACCGATATTTTTTAGAAAACAAATTATTTTAAGAATATACTTGCAAGAACCCGCGAAATCGTGTATCATAAAGTTAATGTTTTACATTTAAGGGGGAATATGGCAAATGAGCCTTAACATAACAAAAAAAGACGACCTGCTCATAATCGAACTAGACGGCGAACTTGACCAGCATATGGCAAAATCCGTAAAAGACCGAATCGACCACGCAATCACAACCTCGTTCCTAAAAAACGTCGTCTTCGATTTCAGCGGCGTATCCCTAATGGACAGCTCAGGCATAGGGCTAATTATGGGACGCAGCAAAACAATCCGCGAATACGGCGGCACGCTCACCATTCACGGACTCTCACCCAAAATGCGCGAAATCTTTGACCTGTCAGGACTGCGAAAAATCGTAAAGTACGCGGAGGAGGTAAGCCAATGAACGTATGGGAAAATGAAATAAAGATAGAATTTGACGCGCTCTCAGAAAACGAACAATTTGCGCGAACCACAGCCGCCGCCTATGCCTCAAAATTCGACCCCACAGTCTCCGAACTCACCGAACTAAAAACCGCCGTCTCCGAGGCGGTGACAAACTCCGTAATCCACTCAAAAACCGACAAAATAACAATGACCCTAAAACGCCTAAAAAACACCCTGCGCGTCGAAATAAAAGATTACGGCATAGGAATCCCCGACATAGGACAAGCAATGGAACCCCTTTTCACCACCGCCGAAAACGACGAACGCAGCGGACTGGGTTTCACAGTAATGCAGCAATTCACCGACACCCTAGAGGTAACCTCCGCCAAAGACGGCACAACCATAATAATGACAAAAAAAATAGGAGAGGAGTAACCCCCGCCTATGAACGACATAGAACTAATCCACCTTGCAAAATCAGGCGACCAAACCGCCACCGAAAAATTAATAAACGACAACGCCGGCTTAATCTGGAGCATTGTCAAAAAATTCCTAAACCGAGGTTACGAAGCCGAAGACTTATACCAAGTCGGCAGCATAGGTCTCCTAAAATGTATCCGAAAATTTGACGATGCCTACAACGTCAAATTTTCGACCTACGCCGTCCCGATGATTATGGGCGAAATCAAACGTTTTATGCGCGACGACGGAATGTTAAAAGTCTCCCGCCCCCTAAAAGAACTCGCCGTAAAAGCGAAATACCTAAGCGACGCCCTCACCCAGACGACAAACAGCCCCCCCACAATGGAAGAACTGTCAAAAGCTCTGAACGTACCGACAGAAGAACTTGTCCTTGCCCTCTCGTCCTCTTTCACCGTGGAATCCCTATACAGCACGACCTCCCAAAACGACAACGAAACCTACCTAATCGACAAATGGGCGACGCGTGACGACTCCTCAAAAACCCTAGAACACATTGCCCTAAAACAACTAATCGTCAATCTCTCCTCAAAGGAACGCCAGGTAATCATACTCCGCTACTTCTGCGACAAAACCCAAGCCGAAGTCGGCAAACTTCTGGGCGTGTCCCAAGTCCAAGTCTCCCGAATCGAAAAAAAAGTCCTAAAATACCTCCGCGACGAATTGTAGCTAATATTTATCGTAATGCACCTTTTCGGGATTATACCGACTAGTCACAGCCCGTCCCTCCCCAGGATACCCCACCGCCACAGCCGCAAACGCCCGCACCCCGTCAGGCAGCCCCAAAACCGCGCCGACCGCCGCCGCTCGTTCCTCAAACCCCGCAATCGCAAGCCACACAGTCCCAAGCCCCAAACTCACGCCCTCAATCAACAAATTCTCCACCGCCGCCGAAACGTCATGCTCCGCGCACTGCGGAAAAGTAATCCCGTTTTCGTTAATAAGCGCGACAATCCCAACAGGCGCGTTCACAAAAGCCTCCGCGTAGGGATTACTTTCCGCGACTTTTTTAAGAATCTCCCTGTCCCGTATCACAACAAACTCCCATGGTTGCTGATTTGCCGCCGACGGAGCTTGCTGCGCGGCGCGTAACAGCTTCTCAACGTCCTCTTTTGAAACGTCCCTGTCGATAAACTTCCGTACGCTAATCCTCGTAAAAATCTCTTTCATACTAATCCCCTCTCATATCCTCCTGATTATATACAATTTCTTCCAAAGCCTTAAGCCGTTCCCGCAATTCCTCAATCTCCAAAATAATCGGGTCGGGAAACCGAATCTGGTTCATACTGTCAACATCTTCCTTGCTAAGCGTCCTTTTCACAATCCGCCCCGGAACGCCCACCACCGTGCAATCCTCAGGCACTTCCTGCAAAACCACGCTCCCCGCCCCGATTCTCGAGTTGTCCCCCACCCGAAAAGGTCCAAGAATCTTAACCCCCGAGCCGATAAGCACATTATTCCCGATAGTCGGGTGGCGTTTCCCCGTATCCTTGCCCGTCCCCCCGAGCGTCACCCCTTGGTAAATCGTGACATTATCCCCGATGACGCACGTCTCCCCGATAACAACCCCCGTCCCGTGGTCAATAAAAAGCCCTTTCCCGATAACCGCCCCGGGGTGAATCTCAACCCCCGTCGCAAGTCTGGACATTTGCGAAATAACCCGCGCAAAAAAAATCATCTTCGCGCTATAAAACCTATGTGCGACCCGGTGCCAAAAAACCGCCCAGAACCCCGCGTACAAAATCACTTCAAATCCGACGCGCAGGGCGGGGTCGCGCTCTTTTATCGCTTCATATACGTCCTTCACGAAAGAAAACCCCTGTCTAAGTTACCTGTTACAGTCTATTCGCTATCTCCGCAACCGCGACAACAGACGGACGCAATAGCCCGCGCCTCGATTCCAATCCCTTCTCCCCAAAACCCCATTTTCTCCGTCGTCGTCGCCTTAACGCCGACTCTCTCCAAATCAACCTCCAGCACCCGCGCCAGATTCCCCCGAATAGAGTCGATATAAGGGGCAAACTTAGGCGTTTGCGCAATAATAACGCTATCCGCGTTATTTATGTAAAAATTCTTCCCGTGTATAATTTTAACGACTTCCGCCAAAAGAACAAGGCTATCCGCGTCCTTATACCTATCGTCATTGTCAGGAAACAACTTCCCGATATCCCCCAGTGCCAAACTCCCCAAAAGCGCGTCAATAACGGCGTGCGTCAAAACGTCCGCGTCACTATGCCCAAAAAGCCCCTTTGGGTGAGCAATAGTAACCCCGCCGATAATCAACTTCCGCCCGTTAGTCAGCCTATGAAAATCCGCGCCAATCCCAAACCGAATATCCTTCATAATAATACCTCACGCATATTTAAAAAAAATACCCCGACTTGCGGGGCATTTAATATATATCAGCCGTCAGTTTTCATAGTTTCAACAAGTTCCTTAAGCACTTCGTCGGCTTTCGCGTATTCAACCTGGCAAGTCCCGACCTGTCTGTGTCCGCCGCCGCCGTGTTTAAGCAGAAGTCTGCCCACGTCCGTCTTCGAGGTGCGGTTAAGAATACTGTGTCCGACCGCAATCGGGCAATTCTGTTTCCCGCGTCCGTCCACCGCCCAAATCGAGATGTTTTGCTCCGGAAAAAGGCTGTATATAAGGAAACGATTACCCGTGTAAATAGTCTCCACTCCGCGCAAGTCCGTCAAAATAACGTTGCCGTCAATCGTGGTATATTTAAGCAGCATTTCCTTAAAAAGTTCGTTCTGCTCATAATACATAGCTTCGCGTTCTTTAACGTCGGGAAGCGACAAAATCTCTTCAATATTCTTGGAACGACATTCTTCGATAAGAATTTCCATAAGTTCGTAATTGCTGATTCTGAACTGTCTAAACCGCCCGAGTCCCGTGCGCGGGTCCATCATAAACCCCAAAAGAACCCAACCCTTTGGATTCAAAATGTCGTCAATCTGGAGTTTGCCCGAATCGACAGCGTCCACGGCGACAATCATATTCTCAAAATGCCCGAGTTTCTCAATCCCGCCGTAATACTCATAAACGATACGCGCCGCCGAATCCGCAAGACGGCTTTCGCCCTTAAACTCAACCGCGCCGACTCTCTCCGACTCGCTCGAATGGTGGTCAAACCACATATTACAGCCCGCGACATAAGGAATATTCGCCAAAACGTCGTCGTCCGAAACCTGAACCAACCCGTCCTGTATATCTTTCGGGTGAACGAACTTCCAGTGGTCAATGACACCAAGTTCCTTAAGAAGCGCGGCACACGCCAAACCGTCGAAATCCGACCTTGTAAGCAATCTCATATTCATACCCCTATCTTAGCAATCTAAAACACAAAACGGAGAAGGAGGGATTCGAACCCTCGCGCCGGAATAACCCGACCTATTCCCTTAGCGGGGGAGCCTCTTACAGCCAGCTTGAGTACTTCTCCAAAGACTACTCTAAAATTATACAGGACGCGATAATTTTTGTCAAGCATAAATTTCAAAAATTCCCGCGTCCCGCAGTTTTAGAATTAATCGTTAAAAATTTATTCTAACAGCCGTAGCTTCCCCAGGCGTGCCGTCGTTATATAAGAATTCGCTCAAATCCTCGGAAAGATATCCGTAATAAACCCGCCCGTTATTCAAAATCACCTTGACGGGGTTGTCTTTATCCGCCGTAACCACGTATGAAAAAGTCACCTTGGTGTTATCGTTATCGTTCGACCACGTTTCAAAAAGCCCCGAGCCGTCCCCGCCGAAAGTAAACTTGGTTTGAGCCGTAAGATTCTTCCCGTCAGCCGAATTTTCCGTACTGAATATACCGATGACGTTATCCGCGCCGTCCCCGTCAAACGGAGTAGCGGGAGTCGTCAGCTCAAGCGCGTCCGAAAGTTCGCTCTTAATAACAAACCCGTCGTTATCAGTCCCGACAGAACGAACCTTAAAACTGTAATCCGTCCCCGCCGTAAGCCCCGACACGATATAAGCGGGCTCATTCCCGTTCCACGCTCTAACCGCCCTGATTTGCTTATAATCCTCGCCCGCAAGTACATACACCTCAAAATCATAGGCGCGAAACACCGACGAAAAACCCAGCTGTACCTTATTCGGCAGCGCGAACGTCTTATAATTCGGCGCGTTAATGTCAGGCGCAATCAGCTTAGCGGGCGTTTTCGCCGAAACGATATCGGAATACTTACCGACTGTAGCTTCTTCGTTCGCGTCAACGTCAACCGCCGCCACCCTGAACTTGTACTCCGTGTCAAGGTCAAGCTCGTTTTGGTTAACCATATACGAAGTAACCGTAACGGGATACGCGCCGTCAATCCTGCTGAAATCCGCCTCTCCGTCCTTCTTCTCGTACACATAGTACTTATCCGCGCCGTCAACCGCGTCCCAGTTAAGATAAAACCCCGAAACCTCCTGTGTCGGCACTTTGTCAAACCCGTAATCCTCCGCGGTAAGCTCTTGCGGCGCGGGAAGTTCCGCCGCGTACACCGAAGCCGCCGACCCAAAAACGGCCGCCGCAACCAAAATCCCCGAAACCATTTTCTTCATAAATATGTCCTCCAAAATTCGCAATCTATAAACCACCTATATAATACCTCACAAAATCCCCCGCGTCAATCCTTGTTTTTTAACTCGAATTAGTTTAAAATTATATAAAAAACGGAACTTTGGAGGACTGCAAATGAAAGAAATAGCGAAAAACTTTGATTATAAATCGGCGGAAGCGCGAATCTACAAAAAGTGGCTGGAAAAAAACTACTTCCACGCGGTTGTCGACAAAACCAAAAAACCCTTCTCAATAGTTATGCCGCCCCCCAACATAACGGGGCAACTCCACCTGGGACACGCCCTCAACCTCACCATTCAGGACATTCTAATCCGCTCCAAAAAAATGCAAGGCTACAACGCCCTCTGGATGCCCGGCTGCGACCACGCGAGCATCGCCACAGAAGTAAAAATAGTACAGTCGTTAGCCGCCGAGGGTGTCACAAAAGAATCCCTAGGACGCGAGGGTTTTCTTGAACGCGCCTGGCAATGGAAAGAAACCTACGGCGGGCGAATCTTCAGTCAGTTCAAGCGTCTGGGTTGCGCCTGCGACTGGGAACGCGAGCGTTTTACGATGGACGCTGGGCTAAGCCGCGCCGTACAGGAAGTTTTTATCAAAATGTACAACGACGGCAAAATCTACCACGGCGAAAAACTTATAAACTGGTGTCCGAAATGCCGCACGACAATCTCCGACGCGGAAGTTGACCATGTGGAAAAAGCCGCCCATTTCTGGCATCTAAAATACAAAATCGACGGCGCACAGGACTACCTCTGTTTCGCCACGACCCGCCCCGAGACCGCCCTAGGCGACACCGCGATAGCCGTAAACCCCGCCGACTCCCGCTACACCGCCCTAATCGGGAAAACCGTGACCGTCCCCATAGTAGACCGCCGTATCCCAATCATAGCGGACGAATATGTCGATATGGAATTTGGCACGGGCGTCGTAAAAATCACCCCCGCCCACGACCCCAACGATTACGAAATGGGACTGCGCCACAAACTCGACATAATAAACGTAATGAACGACGACGGCACAATGAACGAAAACGCGGGCAAGTTTTGCGGCTTAACGACCCTCTCCTGCCGCGAAAAAATAGTAGAAGAATTTAAAAACCTAGGACTTTTTGTCAAGACGGAAGCTCTAACCCACAACGTCGGCACACACGAACGCTGCGGCGAAATCATCGAGCCCCTTATCCGCAAACAATGGTTCGTGCGTATGAAAGACCTAGCAATCCCCGCGATAGACGCGTACACCAACAAAGAACTAAACCTTGTCCCCGACCGTTTCGGCAAAATCTACCTGAACTGGCTAAACAACATTCGCGACTGGTGCATTTCCCGCCAGCTCTGGTGGGGACACCGAATACCCGCCTACTACTGCGACTCCTGCGGCGAAGTCACGGTAGCGGGAGACCCCCCGAAATCCTGCCCAAAATGCGGACACCAAAGCCTAACCCAAGACGAGGACGTTCTCGACACGTGGTTCTCCTCCGCCCTCTGGGCGTTCTCCACCCTAAACTGGCTTGACGACAAAGAGGGCTTACTGGACTACTTCTACCCCACAAGCGTCCTTGTAACAGGCTATGACATAATCTTCTTCTGGGTAATCCGTATGGTTTTCTCGGGAATATACAATATGGGGCAACTCCCTTTCAAGGACGTACTCTTTACGGGCATTATCCGCGACGAACAAGGCCGCAAAATGAGCAAATCCCTAGGCAACGGCATAGACCCCGTCGAAATCATCGACAAATACGGAGCGGACGTTCTCCGCGTCTGTCTACTAATCGGCACAACCCCAGGCGGCGACTCCCGCTTCAAACAGGACAAGGTGGAATCCGCCCGCAACTTCACCAACAAACTCTGGAACGCGACCCGTTTCATTCTTATGTTCGACGACGGAACCAAAACCGCCCAAAAAGACCTCACCAACACCGACAAATGGATACTAAGCACGATAAACAACGTATCCCGCGACCTAACCGCAAACCTAGACAACTACGAACTGGGGCTTGCCGTGACAAAAGTCTACAACTTCATCTGGGACGAGTTCTGCGACTGGTACATCGAAATGGTAAAACCCCGTCTCTACAACAACGACGACCCGACACGCGCCGCCGCCCTCTACACCCTAAAAACCGCCCTCACAAAAGCCCTAAAGCTCCTCCACCCCTTTATGCCCTTCATAACCGAAGAAATCTTTACCTACCTCCAAGACGACGAAGAAAGCCTCCTAACCTCCGAGTGGAGTTTTTACGACGAATCTCTAAAATTTGAAAAAGAAGAATCCGACATATTGCTTATAAAAGAAGCAATAAAATCAGTCCGCAACATTCGCGTGGAAAAGGACGTACCCGCCGCGAAAAAAGTCCGCGTAATCCTTGTGTCCGAGGACGAAGCCGCCCTAAAAGTCTTCGCCGGCGCGTCCTCCTTCTTCCGTATGCTATGCGGCGCGTCCGAAGTCGAGACCCTAAAGACCTACACCCCCGACCCCGCCGCCGTCGTCTCCTCCGTAATAACCGGCGCGACCCTCTACCTCCCTCTAAACGAACTTGTCGACGCCGCCAAAGAAAAAGAACGTCTCCAAAAAGAAATCTCCCGCCTTGCCGCCGAAATCACCCGCGCCGAAAGCAAACTCTCAAACGAGGGCTTTACCGCGAAAGCTCCCCAAAAACTAATAGACGAGGAAAAATCCAAACTCGCCAAATACCGCGCTATGCTCCAAAAAACCAACGAAACCCTGCAAAGTCTCTAAGAGCCTGCTCAGCATCTCCATTTTGGGTCTTTTCGGCATCTTTTCCGCCGTACTGCGTCAGCGGCTCCTAGCAAACTGCTTAGGAGTGTGCGTCGTCGCCGCTTCCTTGTAAGGCGAAAAACCTGCTCGAAAATCCTCCAAAAGCGAGATACTAAACAGGCTCTAACAAAAAAAACAGCCTACCTACTCAGGAAGGCTGTTTTTTGCTAGTTCAGGTGGAACGAACGCGTGTATCCTTGTACCTTCAGAAAGAAACTCCTCCGAGATTATATCGCCCTTTTCGTGTATTAGGTGCAGAAACTGCCCGTTAGTGTAAGGGATTACTATATCGATTTCCGTCTTGAGTTTCCTTAATTCAGTTTCAACAGCGTTAAGCAGCGCGTCCTTCCCCTGCCCCGTTTTCGCGGAAATCCTAACCCGCGCCGCCGCCCCCGAATCCGCAAAATTAGCGTTTGCGGCAACGTCAATCTTGTTATATACTTCAATGACAGGTTTATCTATCCCAAGCGTTCTAAGCGTCTTGTAAACCGTTTCGGCTTGCTCCGCCGCGTCCTTGCTCGAAATGTCAATAACGTGAAGCAGTATATCGGCGTACCCGAGTTCCTCAATCGTCGCGGAAAACGCCTTTATAATCTGGTGGGGCAATTTCCGAATAAATCCGACAGTATCCGTGAGAATTGCCGCCGCCCCGAGCGGCAGCTCCACGGCGCGGCTTGTAGTCGTAAGAGTCGCAAAAAGTTCGTCCCGAGCGGCGACCCCCGCGTTCGTCAGCATATTAAGAATCGTGGACTTTCCCGCGTTCGTGTACCCCACAAGGGAAATCACGGGCATCTTGTTTCTCTCCCGCCCCTCCCGCAAAACCCTCCGATTCGCCGCGATACCGACAAGTTCCGTGTTAAGATGTTCTATCCGCGTCTGTATATGCCGCCTGTCCGACTCGAGTTTCGTCTCCCCAGGTCCTCTCGTCCCGATACCGCCGCCTTGCCTCGAAAGCGATTTCCCAAGCCCCGAAAGCCTTGATTTCCGATAATTAAGCTGAGCGAGTTCCGTTTGTACGATACTTTCCGCCGAATTGGCGTTTTTCGCGAAAATGTCCAAAATCACAACCGTTCTGTCGACCACCTTGACTCCCAAAAAATCAGTCATATTTCCGTACTGCGCCGCCGAAAGCTCGTCGTCACAGACAACCCCCGTCGCTCCCGTCTCTTCAATCTTTTCTTTCAGCTCCGCGAGTTTTCCGCGTCCGAAATAAGTCGCAGGGTGCGTATGCTCCCTGTTTTGCGTAACCCGCCCGACGACCGCGCCGCCTTGCGTCCGTACAAGTTCCTCCAATTCGTCTAACCACTCATGGTTTTCCTTTTCCCCGAAAACCGCCGCGACGATGTATTTCTCTTCAGGTATATCTCTCATATTTTTATCCTCTGCTTATTTTTCCAGCGCGGCAACCTCGTCCTCAACAAAATCCCACGACACCATATCGCACTCAATCTTGCCGACGGATACCTCATACGCGGTCTTGTTAAGCACCTCTCCGTCCGATAACTTCTTCTGGTACTGTCTTGACTGCATACGCCCCCAAATCCGAATATTCTCGCCGACTTTGAGATTCGACGCGAACCGCGCGTTTCGTCCCCACGCGATGCAGGGGATATAATCCGAGTTGTTGTACGGGCGGTTCACCGCAAGAAGTATATCCGCTATTTCACGCTTAAACGGCGTTTTCCGATAGACTGTCGGCTTGCAGATGTATCCGTTGAGAACAACTTCGTTAGGGATAAGCTCTCCCGAATCAAAGCTACTTGCATTAAATTCAGCCGCCTTGAAAAACGATTTCTCTTCTCCATGGTCCTCCCCTTCTTCCTCCTCTGTATCCGCGAGAAAGTCGATGTCGCGGACAAACACGGTCAGTATAAGCCGGTTCCGCTGCTCCTGTTTGATATAGCTGTTGTAGGAACGCAGCTGCCCCTCAATTTTTATTTTCTCGCCCTCACGGAGTGCGTCAACGCTTGTTACGCGGTCGGACACGGTCACGGGCAAAACGTCGGTCGCCTCGCTGAGTCGCTCCACCTCGATATCGAATGTGTAAAAACTCTCCCCGTATATCTTGTGGCTGAACAAAGGCTCGGAAAACACGTTGCCTGTAAGGGTGACGGTGTTATCTGTAAAGTAATTAGTCTGAGTCATCTTTACAACCCCCTTAGGTTGATTAGGATATTAAAATCCCGTCTCTCAAGTACATTATACTCCAAGTTTTTACATTTTTTAGTTACATAGTAAAAATGTGGAAATAGACGCCAAAATGTCAGATACCTGTATTTCTTGTGACGCGGTGACAGGAAACTCCTGCTCAATCACCTTTTGTCCCGAAAGATTGCGAAAAGCCCGCATAACGCAAACCTGAACCGTCGTGCCAAAGTCCGAAGACACAATGCTTGAAGCGCTCACACAAGCTCCGCGCCCAAACCCGTAAGTCAGAAACCTCCGCCCCTTAGCACATTCGTAAAGTTCGCGTATGTCCGAATTGATAAGAATAATGTCACTTTCGCGAAGACTTTGCGTAAACCTCCGCGCAAGTTCGATATCCTCCGCCGAATTCAAAACCGCGACGACCCGCTCGCCGCTTGGCCGTTTGCGTAAATCCATTTTTGATACGCTGAGCCCGAAATTTATAAACCGCGAAACACCGACAGTAAACACTTGCGTCACGGCGTTCCCCTCCTTTTGCACACTATTTTTAATAGTATCCGCAAGAAAGGTCTTTTTACAACTTTGTAACATATTTGTAATTGTCAAGGTACAAGTTTAGCATTCTGCTAGTTGTTGGGATAAGCCGAAAGAATAATCGGCATAAGTGAAAGCAATTTTGAGACCGCCGTTGTGAGACGTTTTACTCTTCTCATATATAATAACGTCTTTTTCCAAAAATCCCTTTAGCGTTTTAATAAAAAAATGTGAGCGGTATAAAATAAGCAACAATACGAAGACACGCGCATATTATATCAAAAAAGCCGGAGGTGTGTCTATGGGGATAAGCGGAGTGAAATTCGATTATGAAACAAGTGTCGTGTCACAAAAACAGTTTAACGCGCACATAAAACTATACGACGGGTATGTTGAAAATTTTAACAAAATAGAGAGGGACAAAAACTCCCTGACGGCGGAGGAACTAGGCGGGGCGAACACCACCTACAGCGCGGCGCGAAACGTTGGAACAAGCGAAACCTTCGCCCTTGACGCGGTGATACTTCACGAACTCTATTTTGAAAATCTGGGAGATTCCGAATGTAAACGCAGCGAGAAAGTTGACGAAATTCTGTCAAAAAATTTCGGCGGCGTTTCGGAGTTTTCGGCGAAATTCAAGGCGGCGGGGCTTGCGGCGCGGGGCTGGGTCGTGCTTGCGTACAGCTTCCGCGCCGAATCCTGCAATATATTCGCCCAAGACGCCCACGACGCGGGAGTCGTCCACGAAAGTCGCCCCCTGCTCGTACTCGATATGTACGAACACGCGTATTTTCTCGATTACGCGACGGATAAAGGCGCGTATATCGACAATTTCCTGCTGGGAGTAAACTGGGCGAAAGTCGCGGAGCGTGCCGCGAAATTACAGAGCTTGCTTGGCTAAAGGTTTCACAGAGTCAAAAAGTATACTGTCCCGAAGAACCATAATTTCGCCCGAGAGTTTGTCGTTTCGGGCGACTCCTTCAATATAATCCTTTCCGTGCATATTCGGAAAAGTATCCCTGTCCTTGACAATCTGAAGTTCGTTCACGGCGACAACCTCGTCGACGACGATAGCGACAGAGGTTATCCCGTCGTTAAGGACGATACATATTTCGGTATGCCCTCTCGTAAAAGAGTCGGCGATGCCGTCAATCAGCCTAAGCACCTCCGGTATAATCGACTCGAGTTCCTTCATCTTCTCGCTTATAAGCCTTGCGATTTCCTCGTCCGATTTCTGACTTCTCCGTATTGCCATAACCTCCGCGCCCAACCCGTGAAATTTGTTGTGTATGCCCGTGATTTTAGATATTTGCGTCCGAACGTCCCGTATTCTCTCGTCCGCCGCCTCTTCCGCGCCGTTTGTAATCTCCGTAATCCATTTCCCGAGTTTGCATTTTGTCGGGTCGAGAGCCATCTGAAAAACGTCGCCCGCCTTGACGCAACGCTTAAGTTCATTAAGCCAGTTCATATGACTCGCCTTCAAATCCGCAAAAAGTTCCGCCGCCGCTTTTTTTTCGTCAACAAGCGGCTGCAAACCCAAAAGACGGCGCATATCAAGAAGAGGAATCACCTCGCCCCGATGTTTGGTAATCCCGCGAAAAATGTCCGCCGACGTCGCCACAGGCGTGATTTCCTTCGGTATCTGAAGTATCGTCGAAACCAGCCCGCTGTTTATCGTGTACATATTCTGCTTAAGCCGAAAGACCACCCACGGGAGGTCGAGCGCGCCGATATTATTCGTTTCCATATTATTGTAACCTCCTATTATCGTCTAAGAACAAATATACCCACAAGTCCTTTCAGAATTTCCGACTGCTCCGCCAGTTCCTCGGCGGTGGCGGCGGACTCCTCGGACGCGGCGGAAGTTTGCCGCACGACTTCCGAGATTCCCGAAATAAGGTCTGTAACCCGTTTTATAGAATTTGACTGCGTACCCGATTCTCTGGATATATTTGTAATTATTTCGGAAATTTTCGTTATATCATCAATTATGGTGAGGAGCGCTTCCGCCGTGATACCCGCGATTTCCGTACCCTCGCCAACTCTCCTGACGGATTCCTCGACCAAATCGGCCGTTTCTTTCGCGGATTGCTGGCTTTTGATTGCAAGGTTGCGTACTTCCTCGGCGACAACCGCGAACCCCTTGCCGTGTTCCCCCGCCCTTGACGCCTCCACGGCGGCGTTAAGCGCAAGCAAATTCGTCTGAAACGCGATATTTTCAATAACGCTGATTACTTTTGAAATACTGTGCGACGATTCCTTAATACCCTCCATAGACGCAAGCATTTTGTTCATATCTTCCTTGCCGACGGCGGCGTTTTTCGTCGCGTTAGACGACAGGTTCTCCGCCGCCTCGGCGTTTTTCGCGTTCGTACTTGCGCTCTCGCTGATTGTAAGCGCGTCCGCACTAAGTTCGTCCAGTTCGCCCGACTGTTTGTTGCTGCCCTCCGCAAGCACCATACTAGCTTGCGCCACCATATCCGACCCCTCCGCGACTTGCCGCGCCGCCGTTTTAATATCTAGTATCACGCCGTTAAATTTATCGACAATAGTGTTAATCGCCTTTTTTATTTCGGAGAAATCGCCCACATATTCGCGGGTTATGGACTGGTTTAGGTTGTTTTCCGACAACGCCGCCAAAACCTTTGAAATCTCCTCGATATATGAAGAGATGTTTACGACGGTATCGTTAATAGCCGTTTTAATAACAAGGAAATCGCCCTTATAATCTCCCCCGACTTTTTTGCTGAAATCCCCTTCCGAAACCTGCTTAAGCACGTTCGTGGATTCGTTTATCGGAGATGCCACCGCGTCTAACACGTCGTTAAGCCCTATCAAAATTTTTGTCCATTCGCCGCTTAAAGTCGCCGTATCCGCCCGTTCGCTCAGATTCCCCGACGCCGCCGCCTCAACCTGCCTGTATATAAGGCGGTTCACGTTAATAAGGCTGTTGCGTAAGCCGTCAAGGGCGTTCATAGTCTTGTACGCCAAAGCTTGTTCTTTCGGATAGTCGGCGAGAACGATACGGAAATCGCCCTTGCCGAACGCTTCTATCGCCTTAAGAGCCTCGGTCACGACCTCAACATAGTCCTTAACCATTTCGTTTACGCCGTTCGCTATTTCCTTAAACGAGCCTTTATATTCCGTTATATCTATAAAAGACTTAAAATCGCCCGCGTCCTGTTCTTTTGACATTTTTTGAAAATCGCCGACTAAAATTTTCATCATACCGACAAAATTATTAAAATTACCGCTCAAGAGTCCCAGCTCGTCGTTTGAAACAATATGTATCTGCGCGTCCATATTGCCGTCCGAGAGTTTTGAGGCGGCGTTCGAAATTTCAAGAATGGGTTTTATAATGCTTTTCTTAAAATACAGGCTAGCCAAAAACAAGGAGACTGCGGCAATAATCACAAGCACTATTATAATTTGATTTCTGAATCTGTTCGCCGCCGTGAGTGCGTTATCAACGTTTACGTCAACGCCCAAAACACAGAAAATTTTGCCGTTTTCGTCATAAACAGGGGAAAAGCCCGAAACAAGAAAACCGTAACGCCCGCCGTCCCAAACTTCCGTAGCCGAGGATACGCCGCCGTTAAGCGCGGCTAGAGGCTCGTCTCCGAAAAGGTCCACAGGGTCTCTGTATCCGAATTCAATTTCGCTGTCCGCGGCGCTCGGGTCGTTCACCGACACGAGATACAGGTATTCGTTAGAATCCCTAAGCATAGCGTAAATATAAAAAACGCCCGTGTCCTCGCGTATCTCGGCGAGTTTCGCCCGTATTTCGGAGTAAACCTCGTTCGGTTCGCTTATCTCGCTTAAAGACCGCAATTTCGCGGGGTCTATCGTCCGCGCCACGGAAGCCGCCAGAATCCTCGCGGTTTCCGCCTTTTCCGCCAAGGAATCTCTTCGGTAGTTGACATAACTGTATATACTTATAGACACGGAACAAAACAGTACCACCAAAAACAATATCAATAGTATTTTTTTGTTGATAGAAAATATTTTCCTCTGCATTTCTTATGCCTCCAAAGCCGATTGCAACCAATGTACTTAATTATAAACCCCCTAGCGTAAATTTGCAATAACTATTATAGTCACGGCGAACTTGACTTTATTAGCGCGTAGATTTATAATGGTATAATCAATGATATTTCGGAAATATGACGTTGAGGGGAAATGCTGATGGGAGCTCTTGGAAGACTGTTTAGGCGCGTCGCAACGCGTGACGGCAAGGAGAGTATCGGGACTAAGTTGTTTTTGTTTACATTCTTAGGGATAGTCCTGACGGCGGTTATCGCCGTAGCAATTATGTACCGAGGGAACAAAACCATTGTAGATACGATAGTAATAGAAGGAACGGAGAGCGCGGTTTTTTCCGTCAACGACAGGATTTCCAAGATGAAAAAATCCTCCGCTGACACCGCCTCCTATGTCGCGTCAATCGTGAACGTGCGAAACGCAATCGCGAGCGGCGACAGCGAACGAATCATAGACGCTGTGAACAAAGAGTTCACGGGGATAAGCACGGACGTTGAATTCGCGACAATCACCGACGAGAACGGCGTTGTTTTGGCGCGTACAAACAGCGAAAAAAAAGGCGACAACGTTAAAGACCAAGAAAACATAAGCGACGCGCTGCTCGGCAGAACGTCGGCGTTTGTCGAGACGGGGCAGGACATAAACCTAGGTATTCGCGCCGCCGCCCCCGTCAAGGACGCTAGCGGCGGAATAATGGGCGTCATCTCCGTCGGGTACAGACTTGACAACCCCGTCTTTGTGGACGAACTAAAAGGAATTACGGGCAACGACGTTACGATTTTTCTCAGCGACGAGAGAATCAACACGACAATCAAAAACGCGGAGGGCGAACGCCAAATCGGGACGAAACTCAACCCGGCCCTTGTCGACCCGATTCTCGTGAAAGGGCTTCCCTATTCGGGCAAAACCGTAATTCTTGAAAAGGAATACTATGTGCATTACCAGCCGCTCGCGAACTCCAAGGGCGACACCATAGGCATAGTCTTTGTCGGCAGGCAGATTTCGGAAATCAACAAGACTATAAGGTCGAACACGTTAGCGGCAATCGGTATCGTAATCGCCGTTACCGTAATCGTTTCGGCGGCAATGTTCGCGTTCGTCAAAAGCAACCTCACCGCGCCGATTCAATCCCTTGCGTGGATTCTCGACGACGTGGCGCACGGCAAAATTGACGTAAAGGCGCAAAGCAACTCCCGCGACGAAATCGGGCAGGTGGCGCGGGACACGGGCAGACTCCTAGACACCATATCTCTCCTCATAAAGGACATAGACGAAACCGCCCAAGCGTACAGAGATGGCGACACGAAACGCCGTATCGACAGTTTGCGCTTCGAGGGCGCGTACAGGAGTATGGCGGAGGGCATAAACGGACTTATTGACGACACCGTTTCCGACACGAACAACCTCCTCTCCTGCGTTCAGGAATTCGGCGAGGGCAATTTCAGCGCGGACATCGAGAAACTGCCCGGCGAAAAAGCGTCTATGAACGAAACCCTAGACACCCTCCGCGACAACCTCCAGTCCGTAAGCCGCGAACTCAACGTACTCGTGAGCGGAGCGGTTTCGGGCAAACTCTCTGGACGCGCCGACACCCTGAAATACAAAGGCGACTGGGCAAGTATCCTAAACGGTATGAACAGACTCCTTGAAAACGTCGCCGCCCCCATAGAAGAGGCGCAAAAAGTCTTGGGTTATGTGGCGAGCGGGGATTTCACGCGGCAAATGGACGGAAGTTACAGAGGCGACTTCGAACTTATCAAGGACTCCATAAACAATACGGTGACAAATATTTCCTCATATATAGCGGAGATTTCGCGCGTTTTGACCTCTCTTTCAAACAACGACTTCAATCAGGCAATCGAGAGGGAATACGTGGGGGATTTCGCCGAAATCAAAAACGCGCTCAACAACATCGTGAACAAGCTCAATAAGATACTGGCTGAAACAGGTTCAGTCGCGAACGAAGTCGCCGCGGGAGCGCACACGATTTCCGCAAGCAGTATGACCCTTGCGGAGGGTACGACGACCCAAGCCTCCTCAATCGAACAGCTCAACCGCACGATTGCCTCAATCAACGAGAGTACCGAACGAAACGCCCAAAGCGCAAAGGACGCGGAGCAGCTTTCGCGCCGTTCCAAAGAGAACGCGGCAAGCGGGGAGAAAGATATGAACCGTATGCTAGCCTCTATGGACGGCATAAAAGAATCCTCCCACAGCATCTCAAAGATTATCAGCGTAATCGAGGATATCGCCTTCCAGACAAACCTTCTTGCGCTTAACGCCGCCGTCGAATCGGCGCGGGCGGGCGAACACGGAAAAGGCTTCGCCGTCGTCGCGGAAGAAGTAAGAAACCTTGCCTCAAGAAGTCAAAAGGCGGCAAGCGAAACGGCGGGGCTTATTCAGGACTCAATCGAACGCGTCGACGAGGGCACGAGGATTGCGGGAATCACCTCCGAGGCTCTCGAGACGATAATCGGCGACATTTCGCAAGTCGGCGAAATCATCACGAATATAGCAAAAGCCTCAAACGAACAAGCCGAGTCAATCCGCGTGGTGACAAAGGGACTCGCCCAAGTCGCCGACGTGGTTCACAGCAACTCCGCAACCTCCGAAGAATCCGCCTCCGCCTCCGAGGAACTCTCAAGCCAAGCCGAGGTAATGAAGAGTATGGTAAGCGTCTTCAAACTCAAAAAGAAATAGGAGGTGCTAAAAAATGACAGACCACGTATATGACGCGATAATCTACACGGCTTACGACAAGGCAAAGACTCTTGCGGAAAAACACTTTTCGCCCGAGGATTCGGAAAGTTTTTTAGCCGAATGGCGCAAATGGTACACAAGTGTGACAGGAAAAGAAATAAGAGGTGACTATTATGCCAAGACTAGAATTTGTAACGGCTATATACGCACTCAATAAAATGGCGAAAGACCCAGACAAAGACGCGGAAACGCGTTTAGCTAATATTGTTGACGTTTTTGACAAAGTTCTTAAAGAAGCCGAAAAAAATTAACCAATCGGGCGGGCTTGTTCCCGCCCCTTACATACGGGAGGTAACATTATGATTTTTGTAAGCACAAGAAACGCCTCCGAAAAAGCCGAACCCTCCGAGGCCCTGCTCAGAGGGCTTGCGGAGGACGGCGGGCTTTACGTCCCGGAGTCTTTTCCCGACTGTACGGATTGTATCGACATATCCCTAGACTACAAGATCCTTGCGGCAAGAATATTGTCGCGTTATTTTACTGATTTCACCTTTGAGGAAATATCCGAATGTACGTCGTCGGCATATGACGAAAAGTTTGACACGCCTGAAATCGCACCCATACACACCCTAGACGACGCCCATTTTTTGGAATTATACCACGGACGCACTCTCGCCTTCAAGGATATGGCTCTTTCGATTCTCCCTCACCTCCTTTCTGTCGCGGCGCGTAAACGGTGCTCAAAAAAACTCCTGATTCTCACGGCGACAAGCGGGGACACGGGCAAAGCCGCCCTTGAGGCGTTTGCGGACGCCAAAGATACCGCGATTGTCGTCTTCTACCCGTCACAGGGCGTTTCGGCGGTGCAAAAATATCAGATGATTACGCAAACGGGCGATAACGTGCTTGTCGTCGGGATTAACGGCAACTTCGACGACACCCAAAACGGCGTTAAGGCGATTTTCGCGGATAAAGAAATAGCGGAAGAAATAGACGCGGCAAGCTACTCCTTCTCCTCCGCGAACTCAATCAACATAGGGCGTTTGCTCCCCCAGACGGCGTATTATTTTCACGCCTACAACACCCTCTTAAAGGAGAACAAAATAAAAAAGGGCGAGGAGATTAATTTCGCCGTGCCGACAGGCAACTTCGGAAATATCTTAGCGGGATATTACGCCAAAAAAATGGGGCTGCCGATACGCAAACTAATCTGCGCCTCAAACAGCAACAAAGTCCTCTTTGACTTTTTTTCAAACAACGAATATGATATAAATCGGGGATTTTTCTGCACAATCTCCCCCTCAATGGATATACTTATTTCGAGCAACTTTGAAAGGCTTTTGTATGAGCAGTCCGATGCCGAAACCGTCTCCTCCCTTATGGAGTCCCTAAAAAATTCCAAACGATTCAGTTTCACCAACAAACTGGACTGTTTCACGGCGGGCTACGCGAACGAACAGGAAACTATGGACGCAATCAAATCGGCGGCGGACAAAGGATACCTAATCGACACCCACACCGCCGTCGCCTTCTCCGTGTACAAAAAATACAAACACGCGAGCGGCGACTTGACAAAAACAGTAATCCTCTCGACCGCGAATCCTTTCAAATTCGCCGCCGACGTATGCCGCTCCATACAAAAAGATTACGCCCCCGAAACGGACTTTGACGCGCTCGACCACCTGTCAAAACTTTCCAAAACAGAAATACCGCCGCAGATTCGCGGAATCGACAAACGCCCCGTTCGCCACCCCAAAATTGCCGAATCGGCGGATATGCCCGAAATTGTCAAGAGTTTTCTGAAGCGGAGATGCTTGTGATTGAGTGATAAAAACGGTATAACAATCGAAACGAACATAAAGGGGCTTAAAAGCAAGATAAACACGCGGATTGACCCCTATTCCGACACCTTATTCTGGTTCATACGCTTCAACGTGCAGCTTGACGAGTCCACCGTGACAGAACAGACGATGCGCGTGACTGACACCGACGGTTATGTTATGCGTACCGACATTTCCTACAACGACGCGAAACAGTCGATTATGATTTCGCCCCTCGACAGCTACGAACAAGGCGTGTTCTATATGCTCCGAATCTCCAAAAAAGTACGCTCCAAAAAAGGACGCGCGCTAGGCACACAGGTAAACATTCTCTTCAAACTCCACAACAACAAAATTTCAGAGTTCAAGACGCTTATGAGCAACGTCATAATCCCGAAGGAGCAAAAACGCCCCTCAAACTATGACGAAATGTTTCGGGCGAAAATCCAGAGGGAACGCGAGCCGCAACGCCCCGAACGAGCCGAAACCGCGTCACGCGTATACTCCTTCGACGACAAACCTTTCAAAGAGGCGGGCGCGCAGGGGCAGCTCCCGACAGAGGCAATCAAAATCAACGTAATCCCGGGCATCGCGGGCATCGTTATCGCTCTTATGTTTTTTATCGTGAAGGTTGTCGCGGTGCTTATCGTCGGGATTGTCATCTCGGTTCTGGGGATTATCTACATTTCAACCCAGCTCTCCGACCGCAAAAACCGCTCGATTATCTGGTACAACAAGGGCGTGTCCGCTTTCAACGCCGCCGAATACCGCACCTCGCTTATGTTCTTCAAAAAGGCGATAGACGCTAATCCCGACAACGAAAAGGCGGAATACGCCCTGAACAAGGTAACTTTCTACACCATAAACTCATGAGAGGTCGGTAATATGTTCAGCGAAGCTCTAAACAAAATCGCTCAAAACTCACGCGTTAAAGCTGATTTGTCAAAAAAACAACCCCTCAGATATATGGTTCTCGGGGTTCTCGCGGGGCTATACATAGGTTTGGCGGTGTTCCTGATTTTCGCTATCGGCGCGCCTATCGACAAGGCGGGCTGGCCCGTCGCGAAATTCGTTATGGGCGCGTCTTTCTCGATTGCCCTCACGTTAGTCGTGTTCGCGGGTTCAGAACTTACCACGGGAAACGTCCTGTTTATGGGCGTGGGCGTTTTGCGCGGCGACGTATCCCTTCGCGACGCGGGACGCGTCCTCGGGTACAGTTTCGTCGGAAACGCGGCCGGCACGTTCCTTATGGCGTGTTTCGTATACGCGAGCGGACTCCTAGACAACGAAACCACAAGTTCCTTTATCATAAGCTCCGCCGCCGCGAAAATAGCTCCGCCGCCAGTCAACCTAATCTTTCGCGGACTTCTCTGCAATATGTGCGTCTGCCTTGCCCTTTGGATGGGCAACCGCGTCCGCGAGGAACTTATCAAAGTCGTGTTCATAGCGCAGTGCCTGTTCGTCTTCACCGCGTCAGGTTTCGACCACTGCGTCGCGAATATGTTCCTGATAAGCGCCGCCCTCTTCGCCGACAACACAGGCTTGATTCAAATGAGCGGCTACATCTATAACATTTCTTTGGTAAGCGTCGGACATCTTTTCGGCGGTATGCTGGTCGCCGCGCCGTATGTCTTTCTCACGCCAAAAAAAGGATAAGGGGATATTATAATGTTAGAAGATTGCATAAAACGTTTTTACACCGCCGAATTGGAAAATACCGACAAAACAGTATATGATTTGTTCAAATGGAAATCCGTGGACGTGCTTTTGAAAAATTATTCGACGGGCGACGTTATCACGGATATGACAAACCTTGAGTTCCCAGAGGACTATTCGCAGAGTGCGTGCGACATAATAGCGGGGAAATATTTCCGCAAAAAGGGAGTGCCGAACGAACGCGGATACGAATACTCTATGCGCCAGATTACCCACAGAATGGTTGGGTTTTGGTGCGAGTCGCTTTTTGACGAGGGGCTTGTCTCCGCCTCAAACAAACAAATAGTGTATGACGAGCTGGCGTATATGATGCTTGCGCAGATTTTCGCGCCGAATAGCCCGCAGTGGTTCAATTCGGGGCTTAAGTTCGCGTATGGGATAACGGGGTCGGCGCAGGGGCATTATTACTATGACGAGGGGGCGGGCGAGGTTTTGCCCGCCAAAGACGCGTACACCCGCACACAGGGGTCGGCTTGCTTCATCATAAGTATCCGTGACGCACTCATCGGCGACAAGTCCCTCACCGACCAGCTCACCGTCGAGACGCTTCTGTTCAAGTACGGCTCGGGCGTCGGCACAAACTGGTCGCCCATTCGCTCCAAAGACGAAAACCTTTCGGGCGGCGGCAAATCGTCGGGACTTCTTAGTTTCCTAAAGGTATCCGACAGAAACGCTGGGGCGATAAAATCGGGCGGGACGACGCGCCGCGCCGCGAAGATGAACATTCTCGACCTTGACCACCCCGAAATTTTAGATTACATCAACTGGAAATCCCGCGAGGAGGACAAGGTTCTCGCGTTGTCAAAAATGGGTTACTCCGTCGGCATAGACGGCGACGCGTATGAGACCGTTTCGGGGCAAAACGCCAACAACTCCGTGCGTATCAAAAACAGTTTTATGGCGCAAATCGGCAAGGCGGGGGCGACGTTCTCGACTGTGAACCGCACAAACGGCGCGATAAACAAAAACTTACAAATTTCCGACATATGGGAGCAGACGGCAAAGGCGGCGTGGCGTTGCGGCGACCCGGGCGTACAGTTTGACGACATAATAAACGCGTGGCACACCTGCCCAGGCGGCGAAAACGGCGACGTCAACGACACGAGAAACCGTATCAACGCGTCTAACCCCTGCTCCGAGTATATGTTCCTTGACGACACGGCGTGCAACCTTGCCAGCATAAATATTCTCAAATTTTACAAAGACGGCGAATTTGACACACAAGGGTATCTGCACACGATAAACCTAGTCCAGCTCGTCCTTGAGGCGACAATACATTTCGGACAGTTCCCGACAAAGGACATAGCTCGCAAATCGTGGCTTTTTCGCACAACAGGGCTGGGTCTTACCAACCTCGGCACTCTTTTTATGGTACTCGGTCTTCCCTACGACTCCGACAAGGCGCGCAACCTTGCGGCGGCGCTCGTCAGCATAATGACGGGCGAATCCTACCGCGTTTCCGCGCTTATGGCGGAAAAAATCGGAGCGTTTGCTAAGTTTGGCGTAAACCGCGACTATATGCTTTCTGTAATAAAAAACCACGGGATTGTTGCGGGGGCGTTTTCCGAACCCTTGCAAAACATACCCTACGAACCGATATATGTAAATCATTCCGTGTTGTCCGATTTAGGAATGTCCGACATTTCGGACACCCTCAAGACGGCGTGGGCGGACGCTCTTTGTTTTGGAGAAGCCCACGGTTACAGAAACGCCCAAGTTTCCGTACTTGCCCCGACAGGCACTATCGCTTTCGCGATGGACTGCGCCACAACCTCCTCCGAGCCTTTCTTCAGCCACATTACCTACAAAAAACTTGTGGGCGGCGGCTTTATGGAAATCGTCAACCCCGCGCTGTCGGACGGACTGGCAAAACTTGGATACAACAACGGGCAAATTAAGGATATACTAAAATATGTAATGGAAACGACAAAGGGCAAAATCGAGGGCGCGCCGCACATAACGGACGCGCATCTGGCGGTTTTTGACACCGCGAACAAATGCGGCGACGGCAAAAGGTATATTTCCCCCGAAGGTCACGTAAAGATGATGGGAGCTCTCGCCCCGCACCTTTCGGGCGCAATCAGCAAGACGGTGAATCTCCCCGCCGACGCGTCCGTCGACGACGTTAAAGATATATACTATATGTCGTGGCGTATGGGTGTCAAGGCAATAGCGCTCTACCGCGACGGCTGCAAGTCCTGCCAGCCCCTCTCCTCCGCTTCGGACGATTCCTCGGCGCGTCCTCTCACAGACTACACCTATGACGAACTCATACAATATATACACTCGCAGAAATCCACAGGCAAACCGCGCCGCGTAAAACCGTCGGGCATACGCACGGCGCGTGTTCACGAAGCTTGTCTTGACGGGCTTAAACTGTATATCACCACCTCGTTCTACGAGGACGGACGGCTCGGCGAAGTCTATGTGTCGTCGGGGCGGCAAGGCTCGCTCACAAAAGGCTTACTGGATAGCCTCTCGACGACAATCTCCGAAATGCTCCAATACGGCGTCCCCCCGCAGGACATAGCCAATATGTATCGCGGGCACAGATACGAACCGGCGGGATTCATCACGGGACACCCCTACATCAAGCATATCGACTCGATTTCCGACCTCATAAGCAAAATTATAGACATCGAACTCGGCAATTACGAACATTGCCAAGTCAAACCCGAGGGCTATGTTTCAAGCACCCGCGAAAACAAGTCTTTCAAGGCGGGCGACTACATTTACGGCGAACTCTGCCCGACTTGCAGAAGTGCTAAACTGGTAAAAAACGGCACTTGCAAAGTTTGCACAGAGTGCGGAACTACAACAGGCTGCAGTTAACAGGTATCCAACAATGCTTAAAGCAATCTTCCTAAAAATAAAAAACTTCCTGACCGCGCTGTTTAAAGAAATCGGCGAAGACGAAATCATCTCCGTCTCAAGCGAAATGACGTACAAACTGATTTTGTCGATTTTCCCGTTCACGATTTTCGCAATGTCGATTATCGGCTTCATGAACCTTGACGCGGAATACTTTTTGCAGGAATCGGCGAAAAGCGTTCCGCCTCAGCTTTTTGAGGTGATTGAGGTGTTTGTGTCGGAAGTCGTCGACTCGAAACGCCCAGGGATTCTCTCCCTAAGCCTTGCCCTCTCTGTCATAAGTTCCTCGTCGGGTTTCAACGCGATTATGCGCGGGATAAACAAATCCTACGGAGTCGTCGATACCCGCGGATTTATAAAACGAAGGCTAATCAGTATCTACCTCACGTTCATCTTCGCCGTGCTGATTGTGTTCGCGACAGGCGCGCTCGTCTACCGCGACACCCTGATTCGCCATATGCTCACGGGCGTAAACGAAAACGTGCGGACGGTCATCGCGATTTTCGGGTTTACAGGGTACTTTCTGTCAATCTTCGTTATGTTCTCCGCTGTTATCCTCATCTACAAAACGAGCTGCAGCCTTAAAATAAAAACAATGTACTTCATTCCGGGCGCGCTAGTCACGGTAATCGTCTGGACTTTCGTGAGCAAGGTCTTCAACCTCTACATAAACAACTTCTCGGATTACTCCCAAATTTACGGAAGTATCGGAAGTGTCTTTATCCTTATGATTTGGGTGAATATCCTCTCAATCGCCCTTCTTCTGGGAAGTGAAGTCAACTCCCTGCTCCAGTACGAAATCAAAGACGACAAAACCCCAAAAAAAATCCCGCCCCCGAAAAATAAAAAATTCTAAAAATACCCCCTTGACTTTTTGACGGCAAGAGGGTATACTGGTATATGTAAATACGTGACTGGCTACCTCGGTCTGACAGCCGTTTTTAATTAATAGGTGAAACCTAGAAACCAAATAACCGCAATCTTTCTGGGGACGGCGGTTATTTTAACATCAATGAAACTAATCTAGCTATTACGTCTATAAACTCTAACACGAGAGTCATAGACATAAAAATTACAACAAACAGTCTGTAATTTTTGTCGCTCATAGTATCACCCCATTTCTAGGGCCGTTAAAAACCGCGTTCACCAATCACGCATAAGACATTATACACCAAGTTACGCGAATTTTCAACGTTTTTTCATAAAAATAACCGCAGTCTGTCCATGGACTGCGGTTATTTTTATGCACTCCCAAACAAATCGTAAAAATCCGACGCGCATATCTTAACATATTCAAAGTCGCCGACGCACAGAGTCCTATCCGACGAAAAAATCACGTTTCCGTCAAGCTCAGGGCAATCGGCGTAAGTTCGCCCGACATACTTTCCGTCTGCCCGAATACTCTCAACAAGCACTTTTTGTGTCGTTCCAACTTTCCCCCTAAGTATTTCTCCTGAAACAGACTGTTGGGCGAGCATTATCTCCTCTTTACGTTTCTCGCGGGTTTTCTCGGACACCGCCTTTATCCCAAGCGACAACGCCGCCGTGCCTTCCTCCTCCGAATACTCAAAAACCCCAAGTTTATCAAACTTAACTTCCTTAACAAATTCAAGAAGTTCGTTAAACTCCTCTTTCCCCTCGCCAAAAAACCCCGTGATAATCGTAGTTCTAATCGAAATATCCGTGATTTTTTCGCGCAGTTTCTTAAAGAGCGCCTGCAAGCTCTCCTTCGTGGTATCTCTCCCCATAAGCCTAAGAACCTTGTCGCTTGCGTGTTGTATCGGCACGTCAAGATAATGGCAAATTTTAGGATTATCCCGAATCACATTTATAAGTTCGTCGTCTATATTGTCAGGATAGGCGTACATCACGCGTATCCACTCAATCCCCGCCACCCCCGAAATTTGCGTCAAAAGTGCCGCCAGCGACGTTTTGGGCGACAAATCCGCCCCGTAGCAAGAAGTATCCTGCGCGACGACCGTAACCTCCCTAACCCCGCGTTTTGCGAGATTAACCGCCTCCCGCAAGATACTTTCGGGTTCGCGGCTCTTGTAATCCCCCGTGATAGCGGGTATTGTACAATAAGTACATCTATGATTGCACCCCTCGGCAATCTTTATGTACGCCTGTCCCACCATCGTCGTAAGTATGCGGTTTTCATAGTCTTCCGTGCGAGGATAAACAGCCCCCTCCACCCCAAGAAGCCGGCACAGCTCCGCGACAAGCGTAGAACTGTCATTAGGCGAAACAACAGCCGCAACCTCGGGCAATTCCTTCAGTATCTCCTCCCTGTAACGGTTAACCATACACCCCGTCACGACAATCGGCGCGTCGCCCTCCGAAAACTCAAGAATTGTATCGATGCTCTCCTGAACCGCCTCCCGAATAAACCCGCAGGTATTTATCACGACGGCGGACGCGTCCAAAACGTCCGTACAAACCCCAAACCCCGCCCGCGTCAACGCCCCGATAAGCGCCTCTGAATTCACGGTATTCTTGTCACAGCCCAACGACACAAAATAAATATGTTTCATAACTCACCCTTTAATATGTTTAAGTTCATCATAATCCAACATACTAGAAACTTCCTCAAAAAAACCAATCTCCGCCTCGGGTTCTTTCTTATAATCCGCGTCGCCCGTATACACAATCCGCGGCGAAATCCCAAAAACCTCCGTTATGCGCGGAAGTATAACCGCGTCTATCTTCTCCGCCCGCGACTTCATAAACGTGACTCTTCTCTGGGGAAAAACCAGAAAAACCGTATCCTTTGCCTCCCCCGCAACCGCCTTTGCCTCCTTCAGATATTCGTTAGCGGGAAAAAAGTCCATTCCCTCCGGAATCTCCGAAACAAACGAGTCCCATTTTTCGATTATCTCCCTAAGTTCGGCGGGGGGAACGCGTTTCTTTTTTGGCGCGGGTTTTTGAACGACAGGCGGCTTTTGTGTTTGCGGTGCTTGAAACCCTTGGCTCTCAAGTTTCGCCAGACGCGCCAAAACGTTTGAATCCGTCGGGGCGGGCGGATAGCACAGTTTGATACACGCAACCTCAAACGCCGTCTTCTCGTTCGCCGTGTACCGCAAATTCCCCAAAAGTTCGTTAAACGTATCGATATAATATATCAAAAGGCTTGTGTCAATCTTCTCCCCTTGCGCGGCGTACCTGTTCGCCTGAATCAGGTACATATCCGTCTTCCCGCCCGAGGACTTGCACACAAGCACGTTCCTTATGTGGTTCACCATACCGCGTATGAACTGGTTCACGTCGCGTCCGTTTCCGACCTGCGAATCGATAAGCGACACGCAAGACTTCGCGTCGCTCCTAAAAATCGCCTCCGTAAGCTCAAAAAACACCGACGTGTCCACCGCCCCGAGAAGTTCCAGAGTTTTCTCAAGCGTAATTTCCTCGCCGTAATAAAAAGAGACGCATTGTTCAAGGATACTCTGCGCGTCCCTCATCGCCCCGTCCGACACGGAAACGATATACTTGAGCGCGTCGTCGTCCGCCTGTATGTTTTCGCTCGTTATGTATCCGCGCATTGATTCATACATAATTTCGGGCGGGATACGCCTGAAATCGAACCGCTGACACCTCGAGTGAACCGTCGCTGGAATCTTCTGCGGGTCGGTCGTCGCAAGTATGAAAATCACGTGAGCGGGCGGCTCCTCAAGCGTCGTAAGAAGCGCGTTAAACGCGCTGTTCGTGAGCATATGTACTTCGTCTATAATATACACGCGGTACTTCCCCGACGCGGGCGGGTACATTACCTCTTCGATAATCCCGCGAATATTCTCGACTCCCGTGTAATCCGCCGCGTTTATCTCCGACACGTTCATACTGCTGTTATTTTGTATCGAAACGCAAGTACCGCACGAGTTGCACGGCGACCCGTCCGCGTCCGGGTTTTCGCAATTAACCGCCCGCGCAAGTATCTTCGCCGTACTCGTCTTCCCGCACCCTCTCGTCCCGCAAAAAAGATAGGCGTGAGCGACGCGTCCTCTGCCCAACTGATTCGTAATCGTCTTTATGATATGCGGCTGCCCGAGAACGTCCCCGAATTTTTGCGGACGCAACTTTCTGTACAAAACGGTATACGACATATCTCACCTCTTATCTAAGAACCTGTTTAGTATCCCCATTGCACCGTCTTTTTGGCTAATTTTTCGCCCCGCCGCAAGCGGGATACTAAACAGGTTCTAAAACGATATACTAATATAATATTAGATTTTCTTGCAAAAGTAAAGAATTTGATTTAAAATTATGCGGGGTGGTTGCATTGAAGACAAGGATACGCGAACTTAGAAAAGCCCGCAAAATCTCACAGGAGGAACTTGCTCGGGCGCTGCGCGTGACGCGTCTGACTATTATATCGCTTGAAAACGAAAAATACATAGCTTCGCTCCCCCTTGCCGCCAGAATATCAAAATTTTTTTCAATGCCGATTGAGGATATTTTCGATTTATCAGAGGAGGACACTAATGGAAACTTTTGAAAAAAAGATACGCGGAAAATTTCGCCGCGCAACGATTCTCGCTGTTCTGGGCGTTTTTATATCAATACTTGAATTCGCGGCGCAATCAAAAACCGCCGTCTCCGCGTCCGTAATAGCGGGCGGTTTTTTGGGGTTTGAATCCGTGTGCGTCTACAATATGCTTAGGTACAAAAAAGCGCTCCGCACAAGGGAAACGCTTGAGGAACTTTATATAAAAGAAATCGACGAGCGAAACGTAAGCATTTCGCTCAACACCTGCCGCTCCTGCCTTAACCTGACTCTCGGGCTTCTCGGCGCGGCGGGGCTTATCTCGAAATTCTTCAACCACACGGTTTTTATGACAATCGGGTATATCCTGATTGGCGTTCTGATTTTGTACGGCGTTCTTACACTGTATTACTCGAAGAAATTCTAGAGTTGAACTCGTGGCAGAGTCTGTTTATATCCCCGACGCGTGTTTCAAGTTCAGCCGTAATTTTGCCTTGGGCATCGGAGAGTTCGGCGACGGATTTTATTTGAGCTCCGATTTTCTCGGTATACCCCCGAAACTCACGCATATCTTTTTCGATTGATTCGGAGGATTTTTTACACTGCGCCGCCAAGTCACGGATTTCCGTCGCGATGACCTTAAACCCCACGCCCAACGCTCCTATATGCGCGGTTTCTATGACCGCGTTCACGCCCAGAAGATTCGTCCGCACGGAGATATCCTTGATGGTTTCGATAATATGCGCGGAGTTCCGTATGCTTTTATCGGTTTTTTCGGAAGTTTGGACGCTTACCTCCTGCGCGTCTTTGATTGATTTTGACACGTCCGCGATTTCGCGTATAATCTTTGTCGTCTGTTTAATCGTTTCCTCCAATTCGGACATATATTCTTTCACGTCGTCGTCAAAGGTTTTCCTTGCGTGTATGTTCTCTAAGCCGCCCACAAGTTTTTTTGGATTCCCGGATTTGTCGCGGAAAGATAAGCCGTAGAAGCGAAACCAGAGATACTCCCCGTTTTTGTGGCGCATACGATACTCGGTGTCATAGTGTGTACGCCCTGACGATTTGTCCAAAACAGAAGAAACCGCCTCAAACACAAACGAAAGGTCGTCGGGGTGAATCTTATCGCTCCAGCTGTTAAGGGTGTTCGGAAAATCGTGTTCGTTGCTGTATCCGACAAGGCGGCGGAGCTCGTCCGACCACACGGGAGTGTTTTTGTTAAGGTCGTCATACAGTATTTCCATATCGCAAATTCCGATATGCGCCGCTTGACTGACAAGGTCAAAGTGTGTTTGCAGGTCTTTCGTCTTGTCGCAAAGAGCCTTAACCGTATCGTTTAATTTGTCGGTAACCGCCTTTATTTCGCCGTCAAAATCCTCCGTGTCGATTTTCGCAAGGTGATTCGCGGGTATCTCGGCGCATAGTCTCCCGATTGCGGAAAACGCTTGTTTGTAGCTCTTGATTAACTGTGTCGATTTACGCAGTTCCTCCGTGTCGTTTATGTCGCGCAAAACGCCCGTGAAAGAAACCGCCTCGCCGCCCGCCCCCCTGATAGTATTCCCCGACGCGTGAAACCAGCGGTATTCGCCGCTTTTGAGTCTAAGCCGACATTTCAAGCCGTATGCCGTTCTCCCCGTCCTGTCGTTCAAGTGGTCGGCAAAAGCGGCGACCGCCCTCTTCGCGTCGTCCGGGTGAATCCTCTCAATAAAACTACCGTAAACATTCGGGAAATCCCCCGTCCCCGAAAACCCCAGCATACTCCGCAGCTCGTCCGACCACGCGAATTTGCTCCCTGGATTTTCAAGGTCGCCAGACGCAATGTCCGCGTACCAAAGCCCCGCGCGCGCCGTCTCGATTGCAAGCCCGTATTTCGTAATCTTCCCCGAAACAGCTCCGTGATAACTCTCAAACGCGTCGTTAAAGTTCTCCCGCGCCTTTTGCAGTTTGTCCTTCTTTTTGCCGAACCACACCTTGAGATTCATAGTCTTTGATGCCTGAAGAACTTCCTCGCTCATCTTAAGAATCTCGGAAACGGTTTCGGAAACTTCCGCCTCCGCCCCCGCCCTCGAAAAAGAAAGCGCCTCAACGAAATTCCCGACCGCCCGCCGCATCATATCGCCCGCGAACGTCTCTTCCGCAATCTTAGTCCCGCCCTTGCTAGCCGCCAAAAACTTCTCGCTGAACTTATACAATTGCTCTATCTCTTTATCAGAATTAGCCATACAACCCCGCCTTTCCGCAACCCCCGAAGGTGCAATATTATCATATATTTCTCTAATTTTCAATATTAAAAGTATAAAGCTATTTGATAAACCTTATCTGAAGATTAAGTTTTAAGCTGTAACTATCGTTTTCTTCATATATGATACCAAAACCATGACGTTCTCTGCTTGCCGTTTCAAATCGTGTGTTTTTTATAAGATAATCTTCAAATTCGTTCCTGTTATAAAGATGATAGCACACGACTTCGCCGTCCTCGCGTACAACAATATACCCGCCGTTCGCGTCCGCTTTGCCTTGCCATATCTTAGCGGGCGTCATTCCCAACGCGCTTTCGGTTACAAGTTTCTTAAACTTATACTCATAAAAAGGTTGAATTGAATTTTTAGGATAGCCTAGCGGATTTTTATTATTTAACGCCTCAAGCGCGGATTTTATTTGGGTATTTCCATAAGCATAGTGTTCGAGGAGCATTAGCGCGGTTATTTTGGGCAAATCCGCGTCAATCAGCATTAGATTGTTTTTGAAGGTCACATTGTCCATATCGACAAATTCTACCTTGTACCCCTCCGAAAACAAGCGTTTAAACTTCTGATTAAAATTCCCGTTGTCTGAATTAAACTCGCTAACCGCCGTTTCATTTATTCCTCCGATAATTTTGTATGTGAAATTGGTCGTTTTCCCCGCGTTAAGAAGTGTTGGCGGTTTTCCTAAACTCGACTTTATACTAAACCCAAACTTTTGCTGCGAACATGTATGCGTGTCATAAGCTTTCATCTGAATATCGGCTTTATCGTTCGAGGGAGCTTTAAGTTTACCACACTTTATTTTCTGTAAAAAACCGTCTATCGCGGGAACTGTAAACGCGCCATCACCCTTTTTTATAACTTTAAGCAATTCTTTAGCCTCGCCGTCAAAATCCGTCCTAGGAAGAAATACCGTTATCTCTTTGTTCTCTTTGCAAAAAATACTGATATTGTCCCTCGTATCGTCATACGCGAAAACAATCTCTCCGATATTTTCTTTTCTGTATATTTTTATAATCTCGTAAAAAGTCTCTTTTTTGTTCAAATCCTCGTCTGCCGCGTATAGCTTGCCGTCCGCAAGCAATTTTAGCAGCGCGTAAACTTCTGACCATTCACCTTTGTTTCCTGATAGGGACATAGTTTTCCTCTCATCTTCCAAAACAGCTTTTATTTTTTTGGCAATAGCTTCAATGACATTAACCGTTACGGAATTTCCTAATTGTTTGAAAGAATGCGTGTCCGCAAGCGGTAACAAGAAATCGTCGTCAAAGCCCTGAAGTCTTGCCCATTCTCTCGGTGTCATTTTGCGTATGCCCTTACGGTTTACCGTGCCTTTTATATGCGTAACAGGTTCAAAGTCCGTGAGTCTATCGTCCACGATAAGATTGCGTTCGTGTCCCATACCCCCGCACACTATCGCTCCCGCAACGTCGTCAAGGCTACGGATTTCATAACCAAAACCGTGTCCTTTTGCCTCGTGTCTTTCCCTGTGTTTTACCAATGTATTCATATATCTATCACTTAGGTAATATTTAACAGATACGGTTTCGCTCTCCATAATATCCCTTATGCGTTTTGTGCTGTCGCATGGTTCGGGAAAGTTAAACTCCTTTGGAGCTATATCGTTACGAAACGCAACTATATAAATCCTTTCGCGGTTCTGGGGAACTCCAAAGTCACGGCTGTTAAGTATTTTTTCAAAAACGGTATAGCCTATTTCTTCGAGAGTTCCCTTAATTATATCAAATGTTCTGCCTTTGTCGTGTATCGTTAAGCCTTTTACGTTTTCACAAAAAATAACTTTCGGCTTGTGCTGCGAACATATTCTCGCCACATCAAAAAACAGCGTTCCTCGCGCCATTCCTTTGTAGTCGTCGTCAAAACCTCTTCGCATACCCGCTAAACTAAACGCTTGGCACGGAAACCCCGCAAGGCAGATATCGAAACTCGGAATATCTTTTTCGTCAATTTGGGTAATATCTCCCGCGACCGCCATATCCGCCCCGTAATTCGCCTGATATGTTTTAACCGCCCATTCGTCCCACTCGCTCGCGAATACGGTTTCTATACGCTCGCCGAAGGCACGCTCAAACCCGCGGCGAATACCGCCTATCCCCGCGAACAAGTCTATCGAACGGAATTTTGGCATACCAGATTTTGGTTCTCTCATTTTACCAAACCTCCGTGATAATATACTAGTTATTATAACGAATACATTATAGCGCGTCAATAAAATATTATGTTTTTAATTTAGCCCCATAAGTAGTATAATATAGAACGAGGTGAACGAAATGGAGATACTTAAGGTAATAATTCTGGGAATAATAGAGGGGATAACGGAGTGGCTTCCGATAAGCAGCACGGGGCATATGATACTCGCGGACGAGTTCATACACCTTGACGTGCCGCGGGATTTTATGAATATGTTCCTTGTGGTGATACAATTCGGGGCAATCCTCGCGGTGATTTCCCTGTATTTCAGAAAACTGTGTCCGTGGACGCTTGACGGAAAGTTCAAGGTCCAGCACGAGGTTGTGATTATGTGGATAAAGATAATCGCGGCGACACTCCCCGCCGCCGCCGCAGGCTATTTTCTCGACGATTTTATAACAAAGCGTCTGTATAACCCCGTCGTTATCGGGGCGATGCTTATAATATACGGAATCGCGTTTCTGGTCGTCGAGAACAAACGCAAAAAGCCCACGGTAATGAAGCTAGAAAATCTGACCATGAAAACGGCGGTAACCATAGGTCTTTTTCAAATGCTTGCGCTGGTACCAGGCACGTCACGCTCGGGGGCGATAATCGTGGGAGCGTTGGCAATCGGCGTGAGCCGCGTCGTCGCCACCGAATTCGCGTTTTTTCTGGCGATTCCCGTAATGTTCGGCGCGAGCCTCCTTAAGGTTCATAAATTTCAGGGAACTTTCACCCCCAACGAATCGAATATACTCATAATCGGTACGGCGGTGTCCTTCGCCGTCTCCGTTCTCTGCATACGTTTCCTTATGAAATATATAAAAACCAACGATTTCAAACCCTTTGGCTACTACCGCGTGACTCTCGGTATTTTAGTTATTGTCTACTTTGCCCTTAAATGATATAATGTAAAAAATGTGAAAAATATGAATTGTGGATAACTTATGGTTATATTTTCCCCTTTAGGAGAGTAAAATAAAAGTTATCCACAAAAAAACGGAGTTATCCACACTCAAATGTGGATAACTTTCGGAAAATCTGTGGAAAATATACGGAAAAGAGGTTAATATGTCAGAAAAACCAAAATTTTATATAACCACACCGATTTATTACCCGAGCGACCACCTGCATATCGGGCATTGTTACACCACCGTCGCCGCCGATTCGATTACGAGATACAAAAAAATGCGCGGATTCGACACCTATTTCCTAACGGGGACGGACGAACACGGGCAGAAAATCGAACGCGCCGCGCAGGAACGCGGAGTTTCGCCGAAAGAATACGTCGACAAAATAGTAGCTGGCATCGTTGACCTGTGGAAAACTTATCGGATTGAGTACGACGACTATATACGCACCACGGACGAGAAACACATAAAGTGCGTCCAGAAGATTTTCAAGATTTTGTACGACAAGGGCGACATATACAAAGGGGACTACGAAGGACTGTACTGCACCCCCTGTGAGACTTTTTTCACGAAACACCAGCTAGAGGGCGGCAAATGCCCCGATTGCGGGCGCGGCGTGGAGCAGATAAAAGAGGAGGCGTACTTCTTCAGACTCTCAAAGTATCAGGACGCGCTCACGAAACACATCGAGGACAACCCCGAATTTATTATGCCGCAATCCCGCCAGAACGAGATGCTCAACAACTTCCTGCGTCCCGGGCTTGAGGATTTGTGCGTTTCGCGGACGACGTTCACGTGGGGCGTCCCCGTGACCTTTGACGAGGGGCATATCGTGTACGTGTGGGTTGACGCGCTCTCAAACTATATCTCCGCTCTGGGCTATCTCGCGGAGGACGACACAATCTTCAAAAAATACTGGCCCGCCGACATTCACCTGATGGCAAAGGAAATCGTGCGTTTTCACGCTATCACGTGGCCCGCTCTCCTTATGGCTCTTGACATACCTCTCCCAAAACAAATTTTCGGACACGGCTGGCTTATTTTTGACGGCGGCAAAATGTCAAAATCAAAAGGAAACACGGTAGACCCGCGTATTTTGGCGCAGAGATACGGCATTGACGCGGTGCGGTACTTCCTTATGCGCGAGATTTCCTTTGGGCAAGACGGCGGGTTCTCAAACGAAGCGTTACTTCAGCGGATTAACTCCGACCTTGCGAACGACTTAGGGAATCTCCTCTCTCGTACCGTCGGAATGGTGGACAAGTATTTCGGCGGGGTTTTGCCCGAAAAACAGGCGGAAACGGAATTTGACGCGTCAGTCCGCGAAAAGGCGTTGTCAACGGTTCAAAACGCGGAATCTCTTATCGAAAAACTGCTCTTCAGCGACGCGCTTGCGGAAATCTGGAATTTTATACGCCGTATGAACAAATACACCGACGAAACGCAGCCCTGGGTTTTGGCAAAAGACGGCAGCCAATCGGACAAACTCGCGGGCGTTCTGTACAACTTAGCCGAAAGCCTTCGCGTAATCTCAATACTTATAGCTCCCTTTATGCCAAACACCCCCAAAGAAATCCGCCGCCAACTCAACATAACAAGCGGTACGGACTGGGACGACGCGAAAACTTTCGGACTTATCCCAAAAATTGTCAAAATTACAAAAGGCGATGTGATTTTTCCGCGTATTGACATTAAAAAAGAACTTGACGAACTCGCGTTATTAGGTGATAATAAAGAAGAAGCGGCGGTGTCTTTCGCACCCAAAAAACCGGAGATTACCCTAGAAGATTTTGCCAAAACCGAACTCAAAATAGGAGTAGTCCTCTCCTGCGAAAAAGTCGCGGGTTCGGATAAACTCCTCAATTCCCGAATCAAAATAGGGAACGAAACGCGTACAATCGTTTCGGGAATAGCTCCCAGTTACACCCCCGAAACTCTAATCGGGAAACGCGTCGTCGTCGTCACAAACCTCAAACCCGTCAAACTTCGCGGTATCCTCTCGGAGGGTATGATTCTTGCCGCGTCGGGCGGCGACGGAAACATTTCGGTTATAACGGCGGACGGCGAGACCGCGGACGGCTCGGAGGTTAGTTAATGGAGACAAACGCAATTTTACGCGAACTCTTGTACCGCGCTTATAAGGCGACGACAACAGACGAGATGCTTAGGACGATTCGGGTAATGTGTTCTCCCGAAGATGTAGCTATCGTTGAAAAAGAAATAGCCGACGAATCCAAATCGGAGTAGACAAATGGAATATATCGACACGCACACACATTATGACGACAAAGTGTACGATTCGGACAGGGACGCTCTTTTCGCGCAAATGCGAGAGGCGGGAGTTTCGCGGGTTATCAACGTGGGCTCGGACATATCCTCGAACGCGCAAACCCTTGCGCTCGCGGACAAATACCCTTTCGTTTACGCGGCTGTCGGGGTTCACCCGACCGGAACGCGCGAACTCACACACGAATCCTTTGAGGACATAAAAAACTTGCGCCACGAAAAAATTGTCGCAATCGGGGAAATCGGGCTTGATTACCACTATGAGGACACCGACAGGGACGCGCAGATACACTGGTTCAGGGTGCAGCTGCGCCTTGCGAAAGACAGGAAACTCCCCGTGATTATCCACGCGCGGGAGGCGGGCGAGGATTGCTACTCTATACTAAGAGAAGAACTCGCGTATGAAAACGGCGGCGTGATACACTGCTTTTCGGAGGACCTAGAACACGCGAAACGCTATATCGATTTGGGTTTTCATATCGGAATCGGCGGCGTCGTCACCTTCAAAAAAGCGGACGTTTTGGCGGAAGTCGCAAAAAATATCCCTCTCTCCCGACTGCTAACCGAAACGGACTGCCCGTACCTAGCTCCCGCCCCCTACCGCGGAAAACGCAACAACTCCGCCCACCTCTCCTACATTGCGGAGAAAATAGCGGAACTTCGCGGTATAGACGTTTCCGAATTTCTGGACGCGGTAAACAATAACGCAAAAACTCTTTTCAGCTTGAAATAATATTCGGGGGGTATTTATTTATGAAGTTCAGGGTATTCGCCGCAACCTTCGCGGCGGTTTTGACACTTTCGTCAGCGGCGTTCGCGAAAACGGACGTACCGATTGAGGATTACATTATCTCTCAGCTCAAAAACTTTGAAGAAACGATAGACCTTTCGGAGTACGCGGAGGAGGCGGGCTGGGGCAAGAATGACATGAAGACGGTTTCAAAAATCTTCGTGTCCACCGTGAGCGCAAGCCCCGAGATATATTTCCTTAACAATGACGAAACCAAGAGTCTGGGAAGCATAAGTTTCCAGCAGCATGGCGCTAACATAAATTACAGCGTCACGGACATTTCATATAGTATGACCCGCGAAGAGTACGAAAAGTCTCAGGCGGTGTTTAACGACGCGGTTGACACGGCACTCGAAGCCGTGACGGACGATATGTCGGATTTTGAGAAAGCCTTAGCGCTCCACGACTATATCGTGCTTAACACCTCCTACGACCACACGCTTAAAAAAAGCACCTCCTACAACGCGCTTGTGGAACACGAGGCGGTGTGCCAAGGGTACGCGGAGGCGTATGTCTATCTTCTTAACAAAGTAGGGATAAAGTCGCTTATCGCCACCAGCGCGTCAATGAACCACGCGTGGGTGCTTGTCAAGCTGGGCGACTTCTACTACCACGTCGACCCCACGTGGGACGACCCGTCAATGCTTGGGAAAACGGATATGCTGGGACACGTCTCCCACGAATATTTCCTCCTAAGCGACGAGGGAATCCGCGCCAAAAAGCACAACGGGTGGACTACCGAAAGTTCAGTCGCCGCCCCCTCCGTAAAATATGACAAGGCGGTTTGGCGAAACGTCGACACAGAGATAGTACCCGTCGGCGACTTACTCTATTTCGCGGAACTTGACGAAAACAGCCCCGGCCACAACGGCAACTACAAAAACCTCAGGGGCAAACTTTCCTCCGCCGAGTTCAACAAAACTTTCTACAAAATGTACACCGACATAAAATCCTACGACCCTTCAAACGGCGCGCTCAAGACTGTGCATACCATAGACTCCACGTGGTTCACGGACGGCTCGGAAACCACCAACGACTCCAAATCCTGGACCGACGCGACATACGTAAGCCTTGCCTCTTATAACGACAAGATTTATTTCAACACCGCAAAGGGCATATACTCCCTCGACCCGTCGGACGGCACGGTTAAAACGATTGCCGAACCGACGCTTGACGGAAAATATATTTTCGGGATTAAAATAAGCGGGGATACCCTCACGCTTACGCTAAAGACGAGAGCGGGCGACGCGGACACTCTGCGAACCATAGACATAAAAGAATAAGGCGGACGGACGTATGTTGGATATTTCAGGCAAAAAAACACATCGCTCGGTAGGCGGACGGCTTACGGTTTTAATCATACTTATGATTGCGGCTACCGGCGCGGTCATGATGATTGTCGGCTATTCAATGTTTCGAAACGCCGTTTCGCGGCATTATATCGACCTGTCCGAAACTCTCGGGGGAATCGCGGCAAAATTTGTCGACGCGGATTCCCTCGATACATATCTTGAAACAGGCAAGGCGGACTCGCGGTATATGGACACGCTTCAGGAGCTTCTGACTATCCGAAAGGAAGGCAGAGTGCTTGATTTATATGTGTTTCGCCCGACAAGCGAGGGCTTTTTGTACGTATACGACACAAGACCTATTTTCGCGGGACAAATCGGGGGATTCGACTACTATGACCCGAATCACCCCGATTTCAGCGCACAGGTGCAAAAAGGCGGCGCGGTAGACCCGTTTATCGGGAGAACCGTTTTCGGCTGGCTGATAACGGTATGTACGCCGCTTTACGGCAGCGACGGGACTTTTAAGGGGTATGTGGGGGTCGATTACCCCATGGACATAGTGGAAACCGAGCGTATGAATTACCTCCGAAACTTGGGGCTAATCGTACTTCTTGTCACAATCCTCTTCGCCGCCGCGTACCTGAAAATCCTTCACAAAACAATCGTGGAACCGATAAACAAAATCGCCGCCGCCGCCGATAGTTTCCTTGTCGACCATAAAGACGGCGAATCGAGCATCAGAAACATTACGATAAACACGAGGGACGAACTCCAGAGTTTGGCGGAATCCCTTAAGTCCATGGAACGAAAAACCGAGGAATACATAACGAGCCTCAACCTTATAACCCTCAAATCCGAGACCGACCCCCTCACAAAAATCCTCAACCGCGAGGCGTTTCAACGGCAGGTGAGCGTACATCTTCTGGGACGTATCGACGAAAATCAAATGGACGCTTTTTTGATGATTGACGTGGATTTTTTCAAGATTGTGAACGACAAATACGGACATACGGCGGGAGACGAGGTTTTAGTCGCGTTCTCGAACACGCTTAAAAAGGCGATGCGAAGTTCCGACCTGCTCGGAAGGCAGGGCGGAGACGAGTTTGTCGTGTTCTGCAAAAGCGTCGGAAGTCTCTTTGTCGCGGAAAGAAAGGCGAAACTTATCCGCGAGGAACTAAAAAAAGTCGTCCCACGCGGAGGCGACAAGCACGTCACCGCGAGTATCGGAATTTCTATCGCGCCAAGAAACGGGACGCAATTCGAGGAACTGTACGCCGCCGCCGACAAGGCGCTGTACACGGCAAAGGAAAACGGACGCGACGGATACGCTGTGTACTGATATGCTTATACTTCACCCGTTCGCCATAGGTTTTGCGCTGATATTCGGTTTTCCGATGAACCTGATTATTTTGCTTATCATAAAAAAGTCGATATGACGCAAGGGGTTGGTGGAACAATTTATTCGAGGTCGCGGGACTATTCGTTTGGCTGGCGTTACTCTATTCCCTAAATCGTTGGGTTTCTTTCTCCATGGAAAAGACGTTATCCGCGCGGGAGAAAAAATTCCTTTCCCGCCTTATGACGATTTCGCCGATTCCGTCTTTTTGCTTTGATATATAAGATACTTATAGGGGGGTTAGTATATGAATAACAAAAAGGTTAAACGAAAGAGTATAAGCCAGCGTCTCGCGAACACTATGATACCCGTGGTCGGGCTTAGTATGCTCCTTGTCACCGTTCTTCTCGTCGTGATATCAAGGCAGATTATACTTGACGAGGCGCTCGGGCGGCTTCAGGCGACGGTTTCTTTCGGGGCGAAAGAACTTGACGGCTGGGTGGAGGTGAGAAAAGCCACCGTTCAGGCAACCGGCGAAGCTCTTGTCGCGGAGGGCCACAGGGACGAGTTTCTTAAACACACGATTGAGGGCGTAATCAAGAACCTGCCCGAAATGAAGGATTTGTATGTCGGGTTTTCCGACAACAAAGGCGTTTGGGCAATCGACGACGTGACCGACCGCTCGGCGTACAAGGCGACCGAAAGAAGCTGGTACAAGGACGGAATGAACGCGGGCGGCAAGCCTATTGTGACAAAACCGTACCTTAGCGCGGCACTCGGACTTCTCGTTATGAACTTCACAGAGCATATCGGTACAATCGACGGTATGGACGCGGTAATCGCAATGGACGTAAAAATGGAAGTCGTCACGGACACGGTGGACAATCTCCATATGCCTGACGGCGGCTATGCTTTTTTGATTCATAACGACGGCGAAATCCTTACCCACCCGAATAAGGACTATATGTCGGACGGAAAAACCTACACAATGATAAAGGACATAGAATCCTACGCGAACCTCCCGCCCGCGGGCAGCCCTCCCGTCAAGATAACGGATTACGACGGCACGGTGCGGTGGATTGTCGGGATTCCGCTTGATTCTGTGAACTGGACGGTTTATTCGGCTGTTTCCGAGTCGGTCATACTCGCCCCTCTGTACAAGGCAATCGGGGTTGTGGCGGTCGTCTTTATTCTAATGTGCATAATATCAAGCTCCGTCACGATTAACGTCACGAAAAAACTCCTGCGCTACTCACTAAGTCGTATCAACACCGCTATGACAGAACTTTCAAACGGCGACCTTTCTTTCAGGGCGCGTTCAGAAGACGACTCCCACGACGAAATCGGGAAAATCTACAACAACTTCGCCCATGTCGTTTCCGCTATTCTGCGGCTTGTGGACGGGCTTAAGATAATGTCCGAACGGCACGAGAAGGGCGACTACAAATACCGTATCCCCGAGGAGTACCATACGGGTACGTACCTTGGAATAGTGCGAAGCGTCAACGATATGACCTTCACATATGTCGACAACTTCACGGAAGTTCTGGGCGTTCTCGGCAAATTCGGGGAGGGCGACTTTGGGGCGGACGTGAAACAATACCCGGGCGAACTTCAAATGGGCAACAAAATAGTTGACGGACTCCGCGCCAACTTCTCCCATGTATCGGGCGAAATCAGCGCGTTGGCGAAAAAAGCTAGCGACGGCGACCTCTCTTTCCGCGCCGACACGGCTGCCGCAAAAGGCACGTGGCTTGACATTCTTAACAACCTGAACAACCTTGTAATCAACATAAACAAACCCATAGAGGAAGCGTCCGACATTCTCCAAAAAATGGCGCGTGGCGACCTTTCCGTCAAAATGGAGGGCAGCTACAAAGGCGACTTTGAAAACATTAAGACGAATATGAACTATATGCTAACGGAACTTTCTTCATATATAAACATAATCCGCGAGACTCTAGGCGCGGTGTCCCGAAACGATATCACCGCCGAAATCACCAAACCTTTCGTAGGCGACTTTGACGGAATAAAATCCGCAATCAACAACATTATACAAACGCTCAACGTAATCATCAAGGATATTGCCCTTGCGTCCGAATCCGTCAGCGCGGGGGCTAAACAAATCGCCGAGTCCAGTATGGTTTTGGCGCAGACCGCGACGACGCAAGCCGCGTCTGTCGAGGAACTCTCCTCTTCACTCAGTATAGTTTCAGAACAAACCAACAGTAACGCGGACGCGTCAAACCGCGCCGACGAACTGGCAAAAGCTTCAAAGATAACGGGCACAAAGGGCGACGAGGCAATGACGCGTATGCTTAAATCTATGGAGGAAATCAACGGCGCGTCACGCGGCATCGGAAAAATCATAAAGGTAATCGACGACATAGCGTTCCAGACAAACCTGCTTGCGCTGAACGCCGCCGTCGAGGCGGCACGGGCGGGCGAACACGGAAAAGGCTTCGCCGTCGTCGCCGAAGAAGTCCGCTCACTTGCGGGCAGAAGTTCCGTCGCCGCAAAGGAAACAACAGAACTAGTCGCGAACTCTATCCAAAAAACAGAGGAAGGCTCGAGGACGGCGACCGCCACAGCAGACGCGCTACGCGAAATCATCGGGCAAGTCGACGACATATCGTCTATCATAGCCCAAATCTCAAAAGC
>BNUF01000007.1 GCA_025997155.1 Clostridia bacterium
CTCATTAACTTCACTTTTTAAATGACCATTCTTCAATGCGTTCAACGCTTTTTCCCTTAAATCTATTGAATATGCCATACTTTTATTTTAACACATCTATTCAATATTTTAAATAGCCTTGACTATAGTCGCGGGATAACCTCGAAAGGTCTCGGACGATAACAACCTTAACTTCACCGGATTTAATGAATCAAGATATTTTTCTAATAGTCCAGAGTTTGGAGTGAATCGATGTTGAAAACCTCTAAAATATGCTAAATTATCCAACAACAAAATAGAGTTTAGGTCAAGTACACTATCTGATTTTGTCATCATAGACCAAATAACTTCACTCATCTCATATTCTCCTTAATCATTTCGCCGTCAATTACATCATAGAATCCCACCAGTTTATATGGCAGATCGTTTTTTCTGAACATAACAATGAGACCTGTCCATTCCAATAAATCCATTTGCTCCTTAGTGCCAATACCTCTTTTTAAAGTCTGATACCCTTTGTTTTCTTCATTTCTTACACAATAAACGTAAGCAGAATCACTAAAACCACTGATATAAAGTTGTTGTGCGATTTCATTTGATATTTTCATTTTTCGTTCTCTGCTATTTTCCTCGTTTATATAAATTGTCAACTGAAATGCAGAGTGTATTTGTTGATAATTTTCCAATGCATCTTTGAATGTGGAATTTTTATCAAACCCATTAAATTTATATCCTAAACTGTATGCAATAACTTTGTTCTCGGGGTAAACCTCTGCAATAACATCTGAAATATATTTTCCATAATCGTCTCTTATAAGATAAGCGAAGTAATCGTCATTACAAGCTATTTTCCCGTTCTTGTATAAAGATGCCGAAATATAAACAAAGTCTTTTTCAGGTATAGATTCAGCCTCAAATTTATATTGGCAATACTTGAAACTCATAGGATTCGTAAATGTTATCTCAAAGTCTTTATCATATTTTTCTTTAAGATATCCTACTATTTGTCTCTTAGCCTCATCATCAGAAACTTTTGAACGTAATTGCAGACTTGAATTTGCGGCACAACTTGACAAAAAAAACAATACTACTAATCCAATAATCGCAAAAAATTTATATACACTTTTAAGCATAAACAAGTATCACCTCGAAATACTTGAAATAAATCTATTAGAATTTTTAAATTTATAAGATAGAGCAAATATTAATTAATTTAATTTACAATATCTTACAACAAAACTTTGAAAAGCGAAACAATAAACTATTATGTTGTATTATATAAAAAATAATCTATTTAGTCAATATAATTATATAAACAAAAATAGAAGTTTGATTAAAAATAAAAATTTGTAACTATATATATGATACTTAGTAGATAAAAAATATCATTTCCCATAATCCTGAACCATTTTTTTTAGATAACCAAAACGATAAGTTATATTGTGGCGCATATTCATTTCATTGTACAAATTTTTTAAGTGATGAAATGCTTCGCGGTCAGTTCGATACTCTAAACAAAGCAAACCATTAAGCAACTCTACCTGTTCATAAGTAAATTCATTATCACAAGCATCCATCAGAAACTCAATTCGTTTAACGTTCTACAGTAAACTCTGCAAACCCTCGCGGTTTGTATTTTCCCTCCGATTCGATTTATTTACCGTATTGGTAAGCTCCAATATCTTCGCGTACTCGTCGGCGTAGTTAAACACAATTATTTCCGAATTTCATATAAAAGCAAAAATCCCCTGTGAGTATTTCCTACCCACAAGAGATTTTTTACTCAAATTATTTTTTTGATTCGCAGTTTTACATCGGTAATTATTCTATTTCGCGTATTATCTTACGGATAGGGAGTACAAACGATGGCGACACAGAAAGTTCGTCAACGCCCATTTCAACGAATTTCGTCGTCAAGGTGAGGTCCGCGCCAAGTTCCCCGCAGATACCCGCCCAGATACCGTTTTCGTGGGCGTTGTCAACGACTGTCTGTATCATTCGCAAAACGGCGGGGTGGTGCGTGTCGCACAGCGCGTCGATTTTGCGGTTTTGGCGGTCCACCGCGAGCGTGTACTGGGTGAGGTCGTTCGTCCCGATACTAAAGAAATCGACTTCTTTCGCGAGCAAGTCGCTTATGATAACGGCGGCGGGCGTTTCAATCATAATACCCTGTTCGACGTTTCCATATTTTATGTTGTGCGAGTCAAGTTCGTCTTTGACTTCCTTGACAATCAGCTTGATTTTGCGAACCTCGTCAACCGAAATAATCATAGGGTACATTACGGCGATATTCCCGAAGGCACTTGCCCGAAACAAGGCGCGTAACTGCGTTTTGAACACGTCCACGCGGTCAAGGCAGATACGGATTGCGCGGTATCCCATTGCGGGATTTTCCTCTTTTGGGATATTGAAGTAATCCGCCTGTTTGTCCGCGCCTATGTCGAGCGTTCGTATGATAACCTTTTTGCCTGACATAGTTTCGGCGACTTGTTTGTATGCCTTGAATTGCGCGTCTTCCGACGGATAGTTGTCACTTTCAAGGTATAAAAACTCACTTCGAAAAAGCCCTATGCCTTTCGCGTCGTTCGCCAAAACCGCCGCCAAGTCGCCCACGCTCGCGATATTTGCGTAAAGGCGTATTTTGCGTCCGCTTTTCGTCTGGTCGTCTTTTCCTTTTAGTTCAAGAAGCAGGAGACGTTTTTCCGCCTCGCGTTCCTGAACTTTTTTAAACTTGTCAATAGTTTCCAAGTCGGGGTCGATATAAAAAGCCCCTCCGAACCCGTCTATGATTGCGGTGCGTCCGCTCCACGCCGGAGAAATCCTTATCCCCGTAATCGCGGGAATGTTCATAGTCCGCGCAAGTATCGCGGTGTGGGAATTTGTCGAACCGCTTTGTAGCGCGAACCCCAGAAGTTTCTCCTTATCCATTTGTACTGTTTCGCTCGGCACGAGGTCGTCCGCCACAACGATAACGGGGTACTCAAAGTTGGGTTCTCGCGACACGCCCAAAAGCACGCTCACCACGCGTCCCGAAATATCCAAAATATCCGCGGCGCGTCCGTGCATATAGTCGCTCTCCGGAAGTGACGAAAAGGTTTTTGAAAAGTTGTCGCCCGTGACCGCCGCCGCGTATTCGGCGTTCACCTTTTGCGTCTTGATTATGTCGACGATAGTATCAATGAAATCGTCGTCGTCAAGGAGCATTTCGTGAACCTCGAAAATCGCCGCCTCGTTCTCGCCGACTTTTTTAAGCGCCTGTTCATACAATCCGTGGATTTGCTCCTGAGCCTTAATCCGCGCCGCCTCGAACCGCTCTATTTCAGCCTCGATTTCGCCCTCGCCGATTGTCCTTCTTTTCACGTTGCTGTCGGCTTTTCCGTAAAAAAGCACCGTGCCGATTGAAACGCCGTTGTATATGCTTTTTCCCTCAAATTTTTCCATTATATCACCCTTACAGGTTTTCTTTCAAAAAAGTTTCGATTGTCGCCGCAGAAACGTCTTCGTCCTCACCGTTAACGTTTACGGTTATTGTACTCCCTTTTTTAGCTCCCAGTCCCATAAGTGCCATAGCGGAAGCTTTAACGGTTTTTTCGCCTAGGGTGACGGTAACCAAAGACTTGAATTTCTTCGCCTCTTTCACCAAAAGCCCCGCAGGACGTGCGTGAATCCCGATTTCGTCGGTGATTGTGTAGTCAAAAGTCTTCATAAAACATTCTCCTCATCTATTTTATTTCGATTATATCCTGCCCAAAAGTAACGCTGCCTTTCGGGAGATTAGAAACATCGGTGTAATCGTCCGTGTTTGTGATGATTACGGGGGTTACGACGGGGTATCCCGCCTCTTTAATCAGAGCTATGTCGAATTCGTTTAGGATATCGCCTTTTTTGATTTTGTCGTCTTCCTTGACCTTTATGCTAAAACCCTTGCCGCCTAGCTTCACGGTGTCAACGCCAACGTGGATTAACACCTCGACGCCGTCGTCCGAAGTTATGCCGATAGCGTGGCTTGTTTCGGCGACGGAGGTTACCGTGCCGTCAAAGGGGGCTTTTACGACGCCGACTGTCGGGATAACCGCCGCGCCCTTGCCTAGGATTTCGCCCGCGAAAACGTCGTCAGGCACTTCGCTAAGCGGGATTAACTCGCCCTCGAGAGGGGAGGAGATATTGCCCGTAAAGGCGGCGGAAGGAGCTGCGGCGGGTTTGGGTTCTTCCTTAAGAGAAACGATAACGGGGGAGTCCGACGCGGGGGATTCCAAATAGTCCTCAAGGTTCGATTTCACGATTGTCACACGCGGTCCGAATATTACCTGTATGCCCGTTCCTTTGCACACAACGCCCGACGCGCCCGTTTGCCCCTTAAGAATCTCCTGTTTAACAAGGTTCTCGTTTTTAACCGTTACCCTAAGGCGCGTCGCGCAGCAGTCAACGTCGCTTATGTTCGCCTTGCCGCCCAGCCCGATTGTGATTATCGCCGAAAGTTCGTCGCCCTTGTTTTCGGAAACCGCGCCGCCGCTCTCTCGTCCGCGGTAATCGTCTTTTGTGAAGAGTTTTACCTCGCCGTCGCCCTCTTCGCGTCCCGGGGTTTTAAGGTCGAGTTTTTTAATAAGGAAAGTGAAAATCCCGTAGTACAGTACAAAATAAATCGCGCCGATAATCGGAATCCAAATCCAGCTCGTTTTCGAGTTGCCGGGCAGTATCCCGAATAAGGCAAGGTCGATTAGCCCGCCCGAGAACGTAAGCCCCACGCCGACATTGAGCGCGTGGGCAATCATATACGCCAAACCGCCGAGAATGACGTGGATAACGAACAAGACGGGAGCGACAAAGAGGAAAGTGAACTCAATCGGTTCTGTGATACCCGTGAAGAAGGAGGTGAGCGCCGCCGAAAGGAGCAAGCCGCCGACTACCGCCTTTTTTTCAGGTTTGGCGCATTTGTACATAGCAAGCGCCGCGCCGGGAAGTCCGAACATCATAAATATGAACTCGCCCGAGAAATACTGGGTGGCGTCCGAGTTGAAGTGGGTGATAAGCTGCATATTGGCGAGTTCGGCGAAAAACGCCTTTTGTCCGCCCGCGACATTTACCGTTTGCACCGCTCCGTCAACCATTTCTTTTACGGGGAAAACGCCGCCGATTTCCGTGTACCAAAAAGGCATATAGAAAACGTGATGCAGACCGAAAGGAATGAGGGCGCGTTTTATAAGCCCAAATATCAGCGTGCCGACAAGCCCCGCCGACTGCATACCCTCGCCGATAAGGGCGATTCCCTGCTGAAACACGGGCCATATGAAGTACATAAGAATACCGACAAATACATACGCCACAGTAACTACTATCGGTACGAAACGCGTCCCGCCGAAAAACGACAGGGCGGGGGGGAGTTCCTTTTTGTAGTATCTGTTATGCAAAGCCGCCACGCCAAGCCCGACGACGATACCGCCGAAAACGCCCATTTGCAGGGAGTTAAGCCCGACGACGGACGCGAGCTGCCCGTCCTTGAAAACTTTGCCGCCCGCCACCGCGATTTTAACCATTGCCGCAATCGACGCGTGCATTACAAAAAAGCCGACCGCCGCCGCAAGCGTCGCGACTTCCTTTTCTTTCTTAGCCATACCGAGGGCGATACCCATAGCGAACAATATCGGCAAATTCCCGAATATTACGTCGCCCGCCTCGCGCATTACGGTGAGCACGGCGTTTAGCGCGGTGCCTTCCCCCAGAACGTTCTGGAGGTTGTACGCCTCAATCATACTTTCGTTGGTAAAAGAACCGCCTAGCCCGAGCAGCAAGCCCGCGACGGGTAAAAGCGCAATCGGGAGCATAAAAGAACGCCCGATGCGCTGGAGAACGCCAAAAACGCCTGATTTCATTGTGCTAATCACCTTTATATGTATATTTTTGTTAGAATAAATTTTAGCACATATAAAGGAGACTGTCAACAATCTTTGGCGTGATTATTTTCTTAAACTTTGGAAATACTTTACTTAAAATATTATATAAAGGGGCATACATATGCTGGGTAGGTTGTTTGACGCGAAAATCTTTGTAATATCGGTATTGGCGGGGGTTATAGTCACGGCGGCGGGAGCGTCCTACGCGGAGCGAACCGAAAAAGGGATTACCGACAACGTAATCCGTCTGCATATATTGGCGAACAGCGACCGCGAAATCGACCAGACGCTCAAGCTCCGCGTGCGCGACGAAATTTTGGCGCGCTACGGCGAAATCCTTAACGGAAAAGACATATCCTCCGCCCGTTCCCTGATTCTCGAAAATTTGCCCAAGATACAGGAAACCGCCCAAAACGCGGTTTATTCTGGCGGAGCAGCTTACAGCGTTAGCGCGAAACTCGAAAAAAGCGCGTTCCCGACGAAAACATACGGCGACATCGCCCTCCCCGCCGGGACATACGAGGCGCTTAGAATCGAAATAGGCGCGGCAAAGGGACGCAACTGGTGGTGCGTAATGTTCCCGCCCCTTTGCTTTGTGGACGCGGCGCAAGTTTCCGACGAGATGAAAGACAAACTGCGCGAAAACCTGCCCGCCGAAAGCTATAATGTCGTCACGAATCCTGTCAAGGTGAAATTCAAGATTGTCGAAATCTTTCACAAATAGAACATATAGCCCTCCGCCGCCTGCTTTTCGCTCTCCGCCACAAGTTCGTCAAGCGTCACGCAAAGAGAGTCGCGAATAGCTTTGTCAACCTTCTCAAAAACCATATCCCGCATAGCGCTCTCGATGAATTTTTCGTTTTCCTCAATCGTGTTTTCGGTTTTCTCGAACATAGAAGTCTCGATGGAGTACAAAATGTCGCCCGCCGTGATTTCGGACGGGTTTTTCATTAGGCGGTAGCCGCCCTGCGCCCCTTTTGTCGACGAAACAAGTTCCGCCCTCTTTAGCAGTGAAAAAACCTGCTCAAGGTAAATTTTTGAAATATCAAGGCGTTTAGCCAGACTTATTATTGTAACGTACTCCTGCGCGCGGTAACTCTGCGCCAAACATATCATAGCGGACAGACCGTACCGCGCCTTTACGGATATTCTCACAAAATACACCCCGTGTCTTATGTTAAACTTGAACTCCAAAACTCATTATGAATATCGTCATATCCGCGTTCTTTCAGTATATCAGGAATTTCAGATAATGACGGAAATTCATTTGATATTTCAAAACACAAACAGGACAATAAGTCATCGCCTAGAACATCGGCATACTTACCGCGCAATGCTTTTTCGTACCATTCGATAAGGTTCGTTTCGGTAACAACGCTTTGTATTTTATTCCGCCAACCTATTTGATTAAGCAACGACAATATCAACCGTTCCTCCGCGTCTTTGCAGACGATAACTATTTTGTCGCTTGAAACACCGTCAACTATTTCATTCGCTAAATCTTCATTAAGGCTTAAATGTTTTATCTGAATAGCCGGACCCCAGTTAGAATACATATCAAGCCCCCTGTCGGCGGCATTTGTTACGCCGACACGAAAAACTTGCGCGTTTTGAACGCTTTTAGCGTTATCCGTGTCAAGGCACATAATCATTTTTGCGAAATCGACAAATTCCGTTAACAAGTCTTGTTTCTTTTCGCTGAAACGCGGATACAAGCGTTGAAAACAAGGCTTTTATCTATACTCCGCTTTAATCCCGCTTAATTACGGAAAGAGTTTATGAACGCGGCAACCTCGAAATTTTCTTTTGCGGCGTTAAGGCAATAATTCAAGGCTTCCGATAATTGCGTGTGCCTGTTTGTAAAATGTCCGTAAATATACGCTTCTACCGCGCCAGACGTGCGGACATTCTCTTGACCTAGTACATTCAGCACTTGCGGCGGTATTGCGTTGTCGTTAAATAAGTCGTCTTGAAATCGCGCGCTGCTTGTACATGTACGACCGAGCAATACACGACTAATCTTATCACGCCATTTTTTGCTTGCGTTGCGGTAATCGTCAAGGTTTAACAAGTCTACCGTACCTTGCGATATTCTATGACGATATAGTATTTCCGCTATCTGAATAGGTTTGTAGAGGTGTACCCGTGATTTTTTGATAATCTTATCAAGCGCGGCTTTTGCCTGTTCAACGTCCATTGTTTGTATTCTCCCGTTCGTGTTTTTTTAACGCGGTTATCATTTCTTCCGCGACCGCCTTGATGACGGGAACGGCGACGCTGTTTCCGGTTTGTTTTTTTATGCCGCTATAAGGTACTACAACCTTAAAGGTATCGGGGAAACCCTGCAAGCGCAGCATTTCTCTTTCGGACGGGCGGCGTTCGTTATTTATCAAGATATAGTTTGCCGACGCTCCTGCCCGTAACGCGCAAGAAAAGTGGTGCGGGGTAATAGACCCGCCTACGTTCTCGTGCGTTATATACGGGCGTTCGAGAACTGTTTTCATACGCGTGGTTCGGCTTTGTTTTATTTTATCGCGAACCCATAAGGACACGCTTACTTCATTTTCGTTTTCAAGAACATCAGAAAGCGACAATCTTTCACATTCGGGAACGGGTGTCGGAAAAATAAAATCTACATTGTCGCGAAACCCGCATATTATTATTCTTTCGCGTTTTTGCGGAACTCCGAAATCAAGCGCGTTTAATACTTTTGAATAGACATTATACCCGAGCGCCTTTAAGTGATTTTCTATGGTTTGAAAGGTCTTGCCGCCATCGTGCGCGGTGAGGTTTCGAACATTTTCGAGCATAAAAGCTTTCGGGCGTTTATCTTTTAGTATTCTTTCAATCTCAAAAAACAACGTCCCTTGTGTTTCGTGACCAAAACCCGCCTTACCGCCAATTATACTAAACGGCTGACAAGGGAATCCGCCGAGTAACATATCAAAATCCGGTATATCGCCTGACGCTATCTTCGTAATATCTCCGTGCGGACGTTCTCCGAAATTCGCCTCATATGTTTTCGCCGCCTGTTCGTCCCACTCAGACGAAAAGACGCATCGTCCGCCAACGTGTTCAAACCCTAAACGTATGCCGCCGATACCCGCGAACAAGTCGATAAACTTAAAGTTATCCCATTTGTAACATTGCGTGAAATTTATAACCGACCTGCCGCTCATATTCGGAATAATCCCTTTCGTTTGGACAATCTTACACGGAGTGCATTATAGCACAACGCGGTCAAAAAGTCAACTCCCTATTTTTAACTTGACTAAATATAAAAAATATGGTAAGTTAGTTAGAATAGGTTATCTTGGGTTGATTACATTTTTTCATGGAGGTTGTGTCAATGGCAATTAAGAAAATCGGGGTTTTGACGAGCGGCGGGGACGCTCCGGGAATGAACGCCGCAATCCGCGCGGTCGTGCGAACGGCGTTGTATAACGATATAGACGTTGTGGGGATAAAGCGCGGGTATGAGGGGCTTCTCAACGCGTTCCGCTACAACGGCTCTATCGACAGCGAAAATATTATCAATATGACTCCTCGTTCCGTGTCGGATATCATTCAGCGCGGCGGCACAATCCTCCTCACGGCGCGTTCGGAGGAAATGCGCACACCCGAGGGGCAGGACAAGGCGGCAAAAAATTGCAGGGACCTAGAACTTGACGCGCTGGTTGTAATCGGCGGGGACGGCTCACTTCACGGAGGCGCGGAACTTATACGCCGCGGGGTAAACGTTATCGGGCTTCCCGGGACGATTGACCTTGACCTTGTGTGCAGCGAGTACACAATCGGGTTCGACACCGCCGTGAACACGGCAATGGAGGCAATCGGCAAAATACGCGACACCTCTGGCTCTCACGAACGCTGTTCCATCGTTGAGGTTATGGGGCGAAACGCGGGATATATAGCTCTTTGGTGCGGGCTTACGGGCGGCGCGGAAGAGGCACTTATACCGGAGGATTCCGCGACAAACAACCACGAGGAGCTTGAGGAACTTATCCAAAGAAACCGCAAAAAGGGCAAGACGCACAACCTTATTGTCGTTGCGGAAGGAATCGGCAACAGCGTTAAAATGGCGAAAGAAATCGAGGGCAGAATCGGGATTGAGACACGCGCCACGATACTCGGATACCTCCAGCGCGGGGGTTCGCCGACGGCGGTGGACCGTCTCCACGCGTCCGTTATGGGGTATATGGCGGTTGACGTTCTTCTTCAGGGCAAGCAAAACCGCGTGATTGTCGTGAAAAACGGAAAAGACGTCGATATTGACCTTGAAGAGGGGCTTAACGAGCAAAGGGTGTACGACCCGACTATGTACAATATCCTCAAAACGCTTTCGGTCTGATACGGAGATGATTTTATGACTGATACGGCATTGTTTGAAACGCGGGAGGAAATTATGAGCGACCACCAGTACAACGCGACTATTATAAGCGGATACGAAATGTTACTTGCCCAAGCGCGGGTTACAAAATTTTCGCTAACGCCCAAGGAATACAATTCTATTATTGACCTTGTTGCGGATTACCGAAAATGGGTTATAACGATGACAGGCACTAACGACATCAGTCCCGTACCCGAAAAAATATAGTTCGCAAGGAGGAAGTTATGAGCGACCACACCTACAATTCGTCTCTTTTAATCGCGTATATGGCGCTTATCGACAAGATAAAGATTCGTAAAAGTTCAACGACTCCCGAACAGTACAATTCTTTGATTGACCTTGCTGAAGATTACCGTGAGTGGGTAATGATTGCTACGGAATCCCAAAACGTTCCGCCCACGCCAGAGAAGATATAAGAGGAGGTTATATATTGCGTAAAACAAAGATAGTCTGCACATTAGGACCAGCCTGCGACAACGTTGATACGATAAAGAAACTGATACAGAACGGGCTTGACGGGGCGAGATTCAACTTTTCGCACGGCACGCACGAATCTCACGGGGAAATGATTGCGAAACTCAAGCAGGCGCGTGAGGAAATGGGCAAGCCGATTCCGATGATACTTGACACAAAGGGCCCCGAGATACGCATAAAGACGTTTAAAAGCGGTTCGGTGGAGCTCGAGCAGGGGCAGCAATTCACGCTTACCACGCGGGAGGTGGAGGGCGACGAAACTGTCGTGTCCGTGACCCACGCGGAATTACCGCAGGATTTGACAATCGGCAAAAGCGTACTTCTTGACGATGGGCTTATCGAACTTAAAGTTGATTCGCTGACGGATACGGATATTATCTGCACCGTCATAAACGCGGGAACGCTCAGCGACCGCAAGGGCGTGAACGTACCCGACGTTTACGTGAGCCTTCCGTCCCTCACGGACAAGGACACGGACGACATTATTTTCGGCATAAAAATGGGGTTCGACTACATTGCGGCGTCGTTTATACGTTCCGAAACGGACGTGCTTAAGATTCGCCAGATTCTTGAGGACAACGGCGGACACGAGATAAAAATCATATCCAAAATCGAGAGCCGCGACGGCGTGAACAACATCGGGCGTATTCTTGACGTGTCGGACGGAATTATGGTTGCGCGTGGGGATTTGGGCGTGGAACTAAACCCCGAGGAAGTGCCTGTCACGCAAAAACGCCTTATCCGTATGTCGAACGACAAGAGCAAGCCCGTAATCACGGCGACGCAGATGCTTGAATCTATGGTGCATAACCCGCGTCCGACACGCGCCGAGGTGAGCGACGTGGCTAACGCGATTTATGACGGTTCGGACGCGATTATGCTTTCGGGCGAGACGGCGAGCGGACACCACCCTCTCGAGAGCGTCAAGATGATGGCGCGGATTGCCGAAATGACGGAAGAAAACATTGACTACTACGGGGATGTTTCGCAAAAAAGCAAATTGTCCGCGTCGCATATCACCAACACGAACGCGATAAGCCACGCGTCTTTTTCCATTGCGAGCGACCTTGACGCGGCTTGTATCGCGGCAATCACCTCCTCGGGGTTCACGGCGCGTATGATTTCCAAATTCCGCCCGAATTGCCCGATTTTGGCAATCACAAACAACCCCGTCACGGAACGCCAGTTAAACATTACGTGGGGTTGCGTGCCGCATTTGCATAAAGAACAGATTGAAAACGACAACGTTTTTGACGTGGCTGTGACTGTCGTTGAAAATCTGGGCATCGCGAAAACGGGGGATTCCGTCGTTATCACGGCAAGCCTTCCCGTTGACGGCGCGGGAACGACGAACACGCTTAAGGTACAGGTAATCGGCAATATTTTTACGACAGGCGAGGGCTACGGCGACAAGACAGTACGCGGACGCGCCAACGTAATCAAGGGTGTTGACGAGGACGGAAAATATGTCAAGGAAATCCTTGAGGGCGACATACTTGTCGCGACAAAAACCACCGACGAGATGATTGGGCTTATCAAAAAAGCGTCCTGCGTAATCGTCGGCTCCGGCGACGACTCCTACGAACAGAGGAACGCGATAACTGTCTGCAAAGCTCTCGGCATACCCTTTGTCATATGCCGCGAGAACGTCACGAATCTTATCCCCGATTATATTTCTATTACGGTTGACACCGCTAACGGATTTATCTATAATGGGAAGAAATAGTATAGGAGGTTTGATTGCATGACAAAATATGTATGCATAGTCTGCGGATACATTTACGACCCGGAAGTCGGCGACGCGGATTCGGGCATAAAACCGGGCACGGCTTTTGAGGATATCCCTGACGACTGGGTGTGTCCTATGTGCGGCGTAGGCAAAGACCAATTTGAAAAAGAATAACAGGGGGTATTTGGTATGTTAGTAAACGCGAAAGAAATGCTCATTAAGGCGCGTGACGGACATTACGCCGTTGCTCAAATCAACATTAACAACCTTGAGTGGACAAAAGCCGTCCTCACGACCGCGCAGGAACTCGGCGCGCCTGTAATACTCGGCGTTTCGGAGGGTGCGGGCAAGTATATGACGGGGTTTAAGACCGTTACGGCTATGGTTCGCGCAATGGACGAATCCCTTAAAATCACCGTGCCGATTGCCCTTCATCTTGACCACGGAACGTATGACGGCTGTAAGAAGTGTGTCGAGGCGGGCTTTACAAGCATTATGTTTGACGGAAGCCATTTCAAAATTGACGAAAACGTTGAAAAAACGACGGAACTCGTTAGACTCGCGCACGACAACGGGCTTTCTATCGAGGCGGAAGTCGGCAGTATCGGCGGCGAAGAAGACGGCGTTGTGGGCGCGGGCGAAGTCGCGGACGTTGCGGAGTGCCAGAAAATCGCGGCGCTTGGAATCGATTTTCTCGCGGCGGGCATCGGCAATATCCACGGCGTTTATCCGTCAAACTGGAAAGGTTTGGCATTTGACGCGCTCGAGAATATCCACAAAGGCACGAACGAAATCCCGCTCGTTCTCCACGGCGGCACGGGTATCCCCGAAGAAATGATTAAAAAAGCGATTTCCTTAGGCGTTTCAAAAATCAACGTAAACACGGAGTGCCAGCTCACTTTCGCGGCGGCGACCCGCAAATATATCGAGGACGGCGGCGACCAAAAATCGAAGGGCTTTGACCCGCGCAAACTCCTTAACCCTGGCTATGAGGCTATCAAACTGACCTGCAAAGAAAAATTTGAACTTTTCGGCTCAATCGGCAAAGCCTGAATAATATGAAAAGACCGCTCGCGACCGCCGTATGTTTCTACATTGCGGGCGTTTTTTCGGGTTACTACGGACATATCTTTCTTTTCGCGGTTTTGTGGGCGTTCGCGGCGTTCGCCCTTACAAAATTTTTTCGGGTACACCTTGGCTTTTTCGTTATGTTTTTCGGGTTTGCGGCGTTTGGGCTGTACAATATCCACACCCATACGCAAATAGAAAAACCTTCCGAAAAGCCGATTACATATAAAGGTTATATAAAAGATTCCGCGCCGTCGGCGGGTAAATATATCGTTCAGGCGGACGTGGGGTATCTTGTTTATAATGAACAAGAGTTCAAATTAGGCGATATTGTAGAGGTTACGGGGGTTGCTAGGCTTTTACAGGTGCAACGTAATTTCGGCGGGTTTAACGAGCAAAGATACTATGCCGCAAGAGATGTATACTACAAAATGTATTCGCCCGAGATTCGCAAAGTCGGAGCAAAAAGATTTTATATACCGCGTTTGCGTGAATATTTATGCAAGGCGTATGACGATACGTTGCCGCCTCGTGAAGCGGGGGTTATGAAGGCGCTTGTGGCGGGAGAACGCGCAAACCTTGACGACGATTTGGAGCGGCTGTACTCTGTCGGCGGGATTTACCATATATTGTCAATATCTGGGTTGCATATCGTTATCGTTATTTTGGCACTTACCGCGCTCTTGACGAACTTTTTCAGTATGAAAAAATCCCAGCTGATAGCTTTGTTGTTTTTGTTAGGGTATATGGTGCTTACAGGGTGCGTGCCGTCTGTGGTTCGCTCTGTGATTATGTTCGCTGTCGCCGCCGCCGCGTTTTTTTGCAACCGCACGTATGACGGAGTTACAGGACTTTGCGTGTCGGCGTTTTTAATACTGCTGAATCCGTTTTATCTTTGGGACGCGGGCTTTTTGTTCAGTTTTTCGGCTGTCGCGGGGATTATATTGATTTTTCCAAAGATTAACAGGCTATTGGCAGGCTGCCCAAAAGGGATTCGCGAAAGTCTGGGGATTTCCATATCCGTTTGTATCTCGACTTTTCCCGTTTGTACGGATTTTTTGCCGTTCCACTCTATGTACACCATATTAGTGAATATAATTTTGTTTCCGACGTTTACTTTTTTGCTGGCGGGCGGGTTCGTTCTGGGGATTGTCGGAATGATTGCGCCGTTTAGCTTTGTTGCGACGACTGTCGCGGCGGCGGTGTACACCATACTCAAATTTTACGAGGTTTTTCTGGAGGTCGTCACAAAATTCCCCTTCTCGTGGGTTCTGCTCGGGTATATCCCGCTGGGCGTCGCGGCGGTTTACTACTTGGCGGTCGTCCTTTTTCTTAGAAATCATCGTTTTGCGAAAATTGCCTTTGGAGCGTTTTGTGCCGCTTTTTCGTTCAACTTGTTGTATGTGCCGTTTTCCGTGACAATGCTTGACGTGGGGCAGGGGGATTGTTTCGTTATCAGGAGTTCCGGGAAAACAATGGTAATCGACGGCGGCGGGAATATTCTTAATCCCGAAATCAAAACGGGTAAGCGCGTTCTCCTGCCGTATCTGAATTATTTGGCGGTACGCCGCGTTGATTACGCGGTAATCACCCACACGGACTATGACCATTACGGCGGAATTGTGGAACTTCTTCTGAACAAGAAAGTCGGGAAACTTTACCTGCCCGCCGTCGTTGACACGGAATCGGAGGATTTCAAAATAATTATGGACGCGGCGAAAAAGAGCGGCACAGAGGTGGGATTTCTTGAAAGAGGCGACAAATTCACCCTTGGCAAGGCAAGGCTTATGTGCCTTGCACCCGACACAAAGGAATACTATGAGGACGTGAACGACACCTCGGCGGTATTAAAATTATCCTACAAAAACGCGTCATTTTTATTTACGGGAGATATAACGCAAACCGTGGAAAAAATCCTGATAAAAGAGTATAATCTAGGTACGGACGTTTTGAAGATTCCGCATCACGGTTCAAAGTACTCTAATAGTACGGAATTTTTACAAGCCGCACACCCGAAAATAGGAATCGTGAGTTATGCCGAACATAACGTTTATAACTTCATTCCGCCTGAAACTAGAAAACGGCTTGAAAATATTGTTTTGTTTGAAACGGCGAAACACGGAGCGGTACGAATTGGGGTATACAGGGACGGACTTAGAGTAAAGACGGCGATAAAATATGGACGTAAAGGAACTTAACAAGAGTATCAAGGACGGAAATTTGTCGAATTTGTATCTTTTTTATGGCGAAGAAATGTATCTGAAAAATATGTACGCCGCAAGGGTTGCGGACGCGGCGCTTCCCGACCCGAATTCGCATATGATGAACAAGGAAACCACCTCCGCCACAGAGGGATTTTTTGACAAATGCGAGACGTATCCGTTTATGGCGGACAGGCGCGTTCTTATCGTCAAGAACAGCGGGGCGTTTTTGGGCAAAAAGGACGCAATTTCCGAATATTTTAAGCAAATTCCCGATACGACAGTCGTGATATTTATTGAGGACGTTGACAAACGCTGCAAGGCATACAAAGAGATACAAAAATACGGCGTTTGCATCGATTTTGAAAAACCCTCCGACAACGAACTTGTGAAGTGGGTTTGCGCGGTTGCGGCTGACCTCGGGAAAAAAATCGACGCGGAAACGGCGCGGTTTTTTGTGCAAACGGTAAATAATAATATGGATACAATGTATACTGAATTAAATAAACTAATCGATTACGCGGACGATGTGATTAAAAAAGACGATATCGCGCAAATTTCGACATTGCTCCTCGAAAACCGCGTGTTTGACTTGATTGACGCACTCGCCGCGAAAAAACCTCATTTGGCGGTTGCTATGTACCAAAATTTGATAGCGGCTAAGGAGTCGCCTTTGCTCATTTTGGCGCTTTTGGAGCGGCAATTTCGGATACTCCTCGCGGCGCAAAACCCCGCGAACTTGGCGAAACTCTTGGGGCTTAGGGATTTCGTGGCGAAAGACGCAATCTCGAAGGCGAAACATTTTGACAAAAAGAAACTGGAAGAAGCAATCGCGGAGTGTCTTAAGACGGACGCGTACATAAAAACGGGCAAACTCCCCGAAAGCGCGGTCGAAACGCTGATTATAAAATACGCCACATAGGAGGGTTGTTATGCTTTGCAAAAAATGCCACACCGCAATAAACGCGGGCGACGAAAGCTGCGCGTACTGCGGCGCGAATATTGACCGTAAGTATATTTTTAAATCTACCACAAGATTGTTTTGCGGGATTGTGGTTTTGTTTGGGGTAGTCTTTGTGAGCAGTATGATTGCGGCGGACAAACCCAAGGATTTATCGGAAGCAATGCAGACAATCGGCGTGATTCCCGTTGTTCCTGAGGTGGTAACGCCTGTTTCGGAGCCGAGAGAACTCACCGCCCACGAGGTGCAGCTTATGACCCACCGCGCCGCGATGCTTGCGGTGGATTTTTGCAAAAAATATTCACAATTCAGTATGTATGTTTCAAACAAGGGCTATTTGTACGAGAGCGCGGCGGGAGAGTACATTTCCGTTGACTCGATTTTGCAGACGGCGGACAATTCAAACATCAACCCGAGGACGCTTTTTTTGTATGTTAAACCGGTACATCTTGTACAGTATTCGTCAATTCTTCCTGAAATTGACAAACTCGACCTTCTCAAGATTTTCGCCGCCTATGAAACCTCAGACGGTTTTGTGATTTCGGATAAATACGGATATCGCGGCACGTTGTCACGCCCTGATATGCAAGATTTGCTGAAAATATATGACAATTCTCACGGGACAATCAAAAAGGTTATAAAAGGAAGTGACGACTACAATCAGATTGTACAGCTTTTGGGGAACGTGAACTTCAGGTATCTTTACAAAGATGACAAATACGCCGTCGCGGTTGTTTCTCCCGTTGAGAACAATAACCGAATTCACGCGTACTTATTGTACAATATCAGCGGAAATTGGGTGATAGGGTTATCGAATTATGAAAGACACGATAAATTTAAATCGTATATCAACGAGAATTTTCCCGACGCGACACTTGATTTAGTCCCGTCCTATAACCTTATGGGATACATTCAGCATATTTCGGGCGATTATATGACCGTGTATGAGGGGATTGTTGCGCGGGGTAACGCGCGCATAGACGACAAACCAACTTTCATAAGCGGCACTAACGATTTTTGCTATATTGAAACGGCAATGGGCAAGAAATTCGTTTGCTTTTTGCGCGGAAATTTGTGGGAATCGAGGGAAGTTTCGACATACGAACAGGCAGTCTCGAAAATGAACGAGTTCAGTTCAAACCCGCCTTTGTTCATTTTAAAGCAGTACTAGGATTTTGAATAATAAATCACGCGTCCGTCATTTACGGTTATGTCGCAAATGTCGCCGACTTTTATGTCAAGTTTCGGGGAGCAGGCGAATTCGCGGTACACGCCTGACACTTCGATGCCGATTTTGTCGTTGCCGTGGGCTGTGACGGTGCAATTTTTTATCGTGGGCGGGGTGTTGCTCGCGGATTCGATTGCCACTATTTCATCGTCTTTGCATAAAACGGAAATTTCGCGGTCGAGGTAGCCGTCAAGGACAAGCCCCTGATATGTGAATACGCCGATATCCGTCACCATTGCGTATTGCGGCAGTTTTTCGTTTTGCGCGTGGGTGGCGAGGACGATTATGTTTTTCTTGGCTATGCCGGTGTTTTCCAAGTCGGAGACGAGTTTTTTGTAGAGGGAGACCCAAAGTGCGTAGGACACGGGCTTGTCGCGGTTTTCGTCCGTGATTCGGAGTTTTTGCATCTTTTCGTCACGCGACAAAAGAACCTGCGCCTGAGAGAGGGTGAGCGGGTCGCTCGGGGCGAACTTGCCGCCGTATCCGCCCATTATCCCTTGGGCATATACTATATTTACATACTTATCGTACCATTTATCAGAGTCCGTGTCGGAAAACGCCGCGGCTCGCGGCTCGGCGTTTATCGTCTCCATATCGTTGTAGGCAAGAGCCATCATTTTTGCGGCAAGCGCGCGGGATACGGGGAGGTCGTCGCCGACTACCGCCGCGTCGCCCGTTTCCCGCGTCTGCACAACGTCGGTTTGGGCGAATTTTTTGTTGGCGTTCGCCATGGAGACGAACACGCCCAAAAGTACGGCTGTGATTATATATTTTAAAGATGTCATAAAAGTATCCTCCTTTGTTATGATATGAGGACACGCTTATGGTTATTCTCGTATTTGCCCCTCTCCCATAATAACGTATTTCGTCGTCGTCATTTCGCGCAAACCCATAGGACCTCTGGCGTGGAGTTTTTGCGTGCTGATTCCGATTTCCGCGCCAAGCCCGAATTGCCCGCCGTCTGTGAAGGCGGTGGAGGCGTTGACATAGACGGCGGCGGAGTCCACCTCTTTTAGGAATTTTTGGCTGTTTTGGTAATCGTTGGTGACGATTGTTTCGGAATGGTTTGTGGAATACTTTCCGATATGCGCTATCGCGTGGGATATATCCGAAACCACCGCAATGGAAATTATCAAGTCGTTGTATTCCGTGTACCAATCGTCCTCATTCGCGGGGGTTATGTCGGGGATTATAGCGGCAGTCCGTTCGTCTCCGCGCATCTCGACCTTATGCCCCCGCAATCTGCTGCATATAAGAGGAAGAAAGTCGTCTGCTATATCCTGATGTACAAGTAATTTTTCAACCGCGTTGCATACGCTCGGGCGGCGGGTTTTCGCGTTTATCACGATATTCGCCGCCATCTCGAAATCGGCGGACGCGTCAACGAAAATGTGGCAGTTGCCCGCGCCCGTTTCGATTACGGGGACAGTCGCGCTTTTCACGACTGAATTGATAAGCCCCGCCCCGCCCCTCGGGATAAGCACGTCAATGTATTCGTTGAGCCGCATAAGCTCCTGCGCTGTTTCGCGGTCGGTTTTCTCAATAATTTGCACAAAGTTTTCGTCATATCCATATTTAGCCAAAACCCCGCGAAATATCGACACAAGGGCGTTGTTGCTGTTAAACGCGTCGCTTCCCCCGCGCAAAACGAGCGCGTTGCCCGTTTTCAGGCAAATCCCGAACGCGTCACTCGTCACATTCGGACGCGCCTCGTAAATAATCGCGACGACGCCTAGGGGTACGCGTCTTTGTCCGACTATAAGCCCGTTTTCAAGGGTGCGTGATTGTATCTCTCCCAGCACGTCCTTTTCGTCCGCGAGTTTTCGCAAATCCGCCGCCATTGCCTGTATGCGGTCTTCCGTGAGTTTCAGCCGGTCCAGATAGGAGGGTTTAATCCCCGATTCAAGGGCGTTTTTGTAGTCGGTTTCGTTTTGCGCCAAAACTTCTTTTGCGTCAGAAACAAGAGAGTCCGCGCATTTTCGCAAGATATCCTTGCGCTGTCCCGCCGAAAGGAGGTTGAGAGCGGTTGCCGCCGCTTTCGCGTTTTTCCCGATATTTTCCAGATATTCCATATTATCCCTCGATTCCCGCGCAGGCGTAGGTCGCGGCAACCGCGCCGTCCGCCGCCGCCGTGATGATTTGGCGCAGCGGAGTCCGCCTCACGTCGCCCGCCGCAAAGATTCCGCCGATACTTGTCCGCATACATTCGTCCGTGATTATCGCTCCGTTGCCGTCCGTTATACCGAGATTTCTTATAAATTCCGTATTCGGCAAAGTGCCGACAGCCGCAAAAACCCCGTCCGCCTGTATATCCCTGACTTCCTTTGTTTGTACGTTTTGTATCGTTATAGACGATACTTTTTTGCCGCCGTTTATCGACGTAAGGATTGTGTCGGTGACAAGGGCGACATTCGGCAATTCGCGCAAGGGTGCAATATTGCCGCGAAACTCCCCGCGCCTGTGGATTAGGTAGACTTTTTCGCAGATACGCGAAAGAAAGAGCGCGTCGTGGATAGCCGTGTTTCCTCCTCCGATTACGGCGACAGTCTTTTTTCGGTAGAAATTTCCGTCACAAACGGCGCAGTAAGAAACGCCGCCTGATTCCTCCCCCGCAACCTCAAGTTTTCGCGGACGCGCGCCTGTCGCTATGATAACGGCTTTCGCCTTATAATCTCCCTTGCTCGTCTTTATAACCTTTTCGGGGCTTATTTCAAAAATCTCCGCGTTTCTTAAATTATATTCGAATTTTTTGAGGTGAGAGATAAAACCCTCAATCAAGTCGTATCCCGAAATAATGCCCATTGCGGGGTAGTTCTCGATTATATCCGTGTTGGCGATTTGCCCGCCCATATAAACATTTTCAAAAAGGTAGGGGATAAATCCCGCCCTCGCGGCATAGATTGCGGCAGAAAGCCCCGCCGCGCCGCCTCCGATTATCGCAATATCCGTTTCAGTCATCGTACCGCCCCGCTTTCAATCGCCGCCCGCGCAACCGCCGCCGACACAAATTCGCGTATGCGCGGGTCGAATGCCTTCGGCAAAATATAATCCGCCGAAAGTTCGTCGTCGCTCACAAGTTCCGAAAGAGCTCGCGCCGCCGCGAGTTCCATAGCTCCGTTTATGTCGGTGGCGTAAACGGAGAGCGCGCCGCGAAAGAGGGCGGGGAACGCGAGCACGTTGTTTATCTGGTTCGGGTAGTCGCTCCGCCCCGTGCCGACAATATACGCACCCGCCTCTTTCGCGAGTTCGGGCATAATTTCGGGGGTCGGGTTCGCCATCGGGAAAATTATCGGTTTATCAGCCATTGCGCGTATCATCTCGGGCGTTAGAACAGCGGGGGCGGACACGCCGATAAACGCGTCCGCGCCTTGCAGCGCATCGGCTAATGTGCCTTTTTTTCGCGACAAATTGGTGAGTTTCGCAAGCTCCTCCTGTTCGGAGTTGAGGTCAGCGGCCCCTTGGTAAAGCGCGCCTGATTTGTCGCAAATTGTAACGTTTGCGAAACCCTCTGAAAGTAAAATTTTGGCAATCGCAACCCCTGCCGCTCCCGCGCCGTTTATGACTACCTGTATTTTTTTCTTATCCTTGCCGCAAACCCGAAGCGCGTTTAGCATTGCCGCAAGAACCACAATCGCCGTCCCGTGCTGGTCGTCGTGACACACGGGTATGGCGCAGATTTCTTTCAGCCGCCGTTCAATCTCAAAACAGCGCGGCGCGGCGATATCCTCAAGGTTTATCCCGCCGAAATTCCCCGCCAAAAGAGCGACTGTACGCACTATCTCATCGGTATCCTTTGAATCTATGCAAATAGGCACAGCGTCAAGCCCGCCAAACGCCTTAAAAAGAACGCATTTCCCCTCCATAACGGGCATCGCCGCCAACGCCCCGATATCCCCCAAACCAAGCACCGCCGTGCCGTCCGTCACAACCGCGACTGTATTCGCCCGCCCCGTCAGCGCGAAACTCTCGGCTGGGTTCTTTGCAATGGCAAGGCAAGCCGCCGCCACCCCCGGGGTGTACGCAAGCGACAATTCCTCCGACGTTTCCACGCTCATTTTCGGGATAGTCTCTAATTTTCCGCGCCACTCTCTGTGAAGGCGCAAGGATTCTTCTAAATAATTCATGTTCTCGCTCCCAGTTGCGCGGTCAAAATCTCCACGCATTTTGAAACGGCCTCGTCGATTTTTTCGGGGTCTTTGCCGCCCGCCGTCGCCATATTCGGTTTGCCGCCGCCGCCGCCGCCGCAAATCTGCGCTCCGATTTTCACGATTGCCCCCGCGTTCGCGCCGGATTCCACCGCCTGTTTCGACGCTGAAACGACAAAGTTCACCTTTTCAGCAAGCGACGACGCCAAAATAACCACGCCTCCTGATTTTTCACGGAGTTTGTCGGATATACATTTAAGTTCGTCCATATTCACATCTTTAAGAATCCCCGTGATTACGGATATTCCGCCTATGTTTTGCGGATTTTTCGCAAGTTCCGAAACGATTTCGTTGCTAACTCCAGAACGCGCCTTGTCAAGTTCCGACAAAAGCCCGCGCATAGTGTTGAGTGTCGTGTCAACCTTCGCCTCAACGTTTTCGGGGGTAGCTTTTAGCATCTTGCATATATTTTTTAATTTATGCTCGGAACTCTTGTAGTGCTTTATAGCGGTACTTCCTGTCAACGCCTCGATTCGGCGCGTTCCAGACGCACTCCCCGTTTCGGAGAGAATCCTGAAAATCCCGACTTTTCCCGTATTATCCACATGAGTTCCGCCGCAAAATTCAATCGAAACGCCATGCCCGATTTCCACCACCCGCACGGTGTCGCCGTATTTTTCGCCGAAAAGAGCCATTGCGCCTTTTTCCCGCGCCTCCTCAATCGGCAGTTCCTGTGTGACGACAGGCAAAAACTCCATAACCTTTTCGTTTACGATTAGTTCGACTTTTTCCAGTTCTTCTTCTGTGAGGGGGGCAAAGTGGGTAAAATCGAACCGAAGATGGTTTGGCGACACCATAGACCCCGCCTGCTCCACGTGATGCCCGAGAACCATACGCAAAGATTTTTGCAAAAGGTGCGTCGCGGTGTGGTTTTGGCTCGTCTTAAGGCGGTTCTTTTTGTCGACGGTAACCATAACATAGTCGCCCACGCGTATCTCGTTCTGCCCGACAACGCCGATATGCGCGATTTTGTTGCCCGCAACGCGGATACAGTCGCTCACAAAAACTTTGTTAGAACGCCCTCTTTCCGCGCTCGAGATAACTCCCTTGTCGCCTTTTTGCCCGCCCTTTTCGGGGTAAAGCACCGTTTTGTCAAGAATTACGGCGACGGTGTCGCCCTCGCCCGCTTGGCTTATGGGCCTGTTCCCGCTTATAATAGCGAGAACCTTAGCCGCGCACTCCGTTTCGTCATACCCGACAAACTCCGACGCCATATCGGTCGGGAGAGTGTTGTACACAGTCGCGTCACTTCCCATATATGTGGTCGTCTCGCGTGATTCCCGCGCCCGCGCCTTCTGTTCGCGCATTTGCTCCTCAAAACCCTTTTCGTTCACGGTTATGTTCGACGCCGCGCATATTTCTTTTAGCAGGTCAAGAGGGAATCCGAAAGTATCGTACATTTTGAACGCGTCGTCGCCTTGCAGCTCACTTTGTCCGTTTTGCTGAAGTTCTGATATCTTCTTTTTAAGAAGGGCGATACCCGCGTCAAGGGTTTGGTAAAATCTGTCTTCCTCGACGGACAACGCCTTGTGTATATATTGGCTTTTTTCTTTAAGTTCGGGGTACGCTCCGCCCGAAACGTCTATTACAATTTTTGACAAATCGCTTAGGAAAATTTTGTCAATTCCCAGAAGTTTGCCGTGCAGAGCGGCGCGGCGAAGAAGCCTCCGCAGGACGTACCCGCGTCCCTCGTTTGACGACTGGATTCCGTCCGCCGTCATAAATGTGACGGAGCGTATATGGTCGGTGATTATGCGTATTGAAATGTCGGTTTTCGGGTCGGCGTTGTACTCTTTTCCCGAGACCTTGCAAACCTCGTCGCGGATTGCGCGGATTGTGTCAACGTCAAAAATTGACGACACCCCTTGGGTCACCGCCGCGACTCTCTCAAGCCCCATTCCCGTGTCAATGTTAGGCGCGGCAAGGGGGAGGTAACTGTCGTCCGTCTGTTTGTCGAATTGCGTAAATACGAGATTCCATATCTCGACATATCGGTCGCAATCACAGCCGACGCCGCAATCGGGGCTTTTGCAGCCGTGTTCGGGGCCTCGGTCGAAATATATTTCGGAGCAAGGCCCGCAAGGTCCGATTCCGACTTCCCAAAAATTGTCGTCTTTTCCCAGACGTTTGATTTTTTCGGGGGCAAGCCCGACTTTTTCCTGCCAAATATTGTATGCCTCGTCGTCCTCTTCGTACACGGACACATACAGAAGTTCGGCGGGGATTTCCATAACTCCTGTCATAAATTCCCACGCCCACGGGATTATTTCGTGTTTGAAGTAGTCCCCGAAGGAAAAGTTTCCAAGCATTTCAAAAAAAGTGCCGTGGCGCGTCGTGATTCCAACGTTCTCAAGGTCGCCTGTGCGTATGCACTTTTGGCAGGTGGTCACGCGCTTTGAGGGAGGCGTCTCCCGCCCCGTGAAATATGGTTTAAGCGGAGCCATACCAGAATTTATGAGGAGCAGACTGTTATCATTTTGCGGGACGAGCGGAAAACTCTTTAAGCGAAAATGCTCCTTCCCCTCAAAAAATGCCAGAAACTTTTCGCGTATTTCGTTCAGACCTCTGTATTTTAGCATATAAATTCTTCTCTCCGTAAGAACCTGTTTAGTATCCCCATCGCACCGTCTTTTTGGCTAATTTCCCGCCCTGCCGCGTCAGCCCCTCCTAACAAACTCTCTGGAGTGTGCGTCGTCGGGGCTTCCTTGCAGGGCGGGAAATTAGCTCAAAAATCCGCCGCAAGCGGGATACTAAACAGGTTCTAAGAATATCCCTACCATATCTTTAAATTTTACCATTTTTGGCGGGGTTTCGCAATAATTATTTTTCTTGTGTTAATGGGAAGAATTTAGTATAATTAAAGATAATAAATGTAAAAGAAGGTTTTAGATAAAGTTCTTTTGCTTCTTTTCTTTCAAGAAAAGAAGTGGGGTTTGGGGCAAAGCCCCAAGGTCTTGACCTTGATTGAGGTAAATATGAAAAACGACGATATAAAAAAAGCGTACCAAGCCGCGGGAGCGGACAAGGCAATCGGCGGGCAGGCGGTAATCGAGGGCGTTATGATGCGCGGAAAGAGAATGTACGCTATCGCCGTGCGAACGCCAGACGGACATATCGAGACGGTGCGGGAGGACGTTACGCCTGTTTCGGAGAAGTACAAATTGTTCAAACTGCCGATTCTGCGGGGGATTGCGTCCTTTTTGAGTTCGCTTGTGGTGGGAATGGAAATTTTGATGAAATCCGCCGAAATCGCGGGGGAGAATTTGGAGGACGAAGAGCCGTCAAAGTTTGAGCGGTATCTTATTGACAAATTCGGCGAAACGGCGTTTATGAAGTTTTTGATATATGTGAGCGTGGCGGTTGCGCTTGTGATTTCAGTCGCGGTTTTTATGCTGTTGCCTGTATATGTCGGGGGATTTTTTGAGGGGTTGCTTAAGGGGAACACGTGGGCGCTTGGGATAATCGAGGGGACGGTAAGGATTGCGCTGTTTCTCGGGTATCTGTCGCTTGTCGGGAGAAACCGCGACATTCAGCGGGTTTTCCAGTACCACGGCGCGGAACACAAGACGATTAACTGTTTTGAGGCGGACTGCGAACTTACGCCCGAAAAGGTGGCGGAGTACCCGCGCTTGCACAAACGCTGCGGGACGAGTTTTTTGCTTATCGTAATGGTGATAAGTATGATTGTGTTCCTGTTTTTGCGGACGGACGTTTTTCTTGAGAGGGTTTTGTGGCGCGTTCTTCTCGTGCCGTTTATCGCGGGCGCGTCCTACGAGTTCATCAAATGGGCGGGGAGAAGCAAGTCGAAGGCGGCGTATTACCTAAGCTATCCCGGGCTTTGCCTCCAAAAAGTGACCACACGCGAGCCTGATTTATCACAGATAGAGACGGCGATAACCGCACTGAAAGAAGTTTTGAAGAGTGAAAACAACGAGGGAGCTGTTGCGGGAGGGGTACAGCCGTCTTAGGGCGGCGGGGAGCGAAACATACAGCCTTGACACGCAGTTGTTGCTTGCCCACGCGCTTAACGCGGACAGGCTGCACGTTTTGACATACGCGGGGGGTGTGCCTGAAGACAGAGCCGATTTGTTCTTTGGGTATATCGAACAAAGAGAACGCCATAAACCTGTACAGTATATCACGAATTATTGCGAATTTTTTGGGCTTGGGCTGTATGTGGACGAAAACGTGCTTATCCCGCGAGCGGACACCGAAATTTTGGTCGAGGAAACGCTTAAATGTTTGAAGAAAGGCGACAGGGCGCTTGAGATAGGCGCGGGGAGCGGCGCGGTGTCGATTGCCCTGAAAAAGAACGCGGACGCTGTTGTTCACGCCGTCGACGTTTGCCCGAACGCGCTTTGTGTCGCGCAAAAAAACGCGGATACCCACGGCGCGTCTATATGTCTGTTTCTTTCGGATATATTCAGTAATGTAACGGATTCCTACAACATAATAGTGTCGAATCCGCCGTATATTAAAAATGACGAGGAGCTGCCCGAAAGCGTGCGTTACGAGCCGAAAAAGGCGTTGTACGGCGGCGCGGACGGGCTTAGGTTCTACCGCGAGATAACCGAAAACGCGGGCGGACGTCTTGCGAAGGGCGGAGTTTTGCTGTTTGAAATCGGCGCGTCACAGGCGGCGGAGGTATCCGAACTTTTGACTAAAAACAACTTTGTAAATATACAAGTAGCTCAGGATTTATCGGGACTTGACAGAGTTGTAAAAGCACAGAAAGGGAATACGAATGTTTGAGAAACTGCTTGAAATGGAACAAAAATTCGACAAACTCACAGAAGAGATAAACGACCCCAAAATTATGGAAGACCGCGACAAATGGCGCGAGATGATGAAGGAACACAGCACCTTGGGCGAAATCGTCGGGGTTTTTCGGGAGAGCAAGAGGGCGGAGAAGGAGCTTGCGGACGCGAAGGAAATGCTTAACGGCGACGCGGAGGACGACGATTTCAAGACGCTGTTAAAGGACGAAATCAAGGAACTTTCCGACAACGTTGAAAAGCTTCGCGAAGATTTGAAAATACTGTTACTGCCGAAAGACCCCAACGACGACAAAAACGTAATCGTTGAGATTCGCGGGGGGGGGGGGGGCGACGAGGCGGCGTTGTTCGCGGGGGATTTGTTCCGAATGTACAGCAGGTACGCGGAGCGAAGCCGTTTCAAGACTGAGATTATGAACGCGAACGACTCCGACCTTGGCGGATTCAAGGAAATCGTGTTTATGATAACGGGGAACGGCGCGTATTCCCGTCTCAAATACGAAAGCGGCGTGCATAGAGTTCAGCGAATCCCGACGACGGAGAGCGGGGGGCGGATACACACCTCAACCGTGACCGTCGCGGTACTTCCTGAGGTGGACGAGGTGGAAGCTCCCCTCGACCTAGGCGATGTACGCGTCGACGTTTTTCGTTCGTCGGGCAACGGCGGGCAGAGCGTCAACACGACGGATTCGGCGGTACGCGTGACGCACGTCCCCACGGGCATTGTCATTTCCTGTCAGGACGAAAAATCACAGCTTAAAAACAAGGACAAGGCGTTAAAAGTTCTCCGCGCCAAGTTATACGAATTAGAACAGGAAAAACAGCGAAACGAACTCTCCGAGAAACGCCGAAGTCAGGTAGGTACGGGCGACCGAAGCGAACGCATACGCACCTACAATTTTCCGCAGGGACGCGTCACCGACCACCGCGTAAACCTCACGCTCCACAGGCTTGACGTTATCCTTGACGGCGACCTTGACGAGATTATGGACACGCTAATCACCACCGACCGCGCCGCGAGTTTGACAAGTGTACAGGGTAATTAGTATGGGAGGATATATTATGTTATGGAATGACAGTTTGGCAACGGGAGTGGCACTTATCGACGAACAGCACAAAGAACTTTTCAGAGCTATCGATATGCTTATGGACACCTCGCAAAAGGGGCGTATACCCGAGGTTCTCAAGTTTTTGAGCGACTATGTTGACAAGCATTTCGCAGACGAACAAAAACTTCATGCGTCGTCAGGTTACCCGAAAGCCGCGGTCCACAGAACCTATCACGAGAATTTTGTAAGAACCCTCAGGGAAAACGTGGCGAAATACAACGCCAACCCGAATATTCCAGCTATACTGGCGATAAACACGATGGCGTCAAATTGGCTCACCGAACACATTATGGTACACGATATGGAATTTTCGAGATATTACAAGTCTAGGTAGCGGGGGTGTTTTCGGCGATTAGGCGCAGTATTGCCTCCGTGCCGCTTAGCTGTTTCGACTTGTTCATATTTTCGGTGTATTTTGTCTTGTTCTCATAGACTTCTTTTACGCACGACAACAGGGTGTCTTTGCTCAAGTCCTCTTCATAAAGGACGCGGGCGAAGCCCTGTTTTTCGTATGAAACGGCGTTGAGTATCTGGTCGCCGCGACTGGCGTTTTTTGACAACGGGATAAGCAGCATAGGTTTTTTGAGGGCGGCGAGTTCGCATATAGAGTTTGCGCCAGCCCGCGAAACGCATATGTCGGACAGCGCGAAAATATGGGGCAAGTCCTCGCGGACATACTCAAACTGTTTGTAGCCGTTTAAAGAAATCGTTTTGTCAATATTACCGTTTCCGACAATATGCACAACTTGAAACTGCTCTAAAAGTTTCGGGAGCGCCTCACGAACCGCGTCGTTTATCTTCACCGAACCAAGACTTCCGCAGATTATCAAAAGCACGGGTTTTTTGCCGTCAAACCCGCAGGTTTTCGCGCCGTGTTTTTTTATACCCGAAAAAATTTCGGCGCGGATAGGCGAGCCTGTGAGGACGGCTTTCGCGTTTTTTGACAATTTCGGCAAATTTGATAAAGTTTCGGGGAAAGACACGCAAACCACATTCGCGAACGGGATTGAAATTTTGTTCGCAAGCCCGCAAGTCAAGTCAGATTCGTGTATTATAATCGGGATACCCAAAAGTCTCCCCGCTATAACCACGGGGACGCTCACAAACCCGCCCTTTGAGAAGATTATGTCGGGACGCTTCTTTTTAAGAAGCCAGCGCGCGTCCGAAATCCCTTTCAGCACTCTGAACATATCCAAAATATTTTTTCTTGAAAGGTATCGGCGAAATTTGCCTGTTGAAATCCCGTGATATTCTATGTTTTCCTTTGTAATCAAATCTTTTTCGATTCCGTCGTGACTGCCGATGTAGCGGACTTTGTAGCTCGCCTTGTGCAGCCCCGAAAGAAGCGCTATGCACGGGATTACGTGCCCTGCCGTTCCTCCGCCCGTCAAAACTATTGTTTTTCCCATAATCTTATTCCTCCTCTTCTTACTGTATTATATAGTAATATTTCGCGGAATATTTGTCAAGAATATTGTAGCGGTACAATATCAAATCGGACTTTACTATATTTATTTTTAAGATATAATTTAAAGATAGGAGGGATACTATGAGTGATATAAAATTGGCGTTGACGATTGCGGGAAGTGACGCGAGCGGCGGCGCGGGGATTGAGGCGGACCTCAAGACTTTTGAGGAATACGGCGTTTACGGTATGGCGGCGATTACCGTAATCGTGACTATGAACCCCGAAAATTGGACGCATAACGTGACGCTCATCGATTCGGACGTGATACGCGCGCAGATTGCCACGGCGACGGCGGGGCGTAAGTTGTCGGTTTTGAAAACGGGTATGCTTGCGAACGTTGAGATGATACAGATTGCCGCCGACACAATCGACAACAACGGCATACAGAACGTCGTAATCGACCCCGTAATGGTGTGCAAGGGCGAAAACGCCGTGCTGAACCCGGAAAACGCGGACGCGCTCAAAAACATTTTGGTGCCGAAATCGACCGTGACGACGCCGAACCTTTTTGAGGCGGGGGTTTTGTCGGGGCTTGGCAAAATAACCGACCTTGGCGGAATCAAGGAGGCGGCGAAACGAATCCACGCAACAGGAGCGAAAAACGTCGTCGTCAAGGGCGGCAAAGCGCTCGCGGGGAACGCGGCAATCGACGTTTTCTTTGACGGGACGAACATTGACGTTTTGGAGACCGAAAAAATCACGCACTCGTTCAATCACGGCGCGGGCTGTACCTTCGCGGCGGCAGTCGCGGGCGGACTCGCGAACGGTTTATCCCCGCGTGACTCCGTGTACAACGCGAAAGAATTCGTGAGCTCTGCTATCGCGCACGGGTTTGAGTTCAACCGTTTTGTCGGCCCTGTGTTCCACGGCGCGATACACGCTCTAGTCTGAAACAAATATAAAAATTTATGCTTGACAATCTGGCGCGTGTATAGTACAATGCTATTGTTAAGCAAGCCCGAGTGGCGGAATGGCAGACGCGGCAGACTCAAAATCTGCTATACGTGAGTATGTGGGGGTTCGAGTCCCTTCTCGGGCATACATCAAAAAAGATACCTCTTTTGCGGGAGGTATCTTTTTTTAAACTCTATTGAGGCTTTGCGCCGCGAGTAAGCGTTTCTACTAAATCAATTCCTGTGAGTGCGTTGACTGTCGCGGGGAGCGTCGCTATAATGTCGGTGACGTAACCCGTGATTTTTGACGCACCGCCCGAATTGCCGCCGCTGTCGACTATCGTAATTGTGTCGGTTTTTGAAAGAGGCGCGGAGATTGCCGAGGCGATTTCCGGGAGTTTCGAGATAATCATTTCGGCCATAGCCGCGTCGTTGTACTGTTTGAACGCCTCGGCTTTTTTCGTCATAGCCTCCGCCTCCGCGTCGCCGCAATCGCGTATAAGGGACGCTTGCGCCTCGCCGTTCGCGCGGACGACGGACGCTTGCGCCTCGCCTTCTAGTTTGACGATAGCCGCCTTAGCCTCGCCTTCTAGTTTGACGGCTTGGGAGTTAGCCTCCGCCTCCAGTTTAATCAGCTGCGCCTTCGCCTCCGCCTCCTGTATCTTTTTATACTTTTCGCCTTCGGCTTGTTTTTGCTGTTTGTAGTAATCCGCGTCGGCGATTTTCTTAATCGTGCCGTTGAGCTCCTGCTCCTTGCGGATAACCTCTTGTTTCGCAAGGTCGGTCTCGCGTTCCTTCTGCGTAATCTCGACCTGCATCTGCGCGTTTTTGAGCTCAATTTCCTTTTCGGATTTAAGGATTTCCGCCTGCATAGACGTTTCGATAACTTCTTTTTTAACCTTGTTCGTTTCGATTTCATAGGCAAGGTCGGAGATTGCGCGGGCGGTTTCTTGTGCTTTGCGGTATTCCTGAACTTTGAGTTCCTTTTCCTTTGTCGCCTGTGAGATTTGCGTTTCGGCGAGAAGACGCGCTTCCTCCCCAAGGCGGTTCGCCTCGGCGGTTTTAATCTTCGTCTCTCTTGCGGCTTCCGCCTCGGCAATCTGCGCGTCCCGTTTCACTTCCGATATGCGTTTTTTACCGAGTGACTGGAGGTATCCGTTGCTGTCGGAGATGTCGCGGATTGTGAACGCCTTTATTTCAAGCCCCATTTCGGCGAGCCCAAGCGCGGCGACTTCCTGAACCTGCGACGAAAATTTTTCGCGGTCTTTGTATATCTCCTCGACCGTAAGTTTTGAGATAATTTCGCGGAGTTTGCCCTCAAGAACGTCTTTGGCAATGTCCGCGATGACACCTATCGTCTTGACTTCGTTGCCTGTGTTAAACTGTTCCACGGCGGCTAATATAGACTCTTTGTCACTCTTTATCTTGATTACGGCGACACCGTCCGCGATAATGCCAACGCCCTGTTCCGTAAGCGCCTCGACAGTCTTTACCTCTATTTTCATATTCTCAAGCGAAATCCTGTCGGTACGTTCGAGTATCGGAATAACCAACCCGCCGCCGCCCGATATGACGCGTTTTCTAAGCCCTGTGACCACCAAACCCTTGTCTTGCGGGACTTTTTTCCAAAGCGCAAGCATACATATTACAAGAAGTACGATTCCGGCTAAAATCCCGCCCGTGATAGGCGCGGACGATTCCGAGACTAGATTTAATAACAGTATCGACAATATAATTCCCCCTTAGTTTATTTTACATAATATGTGTTTGCCACGATTGATACAATCGTCACCGTTTCGCCCCGCGCAATAGCCGCGCCGTCTTCCGTTTTGGCGGGGCTGTTAAAGGTGTTGCCGTTCACGACATAGGTAATCTGCCCGTACATTCCCTGAAGTATACTTTCGGTGACACGCGCAGACTGCCCGATAAGACTTTGCTGCTCGGGGCTGCTGGTGTTTTGGGCGCGTATAAGCGGGACATACGCGAATTTGTAACCCGCGTAGCTTATGATAAACCCGACGATAAACGCCAGCGAAACGCAAAGATAAAGCCCGAGATATCCCAAACTAAGCCCGAGAATCCCCGCCCCGCCGAAACTAAGCAAAAACGCCGCGATAATAACAGGTTTAAAGGGCGAAATAAAAGCGCCGTCAAAATGTCCGTCCGCGTGAATGTCCGCGCCGTCGATATGCCCGAAATGCGAAATATCCCCGATTACGCCCAAAAGAACCGAAAGTATTCCGTACCCCAAGCCAACGCCGAAACATACCTGAAAAACCGTCTCCGCAATTTCCCGCATAATGACCCCTCCCCTCCAGCCGTTAATTATAACCACATTATATCATAAAAGTTTCTGTTAATAAATATAATAATTTTGCCAAAATATAATAGCACAAAATAAAAAACTATGTTATAATTGATACAAGTGAAAAAGTAATCAAATGCTTTTGGAGGTCTTTATGGTTGATAGTATTGAGGACAAAATTGTTAAGGAGGACGGCGCGGCGACTGAAACTGCCGCAAAAGAGCCGGTGACGGTTGCCGAAGGCGTCATCGTCGAGGGGCGGGTAACCCGAATAAAACCATTCGGCGCGCTCGTTTCGTTGCCTAACGGAGCGCAGGGACTCGTGCATATCTCGCACATAGCGGCAACATATGTGCAAAACATCGAGGATTATTTATCAATCGGGGATATTGTGAAAGTTAAGGTGCTATCAATCGACGCCGCCCTCAACAAAATTTCCCTCTCTATCAAGGAAACCGTCGACGCGCCCGCGCGCGGCAACAGCGGAGCTATGCGTCCGCAGACGAGTTTCAGGCGAGATGACCACAGGCGAGCCGACTCGTCGCCTCTCACTTTTGAAGACAAGCTCAAGGAGTACACAAAATCATCAAGCGAAAGACTTGCGGGACTTAACAAACGCAACAAAAAACGCTAGCATCCCGCAGAAGGGGCAGTCGTCTGACTGCCCCTTCTATCGGAGATTAATAGGTATAAACCACATACACGTTCGCGGAAATCTCGAGTTCGCCCTCCGAAACAGAGGTCGACTGAATCGAGTCCGCCGCCGATTCATACGCGGAGTTTGTCGGGGCAAGTTTGCGGACGGAGTAGGACGGCACGCTCTGTTCCGTGACGCTTTTCGGAGCTTTGATTGACACGCCGATTTCGGTCGCGATGGCGGAAGCTTTGCCGTGTGCGTCGGCAACGGCGGCGGCAAGAGCCTGCGAATAGTAGTCGGCGGATTTGCTGGCGGAGAAGGTGATAGAACCGCTTGTATTAGCACCCGCCGCAGTCGCCGCGTCAAACGCCTTGCCCACAAGGGACAGGTCGGTTATTTTGACGGAAACGGAGTTTGCCGCGGTGTAGCCGACGACCTTTGAAACGCCGTCCTTGTAGTTCGTTCGCGGGTTAAGCTGGAGTTGGCTCGTTTTTATGTCCTTGTCCTGAAGACCCAAGTCTTTGAGGGATTTCATAATATCGTTCATCTTGGTTTGCGTTGTGTCCCACGCGGTTTTTGAGTTAGCGTCGTCCGTGCGAACGCCGAAATTTATGATTGCGGTGTCGGGCGTGACGGAAATCGAGGACTGTCCATGAACGTTTATGGTGCGTTCGTCGTTTTCGTCCGCGAACGCGGCTGTGTTCAGGGCGAAGATTGTCGCCAAGGAAACCGCGACTAAAAGTATTTTTTTCATAATACATCTCCTTCTGGTTTAACTAATTTCTTTTTATGTTTGTCATATAATCTCTTAAAAATCAGTCCAAATATTCCCAAAAACACAAACGGCGCGGAAATATAGCCGATAAACATCAAAGTACCTTCAAAGGATTTAGAGAACGCGTCTCCGATTCGCGAAAGGAAGTTATCCGCGGAAGCCGCCGCCAAGCCCGCCTCCGACACGTTCACGTTTATCGTGGAAAAACTTGACAAAGATTCCAGCTTGTCCGCCCGCGCCTCATAGATTGCGATTTGCGTGCGTGTGTCGGAAAGGCGGCGTTGCAGCTGGATTATTTCGGAAGTCTCCGTCGCCTTGCCGATTAAGTCGTTAAGGCGTTCCTCCTCGGCGCGGAGTGTCGTCACGCGGCTTTTGGTGTCAAAATATTCGTCCGTCACCTCGTCGATATGCTCGCTTGAAGAAAGAAGACTGCCCGCGCCCTCAACCGCCGTTTTCGCGTCCGCGTACTTGTCCTTTGGGACGCGGATTGTGGCGTTGTAGGTGCTGTGGGATTTTTCTTCGTAATCTTTGTAGGTTCGGAAATCGGAGTTCTCAAAATACCCGCCGTAGGTTGACACGGCGTTGCGGATAGTCTTTATCGTGCTGTCGAAATCTTTTGTGCTAAGAGAAACCTGCGCCTGCTTGATTAGCATCTGTTCTTTCGGCGCGTCAGGAGATTGGGGGTAGTATTCGCCGATTGCGGGAGGCGTCTCGGCATATGAATCATACGCGGACGCGCCGCCCGCGCCTGAATTTGACTTGCTTTCCATCTGAGGCGCGGCGGAAGTCGCCCCCGACGGGAGCGGAGGTTTTGCGCAAGAGGTCAGAAAAATCAAGACAAACAGCAAAACCGCTTTATTCTTCATCTTTCTCCGCCTCCGTTTTAAGCCGTTTTTTTCTCACAACATACACAATCAATCCGATAATCACCAACGGTACAAACGCGTAAGCGATAAACAGCGCAATCCCTTTAAGTACCTCAAAAAGCCCGTGCCACGAGTCATAAAACGCGCCAGCGACAGGGTTCGAATAGTCCTGAATCGGGACGACGCGGGACGGGAGCGAAATGTATATGTTGACGTAAGCCGCCCCCGTCTGGTCGTTGATTGCGCGAATACGCCCGAGATATCTGTCAAGATTTCCGCTCGTTTGCGAAAGGGTATCGCTTAAAAAAATCATTGTCTGCAAATTATTGCTTTTCTCAAGCATCGAGGTGAGCTTTTCAAATTCTTCCCGCGCCGAATCAGCGCGTATGGAAACTTCCGTATATTCGTCAAGATAACTTTGCTGGTTCTCGTCCTCCGCCGTGACGCTCCCCGCCGTGCGGATAACGTCGCGGGCAAAGTCAAGTTCCGCGTAGTCTATGCGCTTTGTAAATTCCGCGTATGAGCTAAACCCGTTTCCATACGAATTCGAGTTTATTGTTTCGCCCAATTTTTCAACGAGTTTCGCGGCTTTTTGCGGGTTGTCCGATTCGATATAAATGTTGACATTTTTCCGTATCTTGTCCTCGGGAGAAATCGTCTCCGCAAAAACAGCGTTCACTCCGATGCACAAAGTAAACAGCAAGAAAAGAAGTTTTTTCAATCCGACACCTCGTTTTCACAAAGTATAACCTCAATCCATTATAAACCAACAAAGCTGCCTTGGCAAGATAATTTTTCGCTGTTGACAGAATAAGCAAACTCTGATATAATACGTAAATCGGCATCCTTAACTCAGTTGGATAGAGTGACAGCCTCCGAAGCTGTAAGCCGCCGGTTCAAGTCCGGTGGGGTGCATACCAGCAAACACGGCAAAAAGCCCCGATTTACCTTGCGTAACGGGGCTTTTTATTTACCCTCAAAAGTTTAATTTTAACCCATTTTTACCCCTCTAATTTAATAAAATTTAAAAAATAAGTAATAAATAAGTAATACGGGACTTTAATTAAAAACCATATGTCAATAAAAATAATATACTATATATGTGGTTATTTCTCTAAAATCCATAAATTAAATATACTTGTAGATTAGTTTTATTAGAATTTGATTAGAATTTTCAAAAAGGGTAACTTGGACTTATATTTGAGGATACACTATTCTTTTTGCTTATTAAAGGGCTTTTTAAGAGCCTGTTCAAAATCTTTCTGAATAAGAAATGAATTGGAGCAAGCGAAGAAAACCACGAAATCGCGTGAAATAGACCTTTACGATATCTTTTGCGCAATACTTTATTTGATAAAAAGCGGGTGTAAAGGGCATATGCTCCCGGCAGATTTTCCAAAACGCGGCATAGTTCGCTATTATTACTAGGTTTGGTCAAAAGAGCGTGAAGACGGCACAACACTGCTCTCTGAGGTCTTAAAAAAAATTGGTGACAAGGATACG
>BNUF01000008.1 GCA_025997155.1 Clostridia bacterium
ACCCCCGTCACGACCTTTGCGCAGGCGGGCGAAATTTCTCAAAGACTTTTTGATAAGCAGGTGGCGAATCAAGTCGTGAATTATATGGGGTGGTTCAACCGCGGGTACTACCACGATATGCCGGTTGAAATAAAGGTTATCGACAAACTGGGCGGCGACGCGGGGCTTCGCTACTACAACTGGGAAATCGGGCTTGTGGGCGGGCAGCTGTACGGCGATTTCGCGTTTCAGGACGTTCCCTACACCGCGAACAACTACAACAGCGGCGTGGAAACGTCGCATTACTACGGCGCGGGATACGGCGCGACTTTCGGGCAGGTGAACCCTGTCGAAAATATGCAGACTTCTTCTATGGGTTACAACGAGCTGCTGTACTATTTGTTATCGCCGAAATACGTTGACAAATATGTGGACGACATTTTGAAAAATACCGAAAGTAAACATATCACGGGGCTTTCATTCCGCGATTTGGGCGACAACCTCCAGTCCGACAAAAGCCGTTCCGACATAATCAACCGCCAGCAGGCGAAAGATATCGTTTCGACACAGTTTGACATAATTCGGACGCAAACCGACAAGGGGATTATGGTGTCGGGCGGCAACCTGTACGCCCTCCGAAACACGAACGACGTTATAAACGCGCCTATGTCGCACAGCGAGTTCTTTCTGCTTGACGAGGAAGTGCCTTTTTATGAAATGGTGCTTCACGGGCATATAAACTACGCGGGAGAACCGATTAACCTGAACTACGACGACAACCACGCGGATATCGCCCTCAAACACATTGAGTACGGCGCGTCGCCGCATTATATATTTTCATATGAAAACTCAAGCCTTTTCAAGGATACGGGAATCAACTACTACTATTCGACGACTTTCGCGAACTGGGAAGAGGACGCGGCGGCGACCTACAAAATCATAAATAACGCCCTCTCGTATGTTTACGGCGCGGAAATTACAGACCACAGCATTTTGAAAAACGGAATAAGACGCGTAAGTTACTCGAACGGAGTGACGATTTATGTGAATTACAACAACTACAATATAACCGTCGAGAACGGGCTGGTCGTGGCTTCAAAAAATTACGCGCTCTCAAAGAATAAGGCGGTGAACTAGTTGAAGAAGATTAGGATTAAACCACTTACAATAAAACAACGCCGCGCAAGGAACGGGCTGCTTTTTATTCTGCCGTGGCTTATCGGGTTTTTGTGGTTCTATATTCGGAGTTTCGCGCAAAGTATACAGTTTTCGCTTTCGGACATAACGGTTAATATGCAAGTGGGCGGGTATACTCTCCGTTACGCGGGGCTAAAATACTATGACTACCTATTTTCCGTCCACGGTTCTTTTAAGCAGGTTTTCGCCGATTCCATCGTCGAGATACTGATAGACATTCCGTTAATCATATTTTTCAGTCTGTTTATGGCGGTTATGCTTAACGGTAAGTTTCGCGGCTGTACCTTTAGCCGTGTGATTTTTTTCCTCCCTGTCGTGCTTAATTCGCAAGCTATCTCAAACGCCTTGGGGCTCGCGCAGAGTACAATGTCGGGCGGTATCACAACGTCGTCGTCGATAATCCTAAGTTCGGCGGTGGACGGCGGGCACGATTTGGGGTACTATCTGTATATCTTCAGTCAGCTCGGAATCCCCGCGCCGCTAATCAATTACGTGCTTGGCGCGGTGTCCCGCGTGACGGAGGTCATCACCGCGTCGGGCGTACAAATTGTACTGTTTTTGGCGGGACTTCAGGCAATCGACCCCGCCTTGTACGAGGTAAGCAAGATAGAGGGCGCGACTTCCTACGAAACTTTTTGGAAGGTGACAATGCCAATGGTATCGCCGATAATCGTGACGTGTATCGTATACACAGTCGTTGACGCGTTCGCGAAAAGCGGTCTGCTGGATTTATCCTACGCCACGACTTTCAACGAGATAAATTACCCCCTCGGCTCGGCGATTAGCCTTGTCGGCACTGTCGCTATGTGTCTTATACTCTGGATTATCTGCTCCGTCATATCGAAGCGAACCTACTATATAAACTAATCAGCGAAAGGAGGGCTAAACTTGAATCTCAAAAAGTTAAAATTTTTGTCGGCTATTCGAATCTGGATTATAGATTTTTTTACCGACCAAAAAATTATAAATAAACGTATGAAATATATGGCAAAAGGAAAGAAACTCCTGTTTAGCCTCTTCCGTTTGGCGGTTATTCTGGGTATCGGCTACGCGATTCTAGGACCGATTATCGGAATCATATCAAGTTCGTTTTTTTCGGACACGGATAGGTACGACCCTATGGTTTTTCTTATCCCAAAAATCCCCACGCTTATGAGATATGATTTGGCTATTGCGCGTCTTGAATATTTTAAGACGCTTGGAAAAACGACGCTGTATGTACTCGGGCTTACGGGGATTCAGGTCTGGGTTTGCGCGTTAGTCGGGTATGGTTTTGCGCGGTTTGAGTTTCCGCTGAAAAAGATACTGTTCGGCTGTGTCATAATTATGATTGTATTCCCCGCGCATAGTATTATGCTACCCATTTATATGCTGTTCCGCGAATTTGACGTTTTCGGGATTATAAACCTCATTGCCAAAAAACCGCTTAACCTACTCGGAACGCCCGTCCCGATGTATATTATGACTATGTTCGCGACAGGGCTGCGTTCGGGGCTTTATATTTTCATATTTAACCAGTTTTTCAGGGGTATACCGAAAGAACTTGAGGAATCCGCACAGGTTGACGGGGCGAACGCGTTTTTTACGTATCTGCGGGTAATGCTGCCCTGCGCCGTACCCGCTATCGTAACCGTTTCAATATTCTCCCTTGTGTGGCAGTATAACGACACCTTCTACGCAAAACTTTTTCTAATCGACCCGTCGATTGTTTTAAGTAAACGCATCACGACACTTGAGGACACGATACTTAACAACGACCAAGTACGCGACCCCGCAATTATGACCCTTTACGTGAACGCGGGCGTCGTTCTCGCGATGATTCCGATTGTGCTGTTTTATATAATTCTTCAAAAACAATTTATAGAGGGCGTCGAACAAAGCGGTATTGTCGGCTAAGCGTAAATCTGTTATAATAATCTAATCTAACTAAACCCAAGGAGGTTTTAAAAATGTCCGTAATTGCTGAAATTATCCGCGTGGAAGAAAGCGGCGACATAAGTTTCGGAAACTATTCGGTAAGCGACAAACAAAAGGTAAACGATTTTGACGTCCGCGGCGACTTGTATAAAGTAAAAACTCATAACGAAATTACACGGCTCGAAAAAAACTCGAAGTTACTCCTTGAAACAGTACCGGGGGCGGCTATACACAATTTTCACCTCCGTGAAAAATATGTCAAATTCCTCGCGGAGGGCAAGGGCGACACCCAGCTCACCCTCGAGCTCGAATCCGAACAAGAGTACAAGATTATCGTGGACGACGTGAATGTCGGACGCGCAAAATCAAGCCATTCGGGCAAACTCATCTTCAGCGCGGAACTCACGGAAACTCCTCAAAAAATTAAAATCGAAAAACTTTAACAGAGGGACTACAATGAAAAAAGAGATACAAGCAATCACCGATATGGAAGTCGATTTCACCCAGTGGTATACGGATATCGTAAAAAAAGCCGATTTGGCGGACTACTCGACTGTCAAAGGCTGTGTCATTCTGCGTCCATACGGGTACGCTATCTGGGAGTTAATCAAGGCGGAACTTGACAGACGCTTCAAAGACACGGGACACGAAAACGTGTATATGCCTATGTTTATCCCCGAAAGCCTTCTGCAAAAGGAAAAAGACCACGTGGAGGGCTTTGCGCCTGAAGTCGCGTGGGTGACGCACGGGGGAGCGACCCGCCTCACCGAAAAATTGTGCGTGCGTCCTACTTCCGAAACGCTTTTTTGTGAACACTACGCGTCAATTATCCAGTCCTACCGTGATTTGCCAAAATTATACAACCAGTGGTGTTCCGTGGTTCGCTGGGAAAAGACGACAAGACCGTTCCTGCGCACGACTGAATTTTTGTGGCAGGAGGGACACACCGCCCACGCCACGCGGGAAGAGGCGACGGAAGAAACTATCCGTATGCTTAACGTGTATATCGACGTATGCAAGAACGCGCTGTCGATTCCCGTCATCTCAGGGCAAAAAACGGAGAAAGAAAAGTTTGCGGGAGCGGTCGACACATACACCATCGAAAGTCTTATGAAAAACGGATACGCGCTGCAATCGGGGACTAGTCACTATTTCGGCGACGGATTCGCGAAGGCGTTTGACATTACCTTCACAGACGAGAATAATAAACTGCAATATGTTCACCAAACCTCGTGGGGTATGAGTACGCGCATTATCGGCGCGCTTATTATGGTTCACGGCGACAACAGCGGGCTTGTGCTTCCGCCCGCCGTCGCGCCGATACAGGTCGTCGTCGTGCCGATTGCGTCCCACAAAGAGGGAGTCGCCGAAAAGGCGGCGGAACTCGCGAACCGTCTAAAGTCTGTCGCCCGCGTGAAGATTGACGACTCGGACAAAAAACCGGGCTGGAAATTCAGCGAATACGAGATGAAGGGCGTACCGATACGCCTTGAGATAGGTCCGCGTGACATTGAGGAAAACACGGTTGTTCTCGCAAGACGCGACAACGGCGAAAAAATCACCGTCCCTATGGACGCCCTCGAAGCGAAAGTTACAGAACTGTTAGAAGATATTTCAAAAAACCTGTACGAATCCGCGCAAAAAAACCTCGCGGAAAAAACCTACACCGCCCGCGACTTGGACGAGTACGCCGAAATCGCGGCAAGCAAAAACGGTTTCATAAAAGCCATGTGGTGCGGCGACGAGGCTTGCGAAATCTCTCTTAAAGAAAAATTTGCGACGACCTCCCGCTGTATGCCTTTTTGCGGCGAAAAAATCGGGGATACTTGCGTTTGCTGCAAAAAACCCGCGCAAAAACTCGTATACTGGGGCAAAGCTTACTAAAAAAACTATTGACAAATTTTTCGGTTTGTATTATAATAAATATCGTTCCTGAATTGAACGATATTTAAGGGTCTTTAGCTCAGTTGGTTAGAGCAACCGGCTCATAACCGGTCGGTCCTGGGTTCGAGTCCCCGAAGACCCATAAAAATCCCTGTGTTCGCGGGGATTTTTTGTTGCGTATAAAAACCTCAAAGCCGCACATACTAAATTCGTAACAATTAACACCTGTGTTTTTAGGAGGAACGATTATGAGGGTAAAACCCATAGATTGGCTTGCCTTGACTCTTATCATAATAGGAGCCATAAACTGGGGGCTTATCGGATTTTTTCAATTTGACCTTATAGCGACGCTGTTCGGCGGTATAGACGCGGTAGCAAGCCGTATAGTATATGCTCTCATAGGTATCGCGGGATTGTATTGCCTGAGTTTTTACAGTCGGCTTGATAACGATAGCATTATAAGTCAAGATAGATAGCCGGAAAAAGTCCCGCTTGTTACAAAGCGGGATTTTCCTATTGCAATCGAAGAAAAGATATGTTATACTGTCTTAGACGAAGTGTATGGAGGCTGAGATGAAATATATTATAAAACGTCTGCTGTACGGAATAGTTACCCTGTTTATAGTGGCGACGGCGACGTTCGCGCTTATGCGTATGGTACCCGGCGGGCCTTTCCTCTCCGAAAAAGCCCCCTCGCCCGCCGTGACAAAAGCTCTCGAGGCGAAGTACGGTTTGGACAAGCCTATAATAGAACAATATTTTTCATATATGGGAGGGGCGTTTCGCGGCGACTTGGGCCCGTCGCTTAAGCAGCGCGGGAGATACGTTTCCGACATAATAGCGGACAAGTTCCCCGTGTCGGCGCGTTTGGGCGGGCTTTCGGCGCTTATCGCCCTTGTCATCGGCGTACCTCTCGGGTGCGCGGCGGCGTATCGGCGCGAGAAGTTTATCGACAGGTTTGTCAGCGTGTTTTGCGCGGCGGGCGTCGCCGTACCCAGTTTTGTGATATGTACATTGATGATGTACTTTTTTGGCGTGAAATGGCATATTTTGCCAACAAGCGGGCTTAACGAACCTATAAATTATATAATGCCCTTAATTGCCCTCTCGATGCTCCCGACGGCGTATGTCGCAAGGCTTTCCCGCTCGTCTATGCTCGAGGTGACGGAACAGGATTTTATGCGAACGGCAAGGGCAAAAGGCGTACCCGCCGTTAAACGGGTTTTCAAACACGCCCTTAGAAACGCGATTATCCCCGTGGTTACATATATCGCTCCTCTTCTCGCGTACCTAGTGACGGGGAGTATGGTGGTCGAAAAAATGCTGATTATTCCGGGACTCGGCAGCGAATTTGTCTCGTCCATACTAAACCGCGACTACCCTATGATAATGGGGACTACTCTGTTTCTCGCGGTGCTTTTGATTGGAATGAGTATCGTTGTGGATTTACTGTACAAACTGATTGACCCGAGAATAAAACTGAACTAATTGGGAGAGGGACGCATTGGGAACACACGCGGCATACGACTTTACGCCCGCAACGGCGGAAGAAAAAGAACATTTGGTAGTCCTCCGCGAAAGCGTCAGTTTCGCAAGGGACGCGTGGGGGCGGCTTCTTAAGAATCACCTTGCTGTCATAAGCGCGGTACTGATTTTTATAATACTGGTCTTTGCGTTTTTTGTTCCCGTGGTTTACCCGTATTCCTATGAAACTCAAATACGCGGGAGTGAGAGCCTTGCGCCTATGGCGTACTCCGCCGCCGAGCTCGCAAAAATAGACGCGGGGGAATCGGTGTTTCCGCATTATTTCGGCACGGACGCGCTCGGGCGGGATTACGCCGTCCGCGTTATGGTCGGCGCGAAAATAAGTTTGCTCGTGGGTATCGGGGCAAGTCTTATCGTGCTGGTCGTGGGGTCGGTGTACGGCACGATTGCGGCGTATTTCGGGGGCAAAGTCGATATGGTGATGATGCGTATTTTGGATATACTCGCGTCGATTCCCGATATACTCATAATAATATTACTTATGGTTTCGCTGAAATTTCCGCTCCGCGCCTTGGCGGACGCCGTGCCGCAGTTTGAGTGGATAAATACCGTGGGCGTTCCTCTCGTGTGTATATTTATCGTGTTTGGGTTACTATATTGGATGAATATGGCGCGTATCGTGCGCGGGCAGGTGCTTACGCTCAAGGAAAGCGAGTTTATCACCGCCGCGAAGGCTCTTGGCGGGAGCAACAGCCGAATCATACGCAAGCATATTATGACAAACTGTATCGGTACGCTTATCGTGACGACGACTTTGCAGATTCCGTCCGCGATATTTACCGAAAGTTTCCTCTCGTTTCTGGGTATCGGCGTCGCCGCGCCCTTGCCGAGTTTGGGGTCGCTGGCGACAGACGCAATCACGGGTATGCAGTCCTATCCGCACATACTGCTAATCCCCGCGCTTTTGATAAGTTTGATTATACTTACGCTGAATCTATTCGGCGACGGTCTGCGTGACGCGTTTGACCCTAAACTCAGAAAGTAGGGGTTTGCATTGGGAGAATATCTGGTTGACATAGAAAATCTTCAGGTGTCGTTTTTCACTCCGGCGGGGGAGGTCAAGGCGCTTAATGACGTGAACATAACCCTCAAACAGGGCGAAGTCCTTGGGATAGTCGGGGAGAGCGGGAGCGGAAAATCCGTCACGGCGTACACGCTTATGGGACTTCTTCCGAAAACGGGGCGAATTGTCGGGGGAGAGGTCAACCTCCTAGGCGAACGCGTCGACCTTATGAAAGAAAACCAGCTGCAATCCATTCGCGGGAATGTCGCAAGCATAATTTTTCAAGATTCTCTCACGAGCCTTAACCCCGTTTTCACCGTCGGAAATCAAATTTGCGAGTCGATGCTCCTCCATACGGGCAAAAACAGGAAAGAGGCAAAGGAACGCGCCCTTGAACTTCTTAACCTTGTCGGGATAAACGAACCCGCCAAGAGGTTCAGACAGTACCCCCACGAACTTTCGGGCGGTATGCGCCAGCGGATTATGATTGCGATTGCCCTTGCCTGCGAGCCGAAACTGCTTATCGCGGACGAGCCGACGACCGCCCTTGACGTGACGATACAGGCGCAGATACTTGACCTTATGAACGAACTTAAATCTAAACTTAACATGGGCATAATACTGATTACCCACGATTTGGGCGTGGTGAGCGGGATATGCGATAATGTCGCGGTTATGTACGGCGGGCGTATCGTCGAGTACGCGTCCGCGTCCTCTATTTTCTACAACCCGACGCACGTCTACACAAAAGGACTTCTTAACAGTATGCCGAAACTGACGGAGGCGGAACACGAGAGACTTATCCCGATTGAGGGGACCGCGCCCGATATGCTGTTTCCGCCCGCGGGGTGTCCTTTCGCGCCGCGCTGCGAACACGCTATGAGGGTGTGTCTTTCGGACGTGCCGCCCGTAACGGAAGTTTCAGACACCCACAGGAGCAACTGCTGGCTTTTGAACAAGGAGGCGTTATAATGCCGCTTTTAGAGGTGCGAAATCTCAAGCAATATTTCCGCGTCGGCGGCGGTTTTTTCGCGAAAAAGAAAGTCGTAAAAGCGGTGGACAACTTGTCTTTTGTGATAGAAAAAGGCGAGACGCTGGGGCTTGTGGGCGAAAGCGGCTGCGGAAAAAGCACGACGGGGAGGAGCGTTTTGCGTCTGCTCCCGAAATCCCCGACAGAGGGGGAGATATACTACAACGGCGCGGACATAACCCGCGCGGAGATGCTCCCCTACCGCCGCAAAATGCAGATTGTGTTCCAAGACCCGTATGCGAGCCTTGACCCGCGTGTCACCGTCGGGGATACCGTCGGCGAGGCTCTTGACATACACAAATTGTACGAAAACCGCGCCGAGCGTCAGGAAAAGATAATGTCGTTGCTTCATACCGTCGGGCTTAACTCGGAACATTCCAACCGTTACCCTCACGAGTTTTCGGGCGGGCAAAGGCAGAGAATCGGGATTGCGCGGGCACTTGCCGTCGACCCCGAGTTTATCGTGTGTGACGAGCCTGTGTCCGCCCTTGACGTGTCGATACAGGCGCAGATTGTGAATATGTTTGAGGATTTGCAGCAGGAGCGGCAACTCGCCTATCTCTTTATCGCCCACGATTTGTCGGTGGTCAAGCACATAAGCAACCGTATCGGCGTTATGTATTTGGGTAAACTGGTGGAACTCGCCCCGAGCGACGAACTGACTTTCCATTCCTTGCACCCTTACACCCAAAGCCTTATCAGCGCGATTCCCGTACCCGACCCGAAAGTGAGAGTTAAACGTATCGCCCTTGAGGGAGACGTGCCGAGTCCGCTTGACCCGCCGTCCGGGTGTAATTTCCGCACACGCTGTCCTCGTGCCGAGGCGAAATGCGCGGAGCGTGAACCCGAAATGCGGGAAATCAAGACGGGGCATTTTGTGTCCTGTCACTTAATCTAAAGGAGAGAATCATGAAAAAGAAAAGAATTTTCGCGGCAGCTACCGCGTCTTTAATGTTGATTTCGACACTAGGCGCGTGTGCGCCAAAAGCTACCACGGGTACAACCACCCCAAGCACGACGGCGACGACAACGGCGGAGGACACGGGTTTTGACCCCTCAAAATTTCAGGTAAAGGCGATTGACGAAAAAACCTTTGAAGTCACGCTGAACACGCCTATTCCGTACTTTTTGGAGCTTACCGCGTTCCCGACGTTTATGCCTGTGCAAAAAAACGCGGTTGAAACAGGCGGCGACGCGTGGGCGACAAAACCCGAGACCTATGTCGGTACAGGCGCGTTTCGTATGACAGAATTTGTCAACGGTTCGCACATTACCCTTGAAAAAAACCCGAACTATTGGGACGCGGCAAACGTCACGCCCGAAAAACTGACTTTAACCCTGACAGACGACGCCGTGGCGCAGCTTGACGGATTCCAGACGGGGAAATTTCAATTTATTGACGACATTCCGACAAACGAAATCGACCAGCTTATGAACAACCCCGATTTTGTTCGCGAACCGCAGTTGGGTACGTATTACGCAAGCCTTAACAACCAAAAAGCTCCTTTTGACAACCCGCTTGTACGCAAGGCGTTCAGTTTGGCTGTCGACCGTGAGTATATCTCGAAAAATATATCAAAAGGCTGGATTCCGGCGGGTGCGTTCGTTCCCCCGACTTCCACCGACAACGGCAAGGAATTCGGCGACAACCGCAAGGATTATATCGACGTTTCGGACGGAGCGTATGAGAAGAATTTAGCGGAGGCGAAGTCGCTTCTTGCCGAGGCGGGGTACCCTGACGGCGCGGGGCTTCCTAACATTGAGTATATCTACAACGAGGGGAGCATACACCGCCCCGTTGCGGAGGCTCTTCAAGATATGTGGGGCAAATTGGGCGCTAAAGTTAGTATCGAGTCGCAGGAATGGTCAACTTTCCTCAACACCCGCAAACACGGCGAATATATGGCGGCGCGGGACGGCTGGGTAAACGATTACAGCGACCCTATCGGTATGCTCGACTTATTTGTGACGGGCAACGGCAACAACAACGCGCAATACTCGAACCCCGAATACGATAAACTAATCGCCTCTATAAAATCGGAAACCGACCAGACAAAACGCTCCGTGCTGCTCCACCAAGCGGAGGATATGCTTTTCGCGGACAGCGTGTTCGTGCCTCTTTTGTACTACACCGATTACTATATGGTCGCTCCGCAAGTAAAAAGCGGCATATGGTCAACGCCCATAGGCTGGAAATTTTTCCGAAAAGCTCCTGTCTCCGAGCTTGACGTCGTTCTCGGACCGAACCCCGACACAATCGACCCCGCGCTTAACTCGGCGGTGGACGCGGGTATTATGATTCTCACGGCGTTTGACGGCTTGTACCGGTATGACGAGCAAAGCGCGCTTGAGCCTTCCCTTGCGGAGAGTGTCGACGTGAGCGAAGACGGCTTGACATACACCTTCCACCTTCGCGACGGACTCAAATGGAGCGACGGCACGCCGCTCACGGCGGAGGATTTCGTATACAGCTGGACACGCGCTATCAACCCCGAAACGGCGGCGGATTACAGCGAAATGTTTAATATAATCAAAGGATACAACGACGCGCTAGGCGTGACGGCAGAATAAAAAACAAAACCCCGCGTTTAGATTGCGGGGTTTTTGTTTAATCAAGATAATCCTTGAGTTTTTTGCTGCGGCTCGGGTGGCGGAGTTTGCGGAGAGCTTTCGCCTCGATTTGGCGGATACGTTCTCTCGTCACCTTGAACTCGCGCCCGACTTCCTCGAGAGTTCTCGCCCGCCCGTCGTCCAGCCCGAAACGCAAGCGCAGCACCTTTTCCTCGCGTTCGGTGAGGGTATCTAGCACGTCCATTAGCTGTTCCTTAAGCATAGTAAACGCGGCTGCCTCGGCGGGCGCCATTATATCGTCGTCGGGGATAAAGTCGCCTAGGTGGCTGTCCTCTTCCTCTCCGATAGGGGTTTCAAGCGAAACGGGTTCTTGGGCGATTTTCGTAATCTCGCGGACTTTCTCAAGCGACATACCGCCCATTTCCTGCGCGAGTTCCTCGATACTCGGCGAACGTCCCAGCTGTTGCACGAGCTGGCGTTCGACGCGTATAAGTTTGTTGATTGTTTCAACCATATGCACGGGTATGCGGATAGTACGCGCCTGGTCGGCAATCGCCCGCGTTATCGCCTGACGAATCCACCATGTGGCGTAGGTGCTGAACTTGAAGCCCTTGCGGAAGTCAAATTTTTCAACCGCCTTAATAAGCCCGAGATTCCCCTCCTGTATTAAATCCAAAAAGAGCATACCGCGTCCGACATACCGCTTGGCGATACTCACCACAAGCCGCAGGTTCGCCTCCGCAAGCCGCATCTTGGCCTCGTTGTCCCCCGCCTCCATTCTCCTTGCCAGGTCGATTTCCTCCTCGCCGCTAAGCAGGGGGACTTTCCCGATTTCTTTGAGATACATACGCACGTGGTCGTCAATACTCACGCTGCTGTCGGGGAAATTCAAATCAAGTTCCTTATCCAAGTCGTCGTCAACCGTGTCGGGTAAAACGTCCACGCCCTCTTCTTCCAGATATTGTAAAACAACCTCAATATGCTCTGACGAAAGGTTTATATCCGCCAAAAAATCCGTCACTTCTTTGTAGTCAAGGACGTTTTTTTTGCTTTTCGCGATAAGTGTCAGTTCCTTCAGGTGGCCGATAAGCCCGGTTGCATCAATGGTTTTCAAACTTGACCCTTCCCTTCATACGTTGTTATTCTTAACAATACGGCAATTTTATATTCAATTCGGTAAGATTTCTTTTACGGACAGCCAGTTTTTCGACGTCTTCGGGGTCGGTCAGCTGTCTTGACGAATATTCAATGTATTGTTTTTTAACTTCTTTGAGTATCTGGTTCAGCGTCTGCTCTTTTTTATCGTCCGAAATTTCAAGGGGCTTGGCAAAAATTGCCGATATAATCTTTTGCTCCTCATAGTTTTCGCCGATATTGATAAGTTCCGCCTCAGAGATACTTTCCCCCTGTTTTTTGTATATTTCTTCCAGCAACACTTTGTGTACGGGATTTATAAGTTCTTCGGGTGAAATATAATTTTGAACAATCGGTATAAGTCTCGTGTCGTTCGTGAGTATGGATATGAACGCGCCGACTGCCCTGTCCTGAACTTGCGGCGTTTTCTTGTATATTTCGCGTTTCGGAATAATCACGGGCGGGGTACTCTGTTTGGCGACTTCCCGCCGCACGACGTCCTCCGGCAAGTCCGAAATTTGCGCGACTGTTTGCGCGTAAATGTTCTTTTCAAGTTCGCTGGTTCGCCCCGCCAAAAATTTTACCGCCTCGTTCGTGAAATTGACTTTTTCCGCCGTGTCCTTTAGATTATACTTATTCTTGATAGAGTTTATGGTGTAGGTAACGCTGTCCTTCGCCGTCTCAAGAATTTCCGAAAACGCCTCCGCGCCGAAATTCGTAAGAAACTCGTCGGGGTCTTTGGCGTTCGGGACGGCAAGGACGCGGCAAGCCACCCCCGCCGTCTCGAGGACGGGGATTGCCCGCGCCGCCGCCTTTTGCCCCGCCGCGTCGCTGTCAAAGAGAAGAACGGCGCGGGACACATATCGTTTCAGCACCTTCGCGTGGTTTTCGTTAAAGGACGTGCCGAGTGACGCGACGGCGTTATTAAACCCGAATCTGTGGAGAGCTATCACGTCCATATACCCCTCGCAGAGTATAAACTCGCCCTTTCCCGATTTTTTCGCGAAGTTTATGCCGTACAGGTTACGGCTTTTGTCGAACACGAGAGTGTCGGGGGAATTAAGGTATTTCGGCTCGTCCGCCCCGAGGACGCGTCCGCCGAAACCGACAATCCTGTCCAAAACGTCGATAATCGGGAACATAAGCCGCCCGCGGAATCTGTCGTAGACCTGCCCGCTGTCGTTATGTTTGGCAAGCCCCGCCATTTCGATTGTGGGAACGTCATACCCCTTTGATTTCAAAAAATTTAACAATAAGTCCCATTTTTCGCAGGAATAGCCAAGCCCGAACAACACGCAGGTACGATTACTAAGCCCGCGCAGGTTTAGGTAATTTCTGGCAATTTCGCCCTCCGCGCCAATCAGCTGTTCATAAAAAAACCGCGCCGAAAGTTTGTTGATTTCGTATATAATATCTTTCTTGCGTATGACTTCCTTTTCGTCCGCCGACAACTCCGCCTCGGGCAGTTTGTAGTGTATGCGTTTGGCGAGTTCCCTGACCGCCTCGTAAAACGACAAATTTTCTTTTCTCATCAAAAAGCCGTAGACGTTCCCGCTCTCCCCGCACCCGAAACAGTAATATACCTGTTTCGCCGCGTTTACAGAGAAAGACGGGGTTTTTTCAGAGTGGAACGGACAAAGCCCGACGTACTGCACGCCGTTCTGTTTAAGGCGCGTGTGCCCGCCGATAACGTCTATGATGTTGTTTCCGTGCATTATCTCGTCGATTACATTTTGGGCGTAGCGCATAGCTCCCCCTTTAGGCTAAAAGACTAAGACCTTGGGGCTTTGCCCCAAACCCCACAAGGGACTAGTCCCTTGACCCTTTTCTTTACACGATTTGTTTTTTGGTAGCGATTTCGTCTTTCATTTTTGAGAGAACGGAAGGAACGGACGTTGCGCCGAGTTCGCCCTCACGCGTGCGCAGCGACACGGTTTTGCTCTCCTCTTCCTTTTCGCCCACTACCAGTATATACGGAATACGGCGGTTTCGCGCCTCGCGGATTTTGAAACCGATTTTTTCGCCTCGGCAGTCCGTCTCGACGCGTATACCGTTATTCTCGAGTTCGTCCTTGACTGCCGCCGCGTAGCCGTGAAATTTGTCGGAAATCGGCAAAACGATGGCTTGAACGGGAGCAAGCCAGAGAGGGAATTTCCCCGCAAAATGTTCAACCAGTATGCCGATAAAGCGTTCGATACTTCCGTAAAGCACTCTGTGAATCATTACAGGGCGGTGTTTTTCGCCGTCACTCCCGACATACGAAAGGTCGAATTTTTCGGGCATCTGGAAATCCAGCTGAATCGTGCCGCATTGCCACGTCCGCCCGAGACTGTCTTCAAGGTGGAAATCAAGTTTAGGGCCGTAGAACGCGCCGTCCCCCTCGTTTACGACAAAGGGCAGCCCTTTTTCCGTGATTGCCTCGCGCAGGGCGTTTGTGGCGGTGTCCCAATCCTCCACGCTCCCCATACTATCCTCCGGCTTTGTCGACAACTCCACGTGATACTTGAACCCGAACAGCGAATAAACCTTGTCAATCATCTCGCAGACGCGCTTAATCTCGTCCTTTATCTGTTCTTTAATCAGGAAGATATGCGCGTCGTCCTGTGTGAAACAACGCACGCGCATAAGCCCGTGGAGCGCCCCCGATTTCTCGTGGCGGTGAACCACGCCGAGCTCCGCCATTCTAAGCGGCAGGTCGCGGTAGGAACGCGTCTCAATCCCGTACACCAGCATAGCTCCGGGGCAGTTCATCGGTTTGAGCGCGTGTTCTTTTTCGTCGATTTCTGTCAGGTATATGTTGTCCTTGTAGTGCGTCCAATGCCCCGAACGCTCCCAGAGGGACTTGTCGAGCATAAGCGGCGTGGAAATCTCCGCGTAGCCCGCCGCCCTGTGAATCTCGCGCCAATAATTTATAAGTGTACTTTTAAGTATAACGCCGTTTGGAAGGAAAAACGGAAATCCTTGCCCCTCGTCAAGAAACGCGAAGAGTTTCAGTTCCTGCCCCAGTTTTCGGTGGTCGCGTTTTTTCGCCTCCTCGATTCGCTCGAGATACGCCGCAAGTTCCGACTGTTTCGTGAAAGAAATCCCGTATATCCGCGTGAGCATCTTGTTTTTCTCGTCTCCGCGCCAGTACGCGCCCGAAACCTTGAGAAGTTTAAGAGCTTTCACATATTTTGTGTTAAGAAGGTGAGGCCCAGCGCAAAGGTCGGTAAATTCGCCCTGCGCGTAAAAAGACAGCGTTTTCTCGTCAGGCAAGTCCTTTATAAGCTCAGTTTTGTAGACTTCCCCCGCAACCTTTGCAAGAGCTTCGTCACGGGGCAAGTCAAAACGCGTAATCTCAAGCTCTTCTTTGACGATTTTTTTCATCTCGTCCTCAATAGCGGGAAAATCCTCGGGCGTTAGCGTCTTTTCAAGTTCGATATCATAGTAAAATCCGTCTTTGATAGAAGGTCCAATCGCGAGCCGCACCTCGGGGTAAAGCCGTTTCAACGCCTGCGCCAAAATATGCGCCGTCGTGTGCCAAAAGGCGCGTTTTCCGTCCGCGTCCTCAAAGGTCAAAATCCGCACCTCCGCGTCCTTCGCGACGACATAGCGCAAGTCCCGCACCGCGCCGTCAACTATCCCCGCCGTGGCGTTACGGTAAAGCCCCTCCCCGATACTCCGCGCAATCTCCGCGACTTCCGCCGCCCCGTCATATTCTTTTACCGTATCTTTTAGTGTTATCTTCATTGTATGTGTTACCTCCGTCACTTATATTCGTTAAGCGATATGCCGTTTTTGCCGAGGGGCGTGGTGTGGCTCAGCCCGACAAACCTGCCGTCTTGCTGCCAAAGCACGGGTTCAAGGAACTCGTACTTCTCCTCGTCCCACGTGACGAAGTCGTCCCTAAGCAGTCCGCCCGTGTCGCCCGAATTCGCGTTAAGACACCAGTAGGTGTGGTTTATGCGGTACGTCGAGATGAGTTCGCGCATATACGTCATCCATTTGAGGTTGGGTTCGCTCATAAACCCGCCCCATTCTCCGATTAAAAGCGGAGCGATGTTTTTTTCGTGAATGAACATAAAGTTGTCCTGCCAAACGTCCTTATAAAGGCTGTCGTAGGTGTAGCCGCCTATAAACCACGACTGCATATACACAGCAGGGCCGTAATCGTGAGGGGAGTACACCAGTTTGTCCGAAAATTCGCCCAATTCGACGGGGTAGTACCTGACCCCGCGCAGATTCCCGCCCCACCAGTTATAATAATAATCGTTATCGTCCGTATACCCTTTTGACACGTTCATGGGGAAAATCTCGACCCCCTCCACGAGTACGAGCGCGTTAGGGTTTTTGCTTAAAACGGCGTTCGCCGCCTTCTCCGCGACATACCGCCAGTTGTCGGCGTCCTTTGAGTCGTCCCACTTAGCGCGGGGCGTTTCGTTCTGCGTGCCGTGGGGTTCGTTCTTGAGGTCGTAGGCGATTATGGTGTCGTCGCCCTTGTAACGCTCCGCCACCCACGAGAGTGCGGCAAGGTATTTTTCTTCCGTTATGTCGCCGTCCGTCCAAATTGGTTTCATATGCCCCATAGGGTCCGTCTTCGCGCTGTGGATATCGATTAGGAACTTAAGCCCCTTACTCTCCGCCGAATCCACCAGATAATCGAAAATCTGGAGACTGTTCATTCCGTTAAAGCGGGCGTTTACGGCGCGGTTGTAGTTCGCCTCGGGATAATCCCCCGCCGCCCACCGATTCAGAAGTTCCGCCGAAAACGGTACGCGGATTATGTTAAAACCTCTGTCCGCCACCGCCTGCAAAAGTTCCTCCGCGTCAGCCGTCCACAGCCCGTCAAATATGTTACTGCCCGTGTTGTACCCGAACCAGTTAAGCCCCGTGAGCCAAACCTCCTGCCCCGCGCCGTCGTACAGGCGGTTGCCCTTTGCGTGAAGCCAGTCGTCGGAGGCGGTTTTTTCGTCCTTCGGCGCGATAGGTTCGGGCGGCGTAAGCGGCACTTCCTCCGCGCCTAGAGCGGCGTCTTTCGGCACGGCGATAATGAACCCGCACTCCTGAACTCCGCCGACCGATATATTTCTATTATAATCCACATTTTTTATGCTAAGAGTGCCGTCGCCCGAAACGGCGAAAACCCCGTTCCACGAGTCTTTTATAACGCTGTAACGCGGAAATTTCATCTCCGCCGCCCAGCCGACTACCTCGTTTTCGCTGACGTTCCTGACGGAGACCGTAAACTGTGTGCAGTCCTTCCCGTTTTCCTCCCACGAGTTCACTTTGGCGAAAGTCGCTTCGGTCAAGCCGTCAAGGCTTACCGCGCTGGTCAAATTATTCGCGGGCAGAGGCTCAGGCGCAATAGCCCTTGCCCCCGCCGCCCCGATACGCCCCACGAACGCGTATACCAAAACTAAGAGTAACGCCGTCACAAATACGCCTATCACCTGTTTTTTTGTCGTTACCTTTTTTTTGCCGTTGTCGTCCATAACTCACTCGCCTTTCCGCTCATTATACAGTATAAACATTATATCACAAATTTTTTCTAAAATATATTTGTATTTTGAGTAAAAAAATGCTAAACTTTAGTTACGTTTGTTTGGAGGACTTTTTATGAATCATTTTTATATGAATATAGCTGAATGTTTGGATAAGATATTTGAGGTTTATAAAAAAACCTTCAAGTATCAGTTGCTGCGTATATTGCTTGTCGGGGCGGGCGGGGGAATTATAGCTTACGTGCTGGTTCTCGTGTCGGTTCTTCTGGTGGCGGCTCTCGCGGCGTTCTCCCCCGCTCTGGGTATAGGCGTCGGCATTATCGTCGGGCTTATTGCCCTGTCGGGCGTAATCTACATTTTCGCGCTTAATACGTCGGCGAATTTGTATATGTGTAAGCAGTCTTTCGGCGGACGCTCCCCAAAATTTAACCAGACCGTCAAATTCGCGTGGCAAAACGCCCCGAGAGTTTTTACGGCGTATATAGCGGTGGGGATTTCGTACATACCCGCCATACTTGTAATGACTTTTTTTATCCTTATGTATTTTAACGTGTTTTACGCGAGTGCGGTTTTTGAGGATATTTTAGACTATTTCCTGTCGGGGCTTATGGGGTATGAAGATATCGGGGAAACCCGTAACTTCAGCGGGGCGTTGTATTTCGTGCTTTTCGGGATACTCGCGTCGGGAGCGGCTCTTGTTGTGACAAGTTCTTTTGTCCACTGCTCGATTCCCTCCGCCGCCTACGAAAAAAAGAAATTTTTCGGCGCGGTGTCCCGCTCGTTTTCGCTCACAAAAGGGTCGCGTCCGCGTATCGCGGGGATAATACTCCTTTGGTTAATCGAAAATTATACGGTGACGATGACGCTTTCTATCCTTACCGCCGCGATAGTGGGCTACACGCAGTTCGCGCAGAACGGGCTTATGAGCGGCGCGCCTGCTTTGTACACGACTCTGATTGTGATTGCACAATATGCTGTATCTATGTTATCGACAATAATTATGGAACCCTTTAGGGGAATTATTCTATCCGTCGTATATTTCAATCAGCTTACGAAAAAAGAAGGGTACGACATTGTTTTGTCGTTGGAGGGGCTGTACTATGAGCGAGCTAGCAAACCAAAGATTTGACGACACGGTTGACGAGGTTTTGTCGGGGCATAAGTATGACGTGCTTATGGAACGCGTCCCCGACCTCCGCGAACGCCTGAACGAAATTTTGCAAAAAATTTATGACAGGATAAGCGGCGACGGGCTTGGGCTTGACGGGGCGATTCCTAGATTCGCGGGAGACGCGTCCCTAACTCGTAATATTTTTATGGCCGTCGGCATACTCCTGCTCGGGTTCGCGGCGTTTCACATAGCCAAACGAATAGGCGGCAGACGGCGCATAGAACAGACTATGGAAGAACTTTGGGGCGACCTCTCGGGCGGGGTGCTGACTTGCGACGAACTTTTGGCGCGGGCGGCAATCTGCGCCGCGAGCGGCGAATACCGCGACGCGGTGCGTTATGAATATATCTCGCTCCTTTGGGTTTTGGGGCAAACCGCCCTTCTCTCGAACTCCGACTACAAAACTGGTTCGCAAATCGAACGCGAAATAAGCGTGAGCGCCCCCGCCCTCCACAAGCCTTTTTGCAATGTCCTTGACACCTTTAACCGAATATGGTTCGGACACAAAAAAATCGACAAGGACGAATACGGCGAAAACTCAAGGCTCATACACAATCTTCTCGCGGAGGCGAAAAATCATGCAAAAACAGCGTAAAGCTACAAGAGGCGCGGTTTTGGGGGTTTTGATAATCCTGTTTTTTTCGCTGGCGGCTTTTGTGATGAGCACCTTGCACCTCACCCCCCAAACCGCCGATTACACGACGTTTTCGACAAACGACAAGGGTGCGTCCGTAATATATGACACACTTAGAAAAATCTACGATACTTCCATAAATTACCAAAAACTTCAGGATACAAAACAGAACAATAACTTGCAAATTGTAATCGAACCTTTCGGAGATTATACCTCCGACAACGATTATGAGCAAATATACGAATTCGCGAAAAACGGCGGCAACGTGATTTGTTTTTATGAGGAGCACAGGGTCGAGAATGAACTCCTTAAACGCGTGTACGGCGCAGAAGTCGTAGACACCATCGGCGAAACGGAAATATTGCGGTACGGCGGCGGGCTTATAGCGTTCGCCCCAGCCGCCGACGTTCTCAACATAAATCTGGCGGGAGGACGGCGCAGCGCGGGACGGCTCGTCGACAAGATGGCGGAGGAGACGGGTACGGGCTATATCAAGATAAACGAGGCGTATCACGGATATCTTGTCGAACCGAACATATGGGACGTGACCCCGCAGAATATCAAGAACGCCGCGTATCAAATATGCATAGTCGTACTGCTTGTGGTTATACGTTTCGGAAAACGATTCGGACGCGCCGTGCCTTATTATGAGGAAATCGAGCGGCAAGAAAACGAGTACCTTTTAGCTCTGGCGAATATATACAACCGCGCCGGGAACGGATATGTCGTCTTTGAGACGGATTTGTCAAGATTTTTGGCATACGCCGCAAGGCATCTGTCGGTGTCCGTCGCCAGTCCCGCCGCCGCCGAATACAAAGCTATGCTTCGGGAAATCCTGAACAAATGGGAAGAACGCGGGATTGACGGAAAAGAATCCCTTATTGAACTTCTTTCCTTTAAGGACAAGGACTTCAACACGAAAAACCGCGCGGGCAAAACAAGACTGCACTACGCCCAGCAAAACATACAAAAGCTTTACCGAAATCTGGATTATAAGGAGAGGTATATATGAGTATTTCGGCCGCCGATTTGGACGAAATGGACGAGATAAACGAATTTATGCTTGACGTTTACAGAAAATTAGAAGAATCGAAAGAGCAATTCAAAAACGGGGAATTTTTGAACTGGGACGACGCGTTCAAACGTATAAGAGAAGCATAATTACTGTAACACTTATTTTGGAAGAAGAGGAGCGTTATATATGGTAGAAAAAGGCTACACAAAAGACCTTGTGGACAAAATACGGGGCGAAATCACAAAGGTCGTCATAAATCAAGACGGCATAACCGATTTTGGGCTTACGGCGATTCTTTGCGGGGGACACGTCCTGATTGAGGGGTTGCCTGGGCTTGCCAAGACGCTTTGGGCGCGCTGCGTTTCCCGCGCAATCAGCGTGAACTTCAAGCGCGTTCAGTTCACCTCCGACTTGATGCCCGCCGACATACTCGGCACAAAGATTTACGATATGTCAAAATCGGAGTTCAAGCTCCGAAAAGGGCCTCTGTTCACGAACCTATTTCTTGCGGACGAAATCAACCGCACCCCGCCAAAGACTCAATCCGCCCTTTTGGAGGTTATGGAAGAAAAATCCATAACTATCGACGGACAAACGCACCTGCTTGAGCCGCCCTTTGTCGTTTTCGCGACCCAAAACCCGGTCGAGTTCGAGGGGACGTACCCGCTCCCCGAGGCGCTCTCCGACAGGTTTTCAATGAAACTTTTAATCGACTACCCCGGCGTCGTCGCCGAAAAAAGCATACTTTCAATGTACACAGGCGGTTTTCACGCCGATGAACTCGAGACGGGCGGGATAAACCCCGTCTGCACGTCGGAGGAGTTTCTGCGCTGCCGTGAGGAAGTCGAAAAAGTAACCGTTGACGACGCAATCCTAAACTACATTGTAAGCATAGTCGAGACGACGCGCCGCGTGAATACCGTGGCAATCGGGGCGAGCCCCCGCGGGTCTATCTCGCTGCTCCTCAACTCCCGCGTGTACGCCGCGATTCGGGGGCGGGATTTCGTAATCCCCGACGACATAAAAGAGCTTTCGCTCCCCGTTCTCCGCCACAGAATCATACTAAAACCCGAGGCGGAAATAGACGGACTCAAAACCGACAAGGTTATCGAAAATATATTAGCGCAGGTCAAAGTGCCGAGGTAGGTAAAAAATGAGCCTTACAAAAAAATTCATATACCTTGCGGCGCTCGGGCTTTTGCCCCTTGCCGCGATTACGGACAAAGGCGCGGGAGTCGCCGTGTTTTTCGTATACAATATCCTGATTCTGGCGGCGTATCTAATCGACTTTTTTTGCACGCCCCGCGCAAAGGACATTGAGATAACGAGAACGGACTATGACAAACTGTATTTCAAGGCGGAAAACACAATATATTTTTCCGTTAAAAACAACTCCTCGTACCCGCTTGAGGTGACGTTGCGCGACGAAATCCCCGATTTCCACTTTCGCGTCATAAGCGAAAAAGAAATGTTCGGAATCGTCCCCGCGTTTTGTGAGCGGCTTTTCTCCTACAAGGTACTCCCGACAAAGCGCGGCAGTTTCCTTTTTCCGAGAGTTTATATAAACTACAAGGGGATTTTGGGGCTTTGCGTGAAATACGCGAAACGCCCTCTTGAGATAGAGTACAAAGTATACCCGAATCTTAAAGATTTAAGCAAATACCGCCTTCTCCTCGTCAAGAGTATGGCTCTTGAGAACGGGCGGCGAATAATCAACGTGCGCGGAGACGGGCAGGAGTTTGAGAGTTTGCGCGAGTACGCAGACGGCGACGATTTCAGAAAAATCAACTGGGCGGTATCGGCGCGCAACAGCAAATTTGTCATAAACCAGTATGACGTCGAAAGAAATCAGCCCGTATTTATGTTCATAGACACAGGCAGACCTATGAGTTATATGTTAAAAGGTTACAAAAAACTTGACTACGCGATAAACGCCGCTCTTATCCTCTCCGATATAGTGAACAGGCGCGGCGACAACAGCGGACTCGTCGTCTTCGGGACGCGTGTCGATTCCTACACGTCGGCGGGCAAAGGGGCGGCACACCGCAACAACCTTATGGAAACCCTGTACCACATAGGCGACACCTTAGCCTCCTCCGACTACGGCACGGCGTTTCGCACTTTCCTGACACGCCAGAAACGCCGCTCAATCGTTTTCATCTTCACGGACTTCGAAACCGAAATCGAACTCTCCGACCTTGCGTCACAGGTGCGAATCTTAGCGCGTAACCACGTCCCGGTGGTCGTGCTTATGAAAAACGACAGCGTAATCAAAATGTCGAATAACGCCGCAAAAGATACCCCCGCTATGTACAGCCGCTCCGTCGCGAACGAATACCTGTCCGAGCGGGCGAAACTTATCCGCACCCTTAACCTAATCGGCGTAATGTGCGTCGAGAGCGACTCCGAGAACTTCGCCCTCGACACGGTGAACAGCTACCTCAAAATCAAGGCGAGCAGGGGATAGGCGTTTGGAGGAAATACAATGACTGACGTTAAGTTTATCGACCTGTTTGCGGGCATTGGAGGGATACGGCGGGGGTTTGAACTTGCTTGCGCGTCACGCGGACTTTCCGCGGAATGTGTTTTTACCTCGGAAATAAAACCTTATGCGGTAGAGATATTAAAACAAAACTATCCAAACGAAAAAATTCACGGAGATATTACACAAATTCCGTCAAAAACCATACCCGAATTTGACTTTTTGCTCGCGGGTTTTCCTTGCCAGGCTTTTTCGGCGGCGGGGAAGAGGTTGGGTTTTGAGGATACTCGCGGGACTTTGTTTTTTGAAGTGGAGCGAATTCTCAGGGATAAATCCCCTTACGGATTCCTCCTTGAAAACGTTGAAGGTTTAGTCACTCACGACAGAATTGACCCGCGCGGGGAAATAGGCGGAACCCTAACCTTGATACTTGACCGCCTCGACACTTTGGGGTATAAAGTATCCCATAAAGTTCTGAACGCAAAATTTTTCGGTGTTCCTCAAGAACGAAAACGAATATATATTGTCGGCACAAAGAAGGCAAAGCCTAATCTGGAAGATTTTACACAGCGAAAAAAGCGGCTAAAAGATGTCTTGGAAACTGGATTGCCTGTTTCTGACAGCGAATTTGTCAGACTTGTTTTGCGCCGCTATAAATTGTCCGAACTTTACGGGAAGTCAATAAAAGACAAGCGCGGAGGCAAAAACAATATCCATAGTTGGGATATCGAATACAAGGGAGCTGTTAGCCAAAGCGAAAAGAATCTGATGAATGAACTGCTTAAAGAAAGGCGTAAGAAGAAATGGGCGAAGGATTATGGAATAGACTGGATGGACGGTATGCCGCTGACTGTATCCCATATACGAACTTTTTGTGACGACGCGAATTTGGAATATATGCTTGCCAACCTTGTCGAAAAAGGATATTTGAAAATCGAACACCCCAAAAGAAAGGTGGGCGGCGCAAGGGTAAAAGACACGTCATTGCCTTTGGGGTATAACATTGTCGCGGGGAAAATGTCGTTTGAGATAAACAAGATTCTTGACCCGAAAAGCGTCGCACCCACTCTTGTCGCTATGGATATGCAGCACCTGTTCGTTGTTGACGGTGACGGACTTCGCACGCTTACGCTAAGGGAAGGGTTAAGGCTCTTTGGCTATCCTGACGATTTCATATTTGAAACCTCTCTCGAAAACGGATACGACCTGCTTGGAAATACGGTTGCCGTCCCCGTGATTAAAGAAGTCGCCGGCAGAGTGCTTGATATCTATAAAAAAAGGGGAGCTTGCCGTGCGATTGACAGCAATACAGCTTTATGATAAGTTGATACAAGAGGATAAAATTCTCGAGCTAAAAGGGCAGATTAAATTTTGTCTTGGAGATGTGGATATTGTCGTCAAACAAAAAGACGTTGTTGGAAATATTATTCAAGAATGGCTGCAAGGCTGGCTTAAAAAACGCGGAATTGAATACGCGCTTTCGGGCAATACGCAAATGCCGCCCGATTTTTATCTGAATACGAAAGACAAGTCAAAGGACTTGCTTGAAGTAAAAGCGTTTAACCGAAACGCAAGCCCTGGTTTTGACATTGCCGATTTTAGAATGTATGAGGAAGAAATCATAGAAAAACCATTTATGCTTGATGTTGACTATCTGATTTTCGGATACGATATGAACGATGAGGGTATTGTGACTGTCAGGGATTTATGGCTAAAAAAGGTATGGCAAATAACGCGCTGTATGGAAAAATGGGCGTTGAATCTGCAAGTGAAACAGAATGTCGTCCACAAAATCCGTCCTGGCGTGTGGTATAGCAAACAGCGCGTTTCCTTCCCTATGTTTGAATCTTTGGAGGACTTTGTTTCAGCCGTTGAAGAAACTGTATATCAAAACCCTAAGACACACCACGACGCGGCGGCGTGGAAGGGAAAGTTCTTGACAAACTATGAAACCCACTATGGTATTCGCCTTGATATTCCGCGTTGGAACGACATAGCGGGCAAATATAGAAATTAGTCCTTGTTTCGTCCGCAGAAATAGAAGTACAGTAACAGAAGAATAAGAGTTATAAACGAGAAGAACAGTTTTATATACGGGTCGATTGCCAGAGGTGTGAAAAATCCCTCGATAAGCCCCGCGATAACCAGCATTGTCGCGATTCCGGGCAAGAGGTAAAACGCCTCTTTCGCACCTTTGATTAGAGAGTCGCGGCGGGTCAGGTTTTTTGGGATAAGCATTGAACGCCCGATAAGAAGCCCGCCCGTGCCGCTTATGAAAATCGCGGTAAGTTCGATAAACCCGTGGGGGAGTATCAGCGACCAAAACGTCAGACCGTCCGCGCCGTAGAACAGCACGAGAGAGAACAGAGCTCCCAGGGGCGTTCCGTTATACAAAAGAATGTACAATGTCCCGACGCCGAGAGAAATCCCGTAGGAAACGGACATTGCGCAAACCCTAATGTTGTTTGTCATAATGTACGACGACATCAGCGCGTAATCCCACGTTTCGTTCGTGCCGCCGAAAGTCTTTTTGCCGATTGCCTCCTCCGAGAGGAAATATGTCAAAAAATCCCTGTCGATTGCCGTGAGAAGGATAACGAACAGAAATCCGAGAAACATCGCCAAAAAAGACGTGAAAAAGTAGGCTTTGTATTTTCTGACCATTCGCGGAAAAGTCTTTGTATAGTATCCTAAAAACTCGCCGATTGCGCTCTTGTCTCTGGTGTAGAAATGGGAATGGGAAATCCCGCAAAGCTGGTTCAGGTACGCGATGCACTTGCTCCCCTCGTAGTACGTTTGGGCGTAGGACAAATGGTGGGACGCGCTTCGGGAGAGATTGGCGTATTCCCGCACCTCCGCCGGCGTAAACGACGATATATTCTTCTTTGCCAAGGTTTTGTTGTACGCCTCGAGCGCGCGCCACTTTTCAAGATTCGACTCAATAAAACTCTCTTCGCTTAACATATTTTTCCTCCAAGGAGTATATTATGAACAACACTCAGATAATAACGCCCGACAACATAACTCTCGAATACAGAATCGCGGGCGCGGGTTCAAGGATTGCCGCCGCGTTTATCGATTTCGCGGTTCAGACTCTCCTGATTCTTATAATTATTATTGCCGCGTTCTACATATTTTTTTACGGCGACATTCGGAACATTACAGCCTCCGACTACTCTATGAACAAACTGTCGTGGGTGTCGAGCGTTCTGCTCCTGCTGGTTTTTATCATTCAATACTTCTACTTTATTTTAACAGAATTATTGCTAAACGGTCAAACTTTAGGCAAAAAAATTTTGGGGCTTCGGGCAATCCGCGACAACGGCGCGCCTCTCTCCCTCAAACACTCTATGATTCGCAACATACTGCGGCTTGTTATCGACAACGCCGCAATAGGGCTTATTCTTATAATCGTAAACAAAAAATCCAAGCGCATAGGCGATATGGCGGCGGGGACAATCGTTATCGCCCAAAACAGCAAGCGCGTGACTCTCTCGGCGGACGATTTTGCGGTGTCCAGACAGGCAATCGCGGAGGAGTCAAACTTTGAAATCGACCAAAGGGAATACTATATACTCAAGGATTATTTCGCGCGGCGTTACGAATTTCTTGACGGCGGGGAACGCGCCCTTGCCCATTTGCGTATTTATTTCGCCGAAAAGTTTGACGAACCGAAGGAAACGTTCAGCGACTTTGAACTGGGTAAGATGATGCAGTCTTTCGAGAGGTGAGCGCGTGGAAAAGATACTTTTGATAGACGGCAACAGCATAATCAACCGCGCCTTCTACGGGCTGCCGATTTTGACGAACAAGGACGGCGAGTACACCAACGCGGTGTACGGATTTATGAACATATTTTTCAGGCTTTTTGACGAGGCGGAGTATACCTACGCCGCCGTGGCGTTCGACAGGCGCGAACCAACTTTCCGCCACGAGAAAACGCCCGACTACAAGGGGACGCGGAAACCTATGCCCGACGAACTGCGTCCGCAAATACCCCTGCTCAAAAGTCTGCTCACGAAGATGAACATATGCGCCATAGACAAAATCGGGTACGAGGCGGACGACCTTTTGGGGACGCTTGCCGCTAAGGCGGAGGCGGCGGGACTTCTCCCGACCGTCGTTTCGGGCGACAGGGATTTGCTTCAAACGGCGACAGACAAGACGCTCGTCCGCATACCAAAGACGAAGGGCGGCAAGACGGTTATAGAGGATTACTACGCGAAGGACGTGAAGGAAATCCTTGGGGTGACGCCGGCTGAATATATCGACGTAAAGGCGCTTATGGGGGACAAGTCCGACAATATAGCAGGCGTTGCGGGAATCGGCGACAAAACCGCCGTGAGTATCATTCAAACCTACGGAAACATAGAAAACGCGGTAGAATGGGCGAAAGCGGAGGCGGCGAATAACCCGAAGGCGAAAAAGGTTATGGTATCTTTGGCGGGAGCGGAGGAAATCCTGAAACTGTCGCGGTTTTTGTGCGAAATTTGCAAGAGCGCGCCTGTCGAGCTGAATCTCGCGCAAATGCGCGTGCGGGATATGTACAATCCGATTGCCTTTGAGGAAATCAAACGGTTAAATTTCAAAAAATTAGCGTCGCGTTTTGTCGAAAACGATATACACGAAAAAGTTATGGAAATGGCCGAGGCGACAAAAGAACCGGCAAAAATCGCCGCCAGCGCGTTCTTTATATCGGTTATATTCGGAGAACTGTTCGGCGTGTCGATTTTTGACGAAAATGGCGCAAGGTTTATAAAAACGAAAGATATTCACGAGTGCGGGGATTTTTTTGAAAGTGACGCGCCGAAAATCGCTATGGATTCAAAAAAAGATATCGTGTACCTTAGGAAACACGGCATAGCTCTAAAAAACATCATATTTGACGCGACGCTTGCGGGGTATCTCCTGAACTCGTCCAAGCAAACCTACAACTATGACGATTTGGCGTTCGATTACCTCAACGAAAGTTTGCCGTCCTTTGCGTCCCTTGAGGGAAAAGGAAAGGAACGCAAAAAAAAGTTAGAGGATTTTGACGAGGAAGTCTTGACGAAATATACGGAGGACAACGCAAGGGTTTTGTACAATTCCTGCCAAACTATGAGAAACGAACTTCTTGCGAACGGGGAAAAGGAGCTGTACGAAACAGTCGAACTCCCCCTTGCGGCGGTTTTGGCGGATATGGAACTTTTGGGGATTCGCGTGGACAAGTCTGTTTTGGTAAAATACGGCGCGGCGTTGCAGGAACACATAACCGCCCTTGAGGAATCCATTTATGAGACCTGTGGGGAGGTGTTTAACATAAACTCTCCGTCACAGTTAGGCGTCGTCCTCTTTGAACACTTGAAACTGCCCCACGGGAAGAAGTCAAAAACGGGATACTCCACGGCGGCGGATATTTTGTCAAAACTCCGCTACGCCCACCCCGCCGTCTCGAAAATACTCGAATACCGCACTTGCACAAAACTAAAATCCACCTACGCCGACGCGCTTATCCCGCTTATCGACAAGACGACCGAAAAAATCACGTCAACTTTTCACCAGACGGTGACGGAGACGGGGCGGATTTCCTCAAGCGAACCGAATCTCCAAAACATTCCGATACGGCTTGAAATGGGGCGGGAACTCCGCAAGGCGTTTATCCCGTCGGAGGGTTACGTTTTTATGAGTGCGGATTACAGCCAAATCGAACTCCGCGTTCTGGCGCATATGTCGGGCGACCCCGTGCTGATAGAGGCGTTTGCGGGAAATTCCGATATTCACACACTCACCGCGTCACAGGTGTTCAAAGTCCCGATTGAGTCGGTGACACAAGACCAACGACGCGCCGCGAAAGCCGTCAATTTCGGAATAATTTACGGAATCGGGGCGCATAGTCTGTCGGAAGACCTAAATATTTCACGCCAAGACGCCGATAAATATATAAAAGACTATTTTTTGGCGTATCCCTCCATAAAAAAATACCTTGACGGCTCTGTCGAATTCGCCAAGGAACACGGATACGCAAAGACAATTTTTGGCAGACGGCGCGAAATTCCCGAACTTTCCGAAAGCAACTTTTTCACGAGAGCTTTCGGCGAACGGGCGGCTATGAATATGCCCGTACAGGGGACCGCCGCCGACATAATCAAAAAAGCGATGATTGGCGTGTACAACGCGTTGCGGGGGAAGAAATCCCGCGTGATATTACAGATACACGACGAACTTTTGCTCGAGGTACACAAAGACGAGAAACAGGAAATTTTGGATATAGTAAAAAACGAAATGGAACACGCCGCAAGTCTTTCCGTGCCGCTGCCTGTTGACATTCATTTTGGGGATAACTGGTATGACGCTAAGTAGAGTTATAGGTGTTACGGGAAATTCGGGGAGCGGAAAAAGCCTTGTGTCAAGCCTTATCGTCGGCTACGCGAAGGAACGCGGGGTTACGGCGGTGATACTTGACGCGGACAAAATCGCCCACGGCGTACTGCTCAAAAACTCCCCCGCCTATCCCGAGGTGGTAGGTCTTTTCGGAGACAAAATACTAGACGCGGACGGCGAAATCAACCGTAAGAAAATCGCCGAAATCGTGTTCAGCAACAAGGAAATGCTTGCGAAACACACGGCAATCACTCACAAATATATAGCGAAACTTATGACAGACAGGCTAAACGAACTTAAAAAGGAATATGAAATCGTCGTAATGGACGTGCCTCTTCTGATTGAGGCGAACCTCCACCGCGAGTGCGACTACGTTTGGCTTCTCTCAAGCGAGTACGACACCAAAGTCACCCGCATAATATCCCGCGACAACCTCTCGTATGAGCAGGCGAAGGCGCGGATTTCGTCCCAGAACACGCAGGCGGCCCTTTCCGCTTACGCCGACTTTATCCTTGAAAACAACGGAAACATACGCGAACTGCTGGTCCTTGTCACGGACGAACTTCACAGGATTTTGAATTAAGGAGTATATATATGAAGAAGTTAATTTTACTCACGTTTATGCTGCTCGCGTTTTCGGCCTGCACCCCAAAAACGCCCGAGCAGGCGGAGGAGCGGCCGGCAATAGCTCCTGCCGCGCAAACCTCCCAAAGCGCGGAGGAAAAAGTATACGGCGGAGAAATCAGCTTGTCGATGCGTCTGCCGCAGACGCTCAACCCGATACTCAACACGGAAACCTCCGTGGACAGCATATTGTCGCTTATTTTTGAACCCTTGTTCAATATCTCAAACGATTTCACGGTAACGCCGAATATCGCGGAAAGTTACGCACTCTCCGCCGACGGACTTTCGGCGACGATAACCTTGTCCCCTTCAAAATGGAGCGACGGAACGCCCGTAACCGCGGACGACTTTGTATACACGGTTTCCGCAATCAAAAACGCCCCCGAAAAGTCAATCTACAAGGCGAACACAGAGAACATAGACAAATGTACGGCAATTGACGAACGCACCGTGCGGGTGAGTTTCCGCCGCGTGTACGCGGGAATGGAATACAACTTTGTGTTCCCGCTTATCCCGAAACACTACTATGAAGGGCAGTCCGACAAGGATATGAGTCCGCTTGGAAACGGCGCGTATGAGTTCGCCTCCTACGAAGCTCCCGAAAAACTCACCTTAAAAGCGTCCGAGGCGAACGGAAAACCGTATATCGCCGCCGTCAACGTGCTTATCACCCCGGAGGCGCAAAACGATTTGTACGCCTTTGACCAAAACATTACCGACGTTTTAGCGACGGATTTCTACACCTGGAGCAAGTACAGAAGTTCCAAGAGCGTTAATTCAGTCGAAATCAACACGACATATTTCGACTTTATCGGCTTCAACACCGCGAAAAAATTCGCCGACTCGGACTTGCGCGAACTTGTCGCCGTTTCCGCCGACACAGACGAATATATAACGAACGTGTATCTTTCCCACGCGGCAAAGGCGCAAGTCCCCGTGAATCCCGATTCTTTCGCGTATGATAAAACGCTGCCCGAGGTGAGGTTCGACCCCGAACGGGCGAAAACCTTAGCAAAAGAAGGCACTGCTTTTAACATATTAATAAACGAGGAAAACGACGAACGCGCCAAAATCGCCGAAAATATCAAGAAAAATCTGTCGAATGTCGGAGTTACCGCGAACATTGAAAGCGTCCCCTACGACGCCTACGTCTCACGCGTAAACTCACGCGACTATGACGCGTTTGTCGGCGGGTTCTACCTCCAGCCTTTCCCCGACCTTTCTTTTATATATCATTCGGGCGGGAACTTATTCGGCTACGGCAACCCCGAAATGGACGCCGCGCTTGCCGCCGTCTTCACCGCCGCGGGGAACGAAACTTTGTTGTCGAGCCTAAAAGACGTGCAAAGTATCGCGCAAAAAGATATGCCGCTGTACGGGCTGTGCTTTACCAAACACACCCTCTTCACTTCCAAAAAAATACAGGACGTTTCCGCAACCTCCATAAACAATATCTACTCTAATATCCGCGAATGGAATATAAAATGAATGATACAGACGTATACAAAATATCCGAAATCAGAGAAAAACTTGAACCCGTATTCCGCGAACACGGCGTAAAAAGCGCTATCCTCTTTGGTTCATACGCGAAAGGCGATGCGCGTCCGCACAGCGACGTCGACATTCTTGTGGACAGCGGACGGCGCGGACTTTCTTTTGTCGGATTAATCGGATACGCTAGCGACGCTTTGCAAAAAGAAGTTGACCTAATCGACGTACACTATGTAAGACCTGATTCTTATGTTGACCACGAGATTCATAATACAGGAGTGCGGATATATGGGAAATAAGAATCTGTTTATAATTAAAAAATTTCTCAAATATATTGAAAAGATTTTTGCGTATCGCGGAGATTGTGAATTTTCCGAATTTGTCGCCGACGAAAAACTTGCGGAGGCTTGCGTGTTCAACCTAATCCAAATAGGGGAACTGGTACGTCGGCTTGACGACGAGTTCAAGGAAGCACACCCCCAAATACATTGGGGAAGCATATATAATTTGCGGAATAGGATTGTCCATGATTATGAAGGAATAGACTTTGAAATCATATGGGATATTATTGCAAACGACTTGCCCGCCTTAAAATTACAATTTACCGCCATAAAAGGAGAGTGAGAGAATTGGCTGACGTTCCCGAACTGCGAAAAGACTTTTTAACGGGGCTGTACGTAACTATATCAGAGGCGCGGGGAAACCGCCCGTATATGTTTAACAATATTGCGGAGTTTGCGGAAGAATCGGGCGCGTCGTCTAAATGCCCGTTTTGCCCCGAAAATTCGGAACTTATGCCCGAAACGGTATACACGACTCCTAACGGGTTGGTTCGTGTAATCCCGAACAAGTATATGGCGTTTTCTTCCGAATCGCCGACGGCGTATGGATTTCACGAGGTCGTCATAGACACCTTGGAACACAAAAAAAGAGTTACCGAGATGAAGATTGCCGAACTTTTTGAAGTGTTTTTTGCGATTCAGCAAAGGTTAAGGCATTACGCGGGCGATGAGAGGATAAAATACGTACAGGTAATCAAAAACGACGGAAAATCGGCGGGCGCGTCCCTTCGCCACCTGCATTGGCAGATTTTCGCGATGTCGTTTCTTCCCGAACGCCCGCAAAAAATACAAAACAATTTTTTGAAATATCATAGGCAGACAAAATCCTGTTTCTTTTGCGACCGAGGAAAAATGGAAATTCTTAAGGTGGCGGAAAATAACGCGTTTATTGCGTACTGCCCCTTTGCGTCGACATACACGAATATGGTAAATATTGCCCCGAAACGGCACGTGTCCGATTTTGGCAGTTTCACAAAAGACGAGCTGAAATACCTTTCCCAGATTTTCAAAGTCTGCGTGTCGGCGCTTCGCGCTCTGGTTCCGAATATCGCGTATAACGTGTGTTTCCAAAACGCGCTGTACAATACCGAATCTCCGGAAAAGGAAGACGAGGAAAACGAATTTAGCGGAGGGCATTTTTTCCTCCAGATTATCCCGCGAATTTCAAATATGGCGGGGTTTGAGTTCGCGACGGATTGCTATATAAATTCCGTTCGCCCTGAAAAAACTTGCGAACTGTTGAAAAATATTATAAAAAACGGAAAGACTTAAATAGATGTTGTTTTAAGAAAATAGGAGTACAATATGAGTCCTCAGCAAAGAAAGACTTTTTTCATCATAGCGTGTGTGCTTCTTGTCTTTACACTCTTGATGACGGTAAGAAGTGCGGTCGACGCGCAGACTAATAACCCTGAGAAGATAAAATATAACGAATTCTTAAAGATGCTCGAAAAAGGCGAGATTGAGTCCGTCGACCTCCTCCCCGACAAGATAGTTATTTACCCGAAATTCGACGAGGAACACGAGAAGGAAAAAGAGGAATTTATCGCCAGCTTTAAGAAAAATTACCCTATTTTGGCGAACAACGAAACGGCGATAGAAAACGCCGTAAGCTCCTTTGAAACGAAATATTACACGGGTCCTCTAAACGACCCGACGCTTGTGGCGAAACTCACCGAAAGCGGAGTCGAGTTTACGA
>BNUF01000009.1 GCA_025997155.1 Clostridia bacterium
TGCTTTTTGCCGCGTCCTAACGTGGATTCGGCGGTTGTTAGGATAACGCCGAAAACGGATTTCCCCCTTGACGCCGAAACGGAAAAGTTTATGTTCGAGTTTGTAAAAGCGGCGTTTGCGACAAGGCGGAAAACTTTGGTAAATTGTATCGCGGCAAAGGGTTTGGCGGAGAAGGACACTCTCCTCGGCGCTCCCTGTCGTCAAAATCGGAAGTAAATTCTCCGGCGTGTCGGGCGGGGGGGTACGCAGGACTTTATTCACTTCCTTGATGAGGTTGTAATTTGTCGAAAGCGACACCACGGTTTCTTTAATAGCCGTCTCGTCCGCGTCTTTTATCGGATAGTACACGTCAACGGGAATCTTAAGCGTCGTGTTCTCGGTGATTTTTTTGAGGGTGGAGGAAAGTTCCGCGCCGCCGTTCACCTTGTACATAGTCTTGACAAGCCCGATATCCTTCACATAGTATTCTTTTTGGTCGTACCCGCTCGCGGTGACGCTGCTTACCTCGAGAGCTTTGTAGTTCCCGAAAGGCAGCGAAATGTCCACGTCCACGCCCGTAACCGTAGCGGTGTCCGTCCCCGAAACGGTCCAGGTTGCGCCAAGCGTCAGCGGTTCTTTGAGAAGTACCATATCCTTTTGCGGCGCGTTCCCCGTCTCGTCCTCGAAATGATACCGCGTCGTGTCGCCGTTAATCAGCACGAGCGTGCCGTTTTCCACCTTAAAAATTTCAGTCTGGCGGTCGTAGTTCTGCGCGGGTTCAAGCCGTCTTTGCAAGGTGTTCTCATGCACAAAAGTATTGAAAATATTGTAGCTTATGAGTGCGTTGCCCTGCCCCTCATACTCATACTCAACGTTTTCTTTGAACGGAAAGTAGGAGTATATCTCGCTTTTCGGCGTTTCTTCCTTTGGCGGCTTTGCCTCCGTCGTATTTTTGCACCCGTACAAATAAAGGGCGAACAATGGTATTATAAGAATCAAGACATATCGTTTCATCAAACATCTCCTAAAATTCAAGAGTCGGCGCGTCCGCCCATATCCGCCGCAAATCATAGAAATCGCGGTCATTGTGGTTGAAAATATGTACGACAATGAACCCGAAATCCAACAAATACCAAGCCGAGTTCGCAAAACCCTCGCGGTGTTTTAGCGCAACCCCGAAACCGACGAGCGCGTCCTCGCAAGCGTCCGCGATAGCTCTCATCTGCGGAGGACTGCCCGCACTCGTGATTACAAAATAATCCGCGATAATCGAGACTTTATTTATATCCAAAACGGCAGTATCTTTTCCGTGCTTTTCGTCAATCGCGTTGTAAACCGCCCTAACCGCGTCTGTACCCTCCAAAATCACACCTGCTTTTCTAAATCTTCCAGAGCCTCAAGACTGATAGGAAGTATTTTTCTGTTCTTTTCGTTATTTATGGTGATTGTCGATTTTATCCCCCGAATGGTCGCTTTTTCCAGACTTACATACGCCAGCTTGCGGATTTCGTCGATTCCCTCATACGGCTCGCGGAATTTGTCAATACAATCCGCGACATAAATAATCTTGTCAAGAAGTGTCATACCCGCCCGCCCTGTCGTGTGGCAGGCGATAGCGTCCAAAATTTCCCTGTCGTCTATCTTAAGTTCAATTTCCGCGATTTTTTCCGCAATAAAAGAATGTGTAAGGTCAATTTGTTCGCGTAAAATTTCGTCCAGTTTGATACCGTATTTTTCGCAAGCGTCAATCTTCTCGTCCGCCGGCAAATCCTTCGCGCAGTCGTGCAAAACGGCGGCAATCCGCGCCTTGCGAATATCCGCGCCGTAATGCCGCGCCAAACTTTCGGCTTCGTCACAGACTCCCAGCGTGTGTATAAATCGGCGTTCGCTAAGGCGTCCCTGTACATATTTTTTAAGTTCGTCAAGTGTACGCGGACAGGGTTTGTAAATATTTCCCATATACGCCTCAACTTCGGGCGGTAACATATATTTCACAAACTTGTTATCTTTTATTCTATTCTTAATATCCGTTGACGAAATGTCAAAAGGAGGCGTCTTGACAAAAATTACGCGTCCTTCCAAATCTCTGGGTACAGATATTTTCGCGCTATTTGGACGCGGCACAACCACAAAGACGCACATTTGCCCAATCTTCTTGAAATCCTTCCACGTCTGAACCAACGGCAGCGTGTCCGCTCCGATTATAAAGAAAAGTTCCGCGTCCTTCGCCATATATTCCCTGATTTTGGAAACGGTGTCGACGGTATACGAAACCCGCGGATTGTCGATTTCTATCCGCGACACCTTGAAATACTTAACGTCCTCTGTCGCCAGCGACACCATATGAAAACGCTCGTCCGCGCTCGCCGTAATCCGCCCCTTGTGCGGCGGCGTTCCCGTCGGGATAAACAAAACGCGGCACAACCCCAGACTCTCATACGCCGACTGTGCCGCCGCCAAATGCCCGTAATGCACGGGGTCGAACGTTCCGCCGACGATACCCACTTTTTTATGACGCGACAATCTTTCCAAGCTATAATCTTTAAACATATCAACCTCTATCCGACTTTTTACCATTATAAATTATTTTCCAACAATTTTCAATACTAAAAAGCGGGAACAAGCTGAAAAAGTTTATTTCCCGAATCTGAATCAACAAGCCCTTTTTGCTCCATCAAATCCCCAATCGCCGTCACCGCGACATTTTGTATGTCTTTATCCGTTTTTAGTACGCGCTGTTTTACCATATTCTTATAGTATCTTAATTTTTCATCGTCAAGTTCCGTTTCCGTCGTCGAGATACTAACCGTTGCGGTAGTCCCCGAAATAATCACGCTCGCCTTGTCGATTCCGTCAATCTCCGTGACGGCTTCCGACAACTTCTCCGCCCGCCGCCCGCTCTGTTCGTTATCCAGAGAAAACTCCCCGCCGTGCCTTTCGTGAAACTCTTTCGCGTCAAACATTTTAGCTTTATACGTCTTGCTCGTCCCGTCCGCCAATTTATAATTTGTCGCCCTGTTAAGGTCGTTAGCAATCGGCGGTTTCTCCGCACACGCCGTCAACAAAAAAACCAAACCAACAGCACATAAAAACCGAATCCTCATAAAATTACCTCCTTATAGTAATATTATGAGGTATCCCGTTCTTTTTAATTATGCAATATTTGTCAAATCATTCTGTCGAGCTCCCGATATGAAATCGCCTCCGCCACGTGCTGTGACAACACCCCGCCGCTCCCGTCAAGGTCGGCAATCGTCCGCGCCACCCTAAGCACCTTATGGTGCGCCCGCACGCTCAGCCCCAAACTCTCGAACGCGTTTTTGAGAAGTGTCTTGCCCGCCTCGTCAAGTTTGCAATACAAATTGACCTGTCTTGCGTCTAACTCCGCGTTACACTTAATCCCCTCGTTCGCGTACCTCTCAAGCTGCAATCTCCTGCACCTCACCACGCGTTCCTTAACCGCGGGGGAACTCTCCGCCCCTTTGTCCGCGTCCCCCGTGATTTCCTCATACTTCACCGCGTCAATGTCAATCTGTACGTCTATCCTGTCAAGCAAAGGGCCTGAAACCTTCCGCTGATACTTAGCCACAACCCCCGACGAGCAGACACATTTGTCAGAATACCCATAGTACCCGCAAGGACAGGGGTTCATCGCGGCGACAAGCATAAAATCGGAAGGATATGTGACAGTCGCCTTCGCCCGCGAAATCACGACTTTCCCCTCTTCCACAGGCTGCCGCAACGCCTCAAGCGCGTCACGCCGAAACTCGGGCAGCTCGTCCAAAAAAAGCACACCCTTGTGCGCGAAACTGATTTCCCCGGGCGACCCGTTTCTCCCGCCGCCCGTCAATGCCGACGATGAGGTGGAATGATGCGGACTCCGAAACGGCCGCCGCCGCACAAGCGAATCCCCGCCCAAAATCCCCGCAATGCTATGTATTTTCGTGACTTCCATAATTTCGTCAAAATCAAGCGGCGGCAACACCGACGGAATCCGCTTCGCAAGCATAGTTTTCCCCGAGCCGGGAGGACCCACCATAATAAGGTTATGCCCGCCCGCCGCACACACCTCAATTGCGCGTTTCGCGGTAACCTGCCCCCGCACGTCCGCAAAATCCAGAGTCTGCGGACATGCGGCAACATTCCCAAAAGTTTCCTTGTCAATATGCACAGGCTCGCGGTTTTTCTTAAGCAACGCGTCTATCATATCGCTAAGATTCTTCACGCCATATACGTCAAGTCCGTCAACCAAAGCCGCCTCTTCGGCGTTCTCGCACGACACAAAACAAGCTCTGACCCCATAGGAAACCGCCGAATGAGCCATAGGCAAAACCCCGCGAACAGGCTTTATCTCCCCGTCAAGCGACAACTCCCCGACGAACATTGCGTCCGTGATATGCTCCAAACGCAGTAACCCCATATTAACGAGTATCCCGACCGCAATCGGCAAATCAAAAGACGCACCCTCCTTTTTCGTCCCGGCGGGAGCTAGATTTATCGTGATGCGGCGCAAAGGAAACTCAAGCCCCGAATTTTTGATTGCGGCGCGAACGCGTTCTTTTGCCTCTTTCACCGACGAATCGGGCAACCCCACAATGTCAAAAGTCGGAACGCCAGGGGAGAGACAAACCTCAACCGTGACGGGATATCCCGAAATCCCCAAAACCGCGTTACTGCCTACTTTCGCGACCATGCCTAAAACCTTCCGCTCCGAAACTCTCTTTCGGCTTCTCTTTGCTGCGTCTTCTTTGCCATCGCGTCGCGCTTGTCATACTGTTTCTTGCCTTTCGCAATCGCCACGTCTATTTTTACCTTGCTCCCCGAAAAATATACCTTCACGGGTACAACCGTCATTCCGTCGCGTGTGACTGCGCCAATCAGTTTCCCTATCTCGTACTTGTGCAAAAGCAACCGCCGATTCCGCAAAGGGTCTTTGTTAAAAATATTCCCCTGCTCATACGGGCTTACGTGCATATTAAAAATAAACGCTTCTCCTTTGATAAATTTCACATAACTGTCTTTCAGGTTGCATTTGCCCTGCCGCAAAGACTTTACCTCCGTGCCGCAAAGTTCAATCCCCGCCTGAAAAGTCTCCAGCAAAAAATAATCAAATTGTGCCTTTTTATTTTGCGAGATTAGCCGAAAAGTATTCTTTTTATCTTCCAAAATATATCACATACCTACCTAAAGTTCAATCTTCATAATGTCCTTTACACAACCAAAACGCTACACTACACTAATTTATGATAAGCCTTTTTAGGTATACTGTCAATAGGCATTTTTTATGTTGTCGGTGTAAGGGTGCGTATGGCGGTCGGTTTTTTAAGCCCCCTGATTGGGGGTGAACCTATGAGATATGATAAACTTATTGAGATTGGTATATTTTTACAAATGTACTACTATCAAATAGTTTTGATTGCGTCCTCTCTAATAAAATAACCGCCCCACTCTCCAAAGTCGGCGGTTATTTTTAACTAACGTACTTAAATATAGTGGGGTTTTAAGAGCCGAGAGTTTCAGTGCCTACGCACATACATATTGTAACTCAAATATCATAAAAAAGCAAGAGGAAATTTTTTAGGGTGTGGCATTGCCGAATTGGCAGGCGCACCTTTTTTTAACCTCGTTTTCTGTTGTCAATTTAGGGTTTTTGTATTATAATGTAAGGGTGCGTATGGCGGTCGGTTTTTTAAGCCCCCTGATTGGGGGTGAACCTATGAGATATGATAAACTTATTGAGATTGGTATATTTTTACAAATGTACTACTATCAAATAGTTTTGATTGCGTCCTCTCTAATAAAATAACCGCCCCACTGTGAGAAGACGGCGGTTATTTTTAACTATCGTTAAATATCTAGCGGGGCTTTAAGAGCCGAGAGTTTCAGTGCCTACGCACATACATATTGTAACTCAAATATCATAAAAAAGCAAGAGGCAATTTTTTAGGGTGTGGCATTGCCGAGTTGGCAGCCGTACCTAAAACAACCGCCCCAACTCTGACAAAGTCGGCGGTTATTTAATGACCAAAAAACTTAATATGGCGGAGCTTTAAGAGCCGAGAGTTTCAGTGCCAACGCACATACATATTATAACTCAAATATCCTAAAAAAGCAAGAGGAAATTTTTTGTTTCAGGGGGCGGCGTTGCAAAATAAAAGCCACTCCGAAGAGTGACCCCTATTCCTAGCGTTTCCCAATATTGATGGAAAAATCAATCTGATGTGTGAACACGCTCGTAAAGCGAAATTGTGTTTACGTTGCTGCCGTTGATTTTGTGATGTTTGCTGAGTGAGGAAGTGTCGCATTGAATGTCTGGCTCGCCCGCAAGCAATGGGTCACTAGACGTGTTTGCAATGATGCTGTACGTGCCTTTAAGCGGGCATTGTTGCGCGCCGCCCTCGATGAATTGTCCCAAGCCGCCGATAGTCAGCTGTGCCGCGTCGGTCGGGTCGCCGTTGATGTGGTCAACCTGCCAAATTGTGATAGCGGATTTGAGAGGACGCATGTTAGCTACGCAGGTGCTGAGTTTAGCCGAGTCGGTGTAAGCGGAGATTTTCGGGATTACAAGCAAAGCGAGAATACCGAGGATAACGATAACAACCACGAGCTCGATGAGTGTGAAACCTTTTTTGTTGAGTTTTTTCATAGAAGTTCCCCCTTATTAAATGTGTGTTTCTCCATAGGACCAGTTTCTAAATTCTTAAATTTTTCTTACGTTCTATCTACATATATATTATCAGACTAATTTTCCTTTGTCAATACCTTTTTTAAAAATTTCTTAAATTTTTTTAAATTTTTTTTTATTTCATAAATCCTTCAAGGCTGATTCAAATTCGGCGATAATATCGTCCGCGTCCTCCAAACCTATCGAGAAACGCACCTGTTCGTCGGTGATTCCAAGTTCCTCGCGTTTTTCCTTTTCATAGTATCTATGAGAAGTCTTGACGGAGTAGGAAAGCGTGGTTGACGTTCCCGCCAGACTGGGCAAAAACGGAAACAATTCTACTTTGCCGATAAATTTCTCCGCCGCCCCGCCCTTGATATTCGCGCTAATCATACCGCCGAAGAGATTCGGCTCAAACTGGGACACCGCGTTTTCGTGGGAGGGCGACGACGACAGCCCCGAGTAGAAGACTTTTTCTATTTTGCCGTGACCTTCCAAAAACTCCGCCACTTTGAGAGCGTTTTGGGAGTGCTTTTTCACGCGCAGCGACAGAGTACGCAAACTCCGCGCCAAAAGCCACGCGTCTTGCGGGCTTGCGACCCCGCCGTAAATACCTTCCGTCCTGCGGATTTGCTTTGCGAGTTCGCCGGTTTTCGCAACCGCCGCGCCGAGCAGGATATCGCTGTGTCCGCCCAGATATTTTGTCGCGCTGTGCAAAACGATATCCGCGCCAAGGTCAAGGGGTTTCGCTATGACGGGGCTTGCGAAAGTGTTGTCAATCAGGAGTAGCAAGCCGTGTTTATGGGTATTCTCTGCGATTTTGCGGATATTCGGAACGCTCATAAGCGGGTTAGCGATTGTTTCGGTGTAGACAAGTTTCGTGTTCTCTTTTATATACTCGTCGATTCCGCCGTTTTCTATGTCGGCGAAAGTCACCGTCACGCCGAATTTCGGCAGCTCGTGGGCGAAAAAGTCGTATGTGCCGCCGTAAAGCAGGCGCGACGCAAGGATATTGTCCCCCGACTTGACGAGTGAGAGTATCGTGGTTGTGATTGCCGCCATTCCCGACCCGAAAACCAACGCGCCCGCGCCGTTCTCGATTGCCGCCAGAATCTCCGACACCGCGTCGATGTTCGGGTTCGCGGCGCGTGAGTAGATATACCCGTTTGCGCGGTTTTCGTAGATATCGTCGACGGATTGCACGTCGTCAAAGGCGAACGCCGACGAAAGGTAAATGGGCAGAGTCTCCGCGACCGAGGCGGTTTTGTTCAGAGCTTTCGCGAATTGTCCGTCCCCTTTGTGTATTAAATGTGTGTCAAAGTTAGCCATGCTCACACGCCCCCTTTGATTTCGTTCAGCAGTTTTGAAATCCGTATGCTGTTGTCAAGCGACGTGTCGAGCAGGAACGATATTTCAGGCGTGTTTCGCAGGTTGATTTTCTCCGCCAAAAGTTTACGCACAAAAGGCACACAGCCGCTAAGAGCCTTGAGAGCTTCTTGTCTTGCGTTCTCGTCGTCCGCCAGTATGCTCACGTAAATCTTGCAGAATTTCAAATCCTGCGTCGTGTCGACTTCCGTCACGCTAATCATTTTCGCCGCCGACAGGCGAGGGTCTTTCACCTCGCCGCGCAGTATTATTGCCGTTTCGCGCAAAATCTCATCATTCACGCGGGTTAATCTTGTTTTGTTCATAAGCTACCTCGGGATTTCCTCCATTACATACGCTTCTACTATGTCTTTTTCTTTAATGTCGTTAAATTTGTTGAAGGTGATACCGCACTCAAACCCCTGAAGAACCTCTTTCGCGTCGTCTTTCCCGCGTCTTAGCCCGTCGAGCTCCCCGTCATAAATCACCTTGCCGTCGCGGATTATACGGATTTTCGCGTTTTTCGTGATTTTGCCGCTCGTGACATAACTTCCGCCGATTGTGCCTATTCCCGACGCTTTGAAAAGTTTGCGTATTTCGGCTTGCCCCAGAACTTTTTCTTCAAAAATCGGGTCGAGCATACCTTTCATAGCGGCGGTTATGCCCTCGATGGTGTTGTAGATGACGCGGTACAGGCGGATATCGACTTGTTCGGTTTCGGCTATGGATTTCGCCACAGGCTCGGGGCGAACGTTAAAGCCGATTATGATTGCGTTTGAGGCGGAGGCAAGCATCACGTCGCTTTCGGTGATTGCGCCGACGCCGCCGTGGAGCGTGCGGATACGCACTTCTTCATTAGATAGCTTTTCGAGGCTCATCTTGACCGCCTCGACAGAACCCTGAACGTCGGCTTTTACAACGATATTCAAATCCTTGACTGTACCCAATTGTATCTGGCTGAACAAATCGTCGAGAGAGATTTTTTGCAGAGTGCCTTTTATCATATCCTGACGTTCTTTCGCCACCACGGATTCCGACAGATGACGCGCCTGACGCTCGTTTTTCGTGACATAGAACAAGTCGCCCGCAAGAGGCACGTCCGACAAGCCCAATACCTCAACGGGCATAGACGGCCCCGCGGTTTGCACTTTTTCGCCCTTGTCGTTTGTCATAGCGCGGATTCGCCCGTATGTCGAGCCGACGACGACAGGGTCGCCCACAGACACCGTGCCGTCCTGAATAAGAACAGTCGCGACAGAGCCGCGTCCCTTGTCGAGAAGCGCCTCGATAACCGTACCCTTTGCGCGTTTGTTGGGATTCGCCCGAAGTTCCTTCATTTCGGCAACCAAAAGTATTGTGTCCAGCAATTCCTTTATGCCCTGTTTTTTTACCGCCGAAACAGGCACGGAAATTATCTCGCCGCCCCAATCCTCAACGAGTATCCCGTATTCGGTGAGTTCCTGTTTAACGCGGTCGATGTTAGCGCTCGGTTTGTCGATTTTGTTGATAGCCACGATGATTTCAACGCCCGCCGCCTTCGCGTGGTTGATAGCCTCAATCGTCTGGGGCATAACGCCGTCGTCCGCCGCGACGACAAGCACCGCGATATCCGTAACCTGCGCCCCGCGCATACGCATAGCCGTAAACGCCTCGTGCCCCGGCGTGTCAAGGAACGTCACAAGTTTTTCGCCGACGTTCACCGTGTACGCGCCGATATGCTGTGTGATACCGCCCGCCTCGCCCGCCGTGACGTGGCTTCGGCGTATGGTGTCGAGAAGGGAGGTTTTGCCGTGGTCGACGTGTCCCATAACGACCACGACGGGGGGACGCTCGGCGCGGTCGCCCTCGTCCTCCTCCTCGTCCTCAAACTCTTCCTCCGCCAGCTGCTCCAGTATGTCGATTTCGGGAGCTTCCTGCGTCATAAAGCCGCGTTCTTCGGCGACTTCCGCCGCAACGGCGTATTCAATATCATTATTCATATTGACAGCCATATTTTTCTTGAGGAAAAGGTCTTTAACGATTTCCGTCGCCGAAATCCCAAGCATTACCGCGAGCTCGGTTATCGGGATATTTTTCGGAATATCCAGAATCCTGATTTCCTCCTCCGTTTCGCCGCCGCCCCGCCAGTTCTTTTTGGAATGTTTGACGACGGGTTCTTCGGGGACTTCCTTGACGATTTCTTTCGGGACGGGCGTTACTTCCGCTTTAGGGGGTTCGGGAGCGGCTTTTTTCGGCTCTTCCTTTTTTGGCTCTTCCTTTTTCTTAACCTGCGCTTTTTCGGCGGGTTTCGCGGCGGTTTCCTTAGGAACTTCTTTCGCGGTCTCGCCCGATTTTTTAAGGTACTCTTTTAATTTCTCCGCGTCGGACGCGTCTATACCCGCCGACGGATTATTTTTTACCTCTATCCCGATTTCTTTAAATTTCGCGATTAACGCCTTTACGCCAACGCCCGTTTCTTTCGACAATTCGTATATTCTGATTTTCGGCAATATATAGCCCTCCTATTGGTATTCTTCCGGATATTCCGTTCCGTACTTTTTCATATAGTTTTCTCTTATACTCGCGTTTTGCAACGCCTTCATCTCGTCAACGTCGCGGACTTCTATATTTTGTGACTTCTTAATCTCTTTTTTTATCATCTCCGCAAAATTTTCGTCCATAATCGCCACAAGGGAACGCGGCGTCGGACCGACAGCGGGGCCGATTTGCCTTTTGCGTCCCGCCCTGAGTTTTAGAAACTCTATTTTATAGAAAGTCGCCTTGTCGCTGAATTTTTTTACCGTGTTCGCCGACGCGTCCGCGCTTATGATAAGCAGTTTTGCGGAGCGGTCGCGGATTACGGCGAGGGTATGCGCCTCGCCCGACGTGAGTTTGCCTGCGCGGGAACACATACTAAGCAACGAAAGCAATTTTTTGAGGTAGTTAGGGGTTTTATTTTTTTTTATGTCCATAGCAACCCTTCCAATTTGTCATAAATTTCACAAGGGACGCGTTCGCGAAACGAGCGTTCCAAGCCGTTTTTTTTACGTGACTTTTGGATACAGGATATGTCACGGCAGACATACGCGCCTCGCCCGTTTTCGGTCAGGCAAACGCGCAGCAGCGTATTTTTTGGGGCGGATTTCCCGCAACCCGTGCATTTACGGTAAGGGATATGCATTATTCCGCCAAAACGTCGCCGCCGATAAAATCAACGCCGTCTTTTTTCTCGTCAAGGAATCCGAGCTGTTTTGCCTGGCTCTCGCTTTTGATATCGATTCGCCACCCCGTGAGTTTCGCGGCAAGGCGGGCGTTTTGCCCCTCTTTGCCAATGGCAAGGGATAGCTGGGAGTCGGGGACGACTACCTTTGCGCTTCCGTCTTTTTCGTTCACGACGACGGAAACGGGCTTGCTGGGGGCTAACGCCGCCGAAATATGCGCCTTCGGGTCGTCGCTGTACTGGATTATGTCGATTTTCTCCCCCTTGAGTTCGGATACGACTATGTTTATGCGCTGTCCGTTTGGCCCGACGCACGAGCCTATCGGGTCAACACCGTCGCGGTTTGAGGCGACCGAAATTTTAGTGCGGCTTCCCGCCTCCCTAGCGATTGACTTAATCACGATGGTTTTGTCGGCGACTTCGGGCACTTCCTGTTCTAACAACCCCGACACCAGCTGCGGCAAGGCGCGTGAAATGCTGACTTGAGGGCCCTTTGGGGTTTGCTTGACTTCCGTCACATAAATCTTGACCCTCGCCCCGATAGCTAGCTCCTCGCCGCGTGTCTGCTCGGACGGCAGGAGTACCGCGTCCATTCGCCCGATATTTATCGTGTAGACTTTTCCCTTGCGCTGTTCCTTGCGTGAAACGATTCCCGTAATGACCTTGTGTTCCTTGGCGATATACTCCTCGTACAAAAGCGCCCGTTCAACGTCGCGGAATTTCTGCGAAACGACTTGCTTAGCCGCGCTCATCGCCACGCGTCCGAAATTCTTCGGCGTTACGACAAATTCAACAATGTCGCCGATTTCATACTTCGGGTCGAGTTCACGCGCCGCGTCAAGGGTTATATCCGTCATGTGGTTGAATACGCGGGGTTTCTTGACGTATTCCGCGGCTTCTTCCCCCTCCTCGAAAACCTCCTCGGGTTCGTAAGGTACTTCGGGCGTCGGCGGAATCTCTTCGGGGAGCGCGATTTCCTCCGACCCCTCTTTTTTAAGCACAACCTGTTTTTGCGCGAAAACTCCGACTTTTCCCGTAATCCTGTCGATAGTCACCCTGATGTTTTGTGACGCGCCGTAATTCTTTTTACAGGCGGAGAGGAGCGACAACTCGATGGTTTCGTAGATGAGCTCCTTGTCGATTCCCTTTTCCCGCGAAATCTGATTCAGCGCGTCGATAAAGTCTTTGCCGTCGTCCGGCTCGATTTTTTCTTTTTTCTTAACAGGCATCTATATACCTCCTAATTTATCCAAATTTTGGCGTTTCGGTTTGCGGTCAATCCCGGGAGACGAAACCTCCAAAATGTACGATTGCTCAATAAAATCGTGTTCGTCAAGGAGAGGCTCGAGCAGTTTGCTGACAAACTCGCAATCCTCAATCCGAACGCCTTTTTCTTTGTCAATGTATATCCGCAAAAAGTACTCATTGCCCTCTTTGACAAATTCTATATCGTGTATGGTGATTTCGGAAAGTAACGGCGACAAAAGTTCCTCTGTTTTGCGGATTATTCGCGTCAATACAGTCACTCCTTTTACAAAAGATAAGAGCCGTAAATTTCACGGCTCTTAATATCTTTACCATTATATCACCAATCTTCGGGTTTGACAATAGTTAATTTTAATATATAATTAGTATAGAGGTGAGATGATGAAGATAAAGTTATTTTGCATAGTATTATCGTTATTCGCAAGCTCCGCGAACGTTTACGCGGCGACAATCCCCGCGAAAAACCCGCCCGCGCTTATGTATGAACTCAAAGTAATCCCGACTGACGGCGGAACGGCGGACATTCAGACGGGAAGGCACAAGGCGGGGGAGGAAATCACCGTCACCGCGTTTCCCGACGAGATTTCAAAGTTTACGGGGTATGAGAGCGACGACCTCAGCGCGGAATTTGAGAACAAGGAACTTAAAAACCGCACAATCTCCTTCAAAATGCCCGCGCACAGCGTGACCCTGCGGCTTAATTTTACAGGTCGGTTCAGCTCCGTGAACAGGGTCAAAGTGGCGAAAACCCAAGGCGGCACAACGACTATCACCGAAACGAAATTCAGCGAGGGGCGGTACGGCGAGGGCGAAACGGTTCGTATAAAGCCAATCCCCGACGAAAATTTCAAGTTCGCGGGGTGGATGACGCGGGATATAGCAATCGGCAACGCGTCGGAAAACGAGCTGCGGTTCACAATGCCCGCTTATGACGTGAACGTTACGCCGTATTTTATCTCAAAGTATTCGGTGACGCGTGAACTTAGGGTAACCTCAAGGGGCGGAGGCGGGACGAACATAACGGAAGGCAGGTTTGACGAGGGAAACGAGATAACCCTGTACCCGATTCCTGATTATGGCAAAAAATTCCAGTACTGGGTGCTCTCCGACGGGCGTTTTTCAGGCGGCGAATCCCTGACGTTTTCTATGCCTAACGACAGCGTAAATATACAGGCGGTTTTTGTCGACGAAGACGCGGCGTCTATACAGATTTTCGGATATTAATACTCAGCTGTAGTTGATTTTGGGGTATTCCAGATTCTCGGGCTGTATGCCGTACAAGACCTCGTTGAGGAATTTCTTGGACTCGTACTGCGACATCGGCAAATTGTGGTCAAGGTAGTTCCCGCACATATTCGCCTTCGCGGCGGGGATTTCGCCCGAAAAGTTAAGTACGTACTCATACGAACTCGTAATACTGCTCAAAACGTCACTCGGCGTGAGTTTGCCTTTGAAGACAAAGTACATGCCCGTGCGGCAACCCATAGGCCCGACATAAATCGTCTTGTCCGCCCATTCTTTGTTTCCTCGGTAATAAATCGCTATCAAATGCTCAAGCGTGTGCATAATCGCGGTGTCAATCACAGGCTCGCGATTCGGTTCTTTCATACGCACGTCGAACGTCGTCACAAAATCCCCGCCGACTTCGTCAACACGCGAAACGTATACCCCGCGCAGAAGTACGTCGTGGTCTATCCCAAAACTCGTAACGTCCATAAACCAACCTCCAATATAGTCTTTATTTACAGTATAACAAAAAATCCCGCCTTACTCAATAGGGAATTTACAAACGTTTCAGTATGCGTTTTATAGCCGCGCCAATCCAGATGGTTTTGTACTCTATGTCCGATAAAAGTTTGAGCTGCACGCGAGCTTTGTCCAGATTTTGGCTGGGGTAGGCGGCGGGAAAATAGGCGTCGCCCGTCAAGAAGTCCGTGAGGTATCTAAGCGCCAATTCGTAGGCGGCAATAAGTATCGCCGTCGGTAGAGCGTCTATTTCGGCGGCGGTGAGCAACCCTTTTGTTTCGTTGAGGTAGGCGCGGGTGAAAAGGTCGAACGCCTTCTCGTCCATAACTACCTGCGCGGCGTCGGGCGTACCCGCGACGCTTCGCAGCGCGTCGCCGTAATCGTAGGAGGAATAGCCGTTCATAACCGTGTCAAGGTCAATCAGCATCAGCGCGTCGCCGCTGGTCGCGTCAAAAAGCATATTCGCCAGCCGAGTGTCGTTGTGGGTGACGCGCATGGGCATATCTTTTTTGTATTCTTTGAAATCGTCCAGTATTCCTTTGTGCTGGTATATGAGATTTATCTCGCGGTCGGATTCTTTTGCGCGGTCTTTCGGGTTTTCGCGGAGAGCTTGCTCAAAATCCGCGAATCGTTTCTCGGTGTTATGAAAATCGGGGATACTGTTTGTAATCTTTGACGCGGGAAGGTCGCTTGTGAGGGTCAGGAAACGCCCGACCGCTTTTCCCGCCTGCTCGGCGGTTTCGCTGTTTGGAATACGAGCATACGACAGCGCGTTGTCGATAAAAAGCGTCGCCCGCCAAACGCCGCCGTTTTCGTCCGTAAAGGAATACCCGCCGTCCCGCGTCTTTATCAGCGTCAGACACTCTCGTTTAAGATTCCCCCCCGACGCGACGATTTTCCAGCTTATATGCGCTATGACTTCCTCGGTGTTTTTCAAAACAGCGGGAATATCGGGGAATACCGCGTTGTTGAGTTTTTGAAGAACATACCTTTTAGCCGACGTGGTCACGGCGTAGGTATCGTTTATGTGTCCGTTCTCGATTTTCTCGCAATTCACAAAGCCGCCCGAAAACGCAAACTCGGGGACAATGTTTTGCAATATAAAATCCATCAAAAACCCCTCTTTTCAATCACCTAAATGTGTATAAGAATAATTATACCACATTGCGGCGGTTTATGATATAATAAATTATAACGGGAGGGCGGTATATGGAACGCAAAGCGGCTATACACAGACAGACCAAAGAAACGGATATATATGTGAGTCTTAATCTGGACGGAAAAGGGAGCGGCGAAATCGACACGGGCATAGGTTTTTTCGACCATATGCTCACGCATATCGCCAAGCACTCTTTTATTGATTTGGAAGTGACGGCAAAAGGGGATTTGCGCGTCGACGCGCACCACACCGTCGAGGATATCGGGATTGCGCTGGGCAAAGCGGTTAAACAAGCGCTCGGCAACAAAGAGGGGATTACGCGCTACGGAAGTGCTATTCTGCCGATGGACGAAACGCTTGTGCTTGCCGCAATCGACATTTCGGGACGCGCCTACCTTGGGTTTGACGCGGCGTTTACCTCCCCTAAACTGGGGGATTTTGACACGGAACTTACAGAGGAGTTTTTTCGCGCCTTTTCGGACAATTTGGGGGCGAACCTTCATATCAAACTACTTTGCGGCAAAAACAACCACCATATCGCCGAGGGGATTTTTAAGGCGGTTGCGCGGGCGTTGTCGGCGGCGGTCGCCCTTGACCCGCGTGTTTCGGGCGTTCTCTCCACAAAGGGGGCGTTGTGATGAAAGTCGGCGTGATTGATTACGGAATGGGCAACCTCAAAAGCGTGTGCAACGCCCTTAATTTTATAGGCAAAGAGGCAAGACTGATAACATCTCGCGAACATTTCGCGGACTGCGGAAATCTGATTTTGCCAGGGGTCGGCGCGTTTTCGGACGCGCTCTCGTTTCTGCGCGAAAAAGAGTTCGACTGTGAAATCGAAAAAGCCGTAAGAGAAGGGCGTAATCTTTTGGGGATATGTCTGGGGCTTCAGATACTTTTTGATAAAAGTTACGAAAACGGCGAATTTGACGGGCTTTCGCTCCTTCGCGGGGAAATAGTGAAATTTACGAACGCGCGAAAAATCCCGCATATGGGCTGGAATACCCTTAACATAAAGAAAAAATCCCCGCTGTTCGAGAATTTGCCCTGCGCGGGCGACCCCGCCGTGTATTTCGTTCATTCGTATCATTTAGTCACAAAGGAAGATATTGTATCGTCAACCACGGAATACGGCGGCGAAATCCAAGTCTCCGCCCAAAAAGACAATCTGTACGCCGTGCAGTTTCACCCTGAAAAAAGCGGAGAAGTGGGGCTTAAGATTTTGTCAAATTTTGTATCGTTATAGGAGCGTTAATATGATTATTTATCCGGCAATAGACATAATCGAGGGGAATTGCGTCCGCCTAATCAAGGGCGACTACGCGCAAAAGACGGTTTACGGCGACCCGCTCGAGGTGGCGCGGAGTTACAGGGAGGACGGGGCGACGCGTATCCACGTCGTCGACCTTGACGGCGCGAAGGCGGGCAAACCCGTCAACCATCATATTATAGGAAAAATCGCGGAGCAGGGGCTGTTTATCGAGGCGGGCGGCGGTATCCGCACTCTTGAGAGTGTGGACGCGCTTGTCGCGGCGGGGGTGTCGCGTGTGATTATCGGCACGGCGGCGTTTCGCGACAAGGATTTCCTGAAAAGAGCTCTTGCCAAATACGGCGAAAAAATCGCCGTCGGGGTTGACGCGAAAAACGGCAATGTCGCCGTTTCCGCGTGGCAGGAGGAAGTTTCCGTAAAAGCCTTTGATTTCGTAAAAGAACTGCACGGATTGGGAGTTTCTACAATTATATACACGGACATTTCAAAGGACGGAATGTTGCAGGGGGCTAACGTGTCGGAAACCGTGAGGTTGGCGGACGCGTTCCCGCTTGACATAATCGCGTCGGGCGGGGTGAGCGGATACGCCGACTTGGACGCGCTCACGGGCGTTCACGGCGTGATAATCGGCAAGGCGTTGTTCGAGAAGAAATTGATTCTTAAAGACGTTATTAAAAAATACCAATAACCTCCTTTAGAGCCTGTTCAGCATCTCCATTTTGGGTCTTTTCGGCATCTTTTCCGCCGTACTGCGTCAGCGGCTCCTAGCAAACTGCTTAGGAGTGTGCGTCGTCGCCGCTTCCTTGTAAGGCGAAAAACCTGCTCGAAAATCCTCCAAAAGCGAGATGCTGAACAGGCTCTTAGAGGTTATTTTTTTTTTGTAATTCGCATATATTAAAGCGTACCGATACAATTATCTCAGGAGTGATGTTATGAATGACGAAAGCAACGGTTTCAACATTTACAAGGACATAGCGGAACGCACCGACGGCGATATCTACATAGGGATTGTGGGACCTGTCAGAACAGGGAAATCCACGTTTATCAAAAGGTTTATGGACACTCTCATTTTGCCGAATGTCGAGAACCCGCACACGAGGGAACGCGCAAAAGACGAGTTGCCGCAAAGCGCCGACGGACGCACGATTATGACGACCGAGCCGAAATTTATCCCGAGCGAGGCGGTCGAAATCACGATTGCGGACGACATAAAATTCAAAATGCGCCTGATTGACTGCGTGGGATACCTTGTCGAAGGGGCGAGCGGGCATATGGAGGACGACCACCCGCGAATGGTGTCGACTCCGTGGCTTGACGAGAAAATCGCCTTTTCGGAGGCGGCGGAAATCGGCACACAAAAAGTAATCACCGAACATTCAACAATCGGAATCGTCGTCACCTGTGACGGAAGTATCACCGAAATCGAGCGGGCGGCGTATGTGTCGGCGGAGGAACGCGTAATCGCCGAGCTGAAAGCTCTTGGCAAACCTTTTATTATGCTACTTAACACAACCCGCCCGTATACCCCCGAAACAGAAACTCTGCGCGCCGCGCTGTCGGAAAAACATAAAATTTCCGTCCTCCCCGTGAACTGCGCCCAGCTCAAGCCCGATGACATTACGTCTATTCTCGAAAAAATCCTGTACGAATTTCCCGTGAAGGAAATCCGCGTGAATTTTCCGAAATGGATTGAGACGCTTCCGAATACCCACTGGTTAAAACAAAGCGTGATATCCTCCGTCAAGCCGCTTACGGATATAGACAAACTCTGCGAAATCAAACAGTCCGCCGCCGCCCTCACTGAAAACGAGTACGTCAAAAAAGCCTATGTCGAACAAATCCGTTTGGGCGACGGCGCGGCAAATATCGAAGTCAACCTGAACGACGACCTTTTTTACAATATCTTAAGCGAAACGACAGGTATGAAGATTGAAGGCGAGTATCAGCTAATCTCGACAATAAAAATCCTCGCCGAGGCAAAAAAAGAATACGACAAGATAAAATACGCTCTGGAGGAAGTCCGCCGCAAAGGCTACGGCGTCGTCACCCCGTCCCTTGACGAGATGAAACTCGAAGCTCCCGTAATCGTAAAACACGGCTCGCGCTACGGCGTTCGCATAAAAGCAAGCGCGCCAAGTATACACCTAATCAAAGCCGATATCGAAACGGATATATCACCGATAGTCGGCACAGAGAAACAATCCGAGGAACTTATCGAGTACCTGAACGCCGAAATGGCGGAAGACGCGTCGAAAATCTGGGAACTTAATATGTTCGGCAAATCTATGCACGACCTTGTTCAGGAAGGGCTTATGAGCAAACTCTACCGTATGCCCGAGGATGCGCAAATGAAACTCCAGGAAACGCTCCAGCGCGTAATCAACGAAGGAAGCAGCGGCTTAATCTGCATTATCCTGTAATATACCTCTTTCGAAACCGTCCAATATGTGGTAAGATTTAGCAGGCGGTTAACTGGGGTAAAAGTGACAACATTTGCCGTGATGTTTGAAATTTTGCGTACTGACCGCGAGAAAAAGAAACGTGTGGGCGGCAGACCAAATAAATTGGGGATTGAGGATATGCTGCTTATGAGATTAGAGTGTCTACGGGAATACCGAACATATTTCCATATCGGCTGAGCTATGGATTATCGGAGTCTAACGCCTATCAGACCGGCAAATGGGTTGAGGGGACTCTGATTAAAGATGCAACACTTTCTTTGCCCGGAAAAAAGGCATTGCTCAAAAGTGACTCCGAGTATGAGGTTGTGTTGGTAGAAGCTAAAGAAAGCTCCGTAGATCGTCTAAAAAGGGGCGGAAAAAATGGTATTCTGGGAAAAAGAAAAATCAAGCGGTTTCATATCGTGGCTGACCGTCATCGAAACAAGCGAAGACGCTTTGGTTTGCGTTTTAATTTGATTGCCGGTTTATGCAACTTTGAGTTGGCTTAGGTTTCGAAAGAGGTATAATAAAAAACGCCGCACCCGATTGGGGTTGACGGCGTTTTTTATTACAGGTGTAATACCGCAACAAGAACAAGAAAAACCGCGAAATCCCGAAATGGCGAGGTTTGGTTTTTTTGGTGCGTATTCGATAGTCGAAACCGCGATGCTAAACGGACTTGTGCCGTTTCTGTATATAAATTATCTGCTTCAAGCCTCCCAAACTCTCCCAAGGAGCAATGGGCTGATTTTTTACCGTGGCGCCCAAGAAGCGCAAGAGTTTTGTCGTATTCCTAATTCGCTCGGTTCAAGCAGCTCTTAACCAATGAGTCCATAGCTATAGCTATTTGACGCTTACATCTGATACGCACCTATTGCTGTTTGCGCAACTACTATTGTATCGCGGGCATTGGTTATATCTGTTAAACTGGCGGAAACGGCATTTCCCAGGTCGCTTAGTTTGTCCGCCGACTGTTGCGCGGAGAGTGACAGCGGGTATTTTCTTGCGGCACGTATCGCGCCAAAAGATCGGCAGTCGCGTTCGAAATGGCGGCGGCTTGGCTCTCATATATATTCTGTCAAGTGTTTTTTATCAGCACGGGAATAAAATTTTGTCGATTTCGACGTCGACCAAAATGAGGTCGTCGCCGATTTGCTTGATACACTTGTACGGCACGATATATTCGTTTTCGCGGCAGAACAAACCCAGTATTTTCGCGGGGCCCGGTATTATCAAGCTTTCGATTTTCCCGCAGTCTATGTCGATTTCAATGTCGCAAATGAAACCCATACGGCATCCGTCGCGGATATTTATAACTTCCTTGTCGCGCATATCATAAATTCTCTGCATTTTCTCCCTCTATTCACCGCCTATAACGTTTTCGATGATTTTTGCAAGCGGCGCGGCGGCGGCGACCGCCTCCGACTTCGTGTTCATCTGCGAACCGACCTCGACAAACAGTGTTTTCGGAAGCATATTCAAACTATATCTGTATTCTTTCAGATAGATTTTTTTTGTGAAATCGGGGTACATATTGATTGCGGCAAGCTGCGCGTTGAAACTAAGCGCAAGGTTTGTTTTCAGATACGGATTCGGCAGATTTTCCATATAATGGAGTTCGCCGTTTTCCAGAATCATTGTAGTGCCGTTGAAAAACATAATTTTGGCGGTGGGCTGTCCGTTTAGGATAGTGTACTGGCGGACCGCCCCGACAGGCAAGCCGTCGCGGTGGATATCAATCGCCATTTCGATTGACGGGTTATCCGAAAGTATTTTCATTATGACGGGTTCCATTCGCTCATACGCCCCCTGTATATGGGATTCTCCGTTTATCATATCGAAGGATTCGGTGTTGTGGAGGGCGGCGTACCCGTCGCGGGTCAAAATTTGGGATAATTTGTCGCCGACTGCCAAAACCCCCTCGGACGAGTCGTTGCTGTCGATAAACATTTCATTTGAGTGCGTGTGAAAAATCAGAATTTTCGGCTCGCCGTTTTTACTTTTCGGCACGCCGAGATTCACGGACATAAACTCGTTCACGTTGAAAACGTCGGGCGACATACCCGTGTGCGGGTCGACTATATAAAAATTGTCTCGCAGATAGTCTATGTTCGACAACTTTTCCCTGTCAACGGTAAATTTTTTTGCGTAACTGTCCGTCACGGGCGTTTCCTCATAGTTCGTTTCGGGCTGGAATATGTCATAAGCTAGCTGTATTAAATCCTTGATTGTCATGGGTACGTTTTCGGCTTCTATCTTTTGGGCGTTGTCAGGCGGCGGGGCGGGCTGGCTCTTATCCCGTCTATTAAAAACGCCCGAAAGAGCCAAAATAACCAACGCTATAACCAGTCCCAAAATAACGCGTTTTAGATAGAACACCGCCGCCACTCCTTTTTTTATATCATATGTAATAATTGGCAAACATATTTCTAAGAATTGCTGGCAAACTAGATTCAAGGAAGTGGATAGATATGAAAAAGTTACTATATGTATTATTGGTAATGTGCATGACGACAAATGTATTTGCTCTCCCCCCAGACGAGAGCGGAGAGATAATGCTCGTAATGTATCACGGGCTTACCCCGGGGCCGCCCGCCGAACCCTATATGCGAAGTGTCTCCGATTTCAGGCGCGACCTTGAGTTATTGTACGAGAGCGGCTACCGCCTTATCACAATGGCGGACTACTTAGACAACAACATAAACGTACCTGAGGGCAAGTCGCCCGTTGTATTTACCTTTGACGACGGCTATGAAACGGCGTTCTCCCTCGTTTCGAAAGACGGAAAACTAAGCGTGCGTCCAAACACCTGCGTCGCGATAATGAACGAATTTTATGAAAAGCACCCTGATTTTGGGCGGGCGGGGGTATTCTATGTATGTACGAGCGGAAACGAGCCGTTCAAGGGCGCGGGAACAATCAAAGAGCGGTTTGAGTATCTTACGGGTCTCGGGTTTGAGCTGGGGAATCACACGGGGTCGCACGAGGGACTCGGCAAGGTTCATAGCGACGAAATGGTGGCGAAAGATATGTCGGAAGTCGAAACGCTTGTTCAGGACGCGCTCCCCGGTTACAAAATGCGTACAATGGCGTACCCCTACGGGCATATCCCGAACGAGGCGCACAAAGACGCGGTGCTGTCGGGCGAATACAAGGGCGTTAAGTACGACTATGACGCGGCAATCCGCGCCGCCAAACACGGGAAAACGTCCGTGACATACAGCGTCGATTTCGACAAGTACAACGTCCCCCGCGTTCGCGCCTCAAACAACGCCTTCGGCGACCTCTACTACTGCGTCAAACATTTCAAGGAGGGCGGCGGGTTCATTTCCGACGGCGACCCGCACACAATCACACTTCCGTCCTCTTTCGCGCCGAAACTGGATTTTTGGAAAGTTACCGACAAAATAGTCGTTTTCAGAGACTAGTGTCTATCTTGAAGTCGAGAGTCGCGAAGTAGTCCTCCGCCGTTTCGGCGCGGCGGATTACCTCCGTCTCCCCGTTTTCCTTGAGAAGTATTTCGGCGGAGCGGAGTTTGCCGTTGTAGTTATAGCCCATTGCGTGCCCGTGCGCCCCCGTGTCGTGGATTGCGACGATATCGCCCGCCTCAATCGGCGGGAGCTGCCTCGATTTCGCGAATTTGTCGTTATTTTCGCATAACGCGCCTGTCACGTCGTAAGTTTCTGTGGCGGGTTCGTTTTCTTTGCCAAGCACGGAAATGTGGTGATACGCGCCGTAGATAGCGGGACGCATAAGGTTCACCGCGCTCGCGTCAAGCCCTACATATGTTTTGTATATATTTTTCTTGTGAAGAACGGTGGAGATGAGGTGTCCGTAAGGGCCCAGCATAAACCGCCCCATTTCGGTGAAGATTGCTATGCCGCCCATATTCGCGGGGAGCAGTATTTTTTCGTATGCTTTTCGCACGCCCTCGCCGATTTTCAGTATATCGTTCGGGGTGTCCTCGGGTTTGTAGGGTATCCCGACGCCGCCGCTTAGGTTGATAAACCCGACTTCCGCGCCTGTTTTTTCGCGCAGTTCGACCGCCAGCTCAAAAAGGATTTCGGCGATTCGCGGGTAGTAGTCGTTCGTCAGGGTATTGCTTGCCAAAAACGAGTGAAGCCCAAAATTTTTAACGCCCTCCGCCCTAAGTTCCGCAAAGGCGGATATCACCTGTTCTTTTGTCAAGCCGAATTTCGCGTCGGCGGGGGTGTCCATTATTTGGGAATGGACAGAGAACGCGCCGCCCGGGTTGTACCTCACGGAGATTGTGTCGGGGAATTGCCCGACGTGTTTTTTAAAAAACTCTATATGCGAATAGTCGTCAAAATTGATAAGCGCCCCGATTTTGTTCGCGTAGACGAACTCTTCGGCGGGGGTGGCGTTTGACGAGAACATTATTTCGTGACCGTAAAACCCCGCCGCCCGCGCAAGCATAAGTTCCGTCAGCGACGAGCAGTCCGCGCCGCAGCCCTCCTCCTTGAGTATTTGCAGTATTCTGGGGTTGGGCGTCGCCTTCACCGCAAAATACTCCTTAAACCCCGCGTTCCACGAAAACGCCCTGTTCACGTCCCGCGCGCAAAGGCGTATCCCGCGTTCGTCATATATATGATACGGCGTTTTGTGGGGTATTTTTTGTATTGTTTCAAGAGTGACGAACGGTTTTTTATCAGCCATTATGTACTCCTCCAAAGGATTATACTTTACGACAATAGTATACACCTTTAGCCGAACTTTTTCAAGATACCGCATTTTTTAATAAAACGGACAATGTACGCCTCCCGGTCCCTTTTCATATACTATCAGTGCGGTGGTTGCCGCGTCTTATAGGCGGAGGTGTTAGTATGGATATTCGGAATACCTTTCCGATGCCGTTGAACACTCAAGATGAAGAAAAGTATGTGAACGATTATCTCACCAATCAAGACGTTTTTGCGCGGAACAAACTGATTGAGCATAATCTGCGGCTTGTGGCGCATATTTCCAAGAAATACAACAATTACGGCGGCGGCAGCGTCGACGGCGACGACCTTATCTCCATCGGCACGATAGGGCTTGTCAAGGCGGTGAACACCTACAAACCCGACAAGGGTACGAAACTCGCGACATACGCGGCGCGGTGCATTGAAAACGAAATACTGATGAGTATCCGCGCAAACAAAAAGCACAAAGACGACTCCTATCTTCAGGACATAATCGGAGTGGACAAAGAGGGCAACGAGGTGCGTGTCGAGGATAAACTCTCGGATTGCGGCTGTCCCGTCGACTTGCAGATAGAGACGCGGGAGCAGAAGAACATTTTGTACGAAAAGCTGAAAAAAGTCTTGCACGGGGCGGAGATGACCGTTATCGCTCTTAGGTACGGCATCGAAAAAACGGGCGAAGAGCGGACACAGCGGGAAATCGGGGAGCGTATGGGGATTTCGCGGAGCTACGTCTCGCGGATTGAGAAAAAGGCAATGGAGAAAATCCGCAAAGAAATGGACGAATGGAAAAACTAAAAAAAGAAACCCCCGAAACTCGGGGGCGTCTTTTTTTGTTTATTATTCAGCTACTGAATCGTCTGTTGCTTTCGGGTTGTAGATAGCTGTTTGTGTATCAGCGTCCCAAGCAACCGTTACGCCAAGAGCGGTACCAAGCGCGCGGAAAGGAATGAAAGCTCTTTCGTCGCGGATTACGGCTTTAACGGGGAGACCGTCTGGGCTGTACATGGTTGAACCAACACCGTTTACGATGATTTGGTCGCTGCCGATAGCGAATTGGATAATACGTGAACCGTTGTAGATTGTAACTGTGCGAGCTTCGTTATCCCATTGAACAGCGTTTGCTTTATCTGTTGTTTCCGCGCTGAGAAGAGCGGTGGATACGAAACGTACAGGTACGAGTGTGGAGTTGCTGTCCGGGTCGATGAAAGCGGCTGTATCGATAGATGTTTCTTTACCGTTGATAGAGATGCTTTCAGAACCGATAGACACGCGAACTTCAGCGTTGAGGTTGTCGATAGACTCTGCGCTTGTTGCTACGCGGAGATAATCAACTTGGTAGCCAGGGACACGGTGAGTCGCGGGAGCTGGGTTGCTCGTCGAGTCGTAGTCTCTTGCGATATCGCCCCAAACAACGAGTTTGTAAGGAGTTTTGTTTGTTTCAGGTATTGTACGGTCAATTTTGATTTGAACGTTTGTAAACTTAACAGTCGAAGGTTTGCTTGACGCGGAGTCAATCTCGAAGGAGATAGTGCCGCTTTCGCCGTTCGAACCAAGAGTCGGGGATTGTGCCCATGTTGAACCGTAGGAAGCAACACGTTGATTCTTGATTTTGAGGTCGCCGTCTGTAACGGAAGCGTTGAACCCTGTAAAGCTGATGTCGCTTTGTACGCCGTCTGTAATCGAAACTTTGATGAGGTCGTTCTTTCTGAACGTGCCAGCTTTAGCCTCGGTGATTGTGAAGTCGGATACAACTTGGTTTTGGTAACCAATCTTGATATCGGAAACTTCAGACGGAGTAACGGTAATCGGGTTAGCGGCTTTAGCGATGAGGACTTTTTGCTCTTCCGTAACGCCTGTGCCTTTGAGTGTAAGGTTGATGTCGCCCTCAACGTCTGGAGCGATTGTCAGCCAGAGTTTGAGTTTGAATTTAGCCTTTGTGTCGGTTATCGTTTTCATTTGGTCGATACCGCTGATAGAGAGTTCGTCTTCTGTCAGAGTAACGAAACCGTTTGAAGACCTTACTACCGATTCTTTGTCGTTTACAGCGAGAGAGTACGAGCCTTTAAGGTGTTCGTCTTCAGCAACGCCGTCAACGTCGGAGATTTCGGCTTTAGCGATTTTCACGCCTTCAGGAAGGGTGAACTGTGTTTTGCGGTTTGACAACCACGCGTTCGGAAGAAGTTCTTCGAAGGATACTTCAGCCGCTTTGTGGTAAGAGGTCGATTGACCAGATACTTCGTAGAGACCGTTGTAGAGAGTCGGAGCGGAGGTCGCTGTGAGTTTGATATCCCAGTTCGCTTTTGTTCCAGCTTTTGTATACTCGTCTGTAACGCCCGCGTTGTAGTCTTCCGAACCTGTCGGGTCGCCGTCTACAATGTGGATATTGAAGTCGCCTGCCGCCGCGCCTTCGTCAGCGCGAATCGCAAGACCGATGTTTTTAGAGAAGTCGGTAGTTCCGTTAGCGAGAGTTCCGCCGATAAAGGTGAGAGCTCCGCGTGTACCTGTCGCCGTGTTTGTCGGCGTGAGGTCGGCGTATTGAATATAAAGTCTCGAGGTGTCATATCCCGTGCCTGACGCAAGGAAGTATGCGCGGTCGATTTTGACTCTGTTTTCTGAGAAACCGTAAGCCGAGATGTAACCGCCCGCGGAGATGAGAGCGGGGTTTACGTCATAAACGGCAACCGTTCTGTTGTTTGCGAGCTGAACTGTTGATTTGTTGCCCGCAACAACGCCGCTTTGGTAGAGGTCATACAGAAGAGCGTCTTGTGACCATGTACCTGTCGTATAGTTGGGGTCTTTCGTCAGGTTGCCAGCTGACGGGCGAACGTTTGTCGTAAGGCTTGCCGAATACGGGTTGCTGTTTGTTCTTGCGGTTGTCCCGCCGTAGTTAGCGTCAGCTATAAAGTTAAAGCCAGCAGGTAACTCAAGAGAGAATGTTCCGTGTGATTTGAGGCTGCCCGGACGAGTTTCTTCGATAGAAAACGATTTAATCGGAAAAGTCTCGTGGGAGGTTTGCGGGTCGCGGATTGTGAATTTTGTAGCTGCGTTTGCCGCCTGAGCGAATACTGTTGTAGCCGCCGTTATTACAGAAGAACCGGAAGTAGCGGTTGTGATAGACGCAACTTTGTCTGTGTCAACATAAGCAACGATAGGAACAACGATTGCGTATTGAACAGTCGCCGCGCCGCTGTTGCCGCCCGGCTCGTTCGGAAGAGCGTTTGTCGTGCGGATTTCGTCCGTACCCGCGAGAACCGTTACTGTCGCGCGGTCGTTACGAGCGGGGTCGAATGTGAGGATATAAGGAACTTCGATACGGCTGGAGAAGAGGTTACCCTGACCGGCTGCCGCGCCTTGGTTGTTAAGGAGCGTTCCGTTAGCGATTGTCCCGGTGTAGTTGCCGCCCGTTCCGTATGTGCCGCCAGTTTGTGTGAAATTGTTAACAGACGTGAGAGCTCCGCCAACAAAACTTGCGGCGTTAATTATATTCGTGTATTGCCCAGCAAGTGCGGTGTTAAAAGTGGTAAGGTCTGCTATCTCTGTCGCTGCTGCCGTTTTAGCGGCTGTAGGCAACGCATCAACTGCGGCATAGAGGTTGTTGTAAAGACCCTTAAGCAATTCGGTAGTAGCGCGTTGTTTCTCAACTTGTACGTCAAGCGCGGCAATTGCGGCTTCCGCTTGTTTAACCTGATTGTCGGTAATCAAGGAGTAGTCTGCGGATGCTGTACCCGCTTTTGTAACGGTCGATGTGATAGTGTTATTTACGGCTACTAAGCTTTTAAGAGCCGCCTCGTATGCCGCAGCATCCGCCGTTTTGGAGCCATCAATCTTGTTCTGCTCAACAGCAAGTTCAGCAGCGGCATTAGATACAGCTTGCACTTGCGGAGTAGTCGCGCCAGCACCTATGGCAAGTACGCCGATTTGTGCAAGGCTAGTCTGGAAACCAGAAGCTGCCGCAGTACTATCGGAAGAGTCATATAAAGCCGAATGAGCGGGGTAGTAGGTGTTGATGAAAGCTTCTTTAATAGCGTTAGCGAAACCGAAACCCGAAGAGGTCGGTGCGGTAATGTGGTCGGCGTTAACCGCCGCAACGTCTATATAACCGCCTGTGCTCGCCAAGTTTGTTTTATCAGTCGTTGAGAAGTTTGCGCTTGTTGTAGTACCCGAAGCGAGTGTCGTCAAACCGCCGTTTGAGCCGATGTACGGACTAGCCGCCCAGCCTCTTGCCAGAACAGTCTGAAGGTCGTTCGTCGCGTTGAAGTTCGTCGCGTAGGTACCCGCTCTGTAATACGCATTTGGTCTTGAAGTGTCCGCTGTCAAAAGAAGACCGTTGAAGTTGCCGTTCTCAAGAGAAGGAGGGTTAGCTGTTTTTGTGTTGTAGAAGTTTACGCTGTAGCCAACGCCAGTTGTGTCTGATACAACGTAGCTGTGGTCTTGGCTAGCCCATGTGCCTTTTGCCCACAATTTCGGAACAAGCCATTCGGCGTTGTTGAGCGTGAGGTCGAAAGATTCGCCCGCAAGGATATTCGATTTAAGGTCAAGGATAAGGTTTGAACCGTAGCTGTAGTATTCAGCGTCGTTCTCGCCGCCTGAGGTTTGTTTTTTGTCAATTTTTGTAGCGTTGAAACCAGCGTCTGTCTCGGCGTTGTAGGCGGTGGTGTTACCTTTTTCGATGTATACCGTCTTGCCGGGCATTGTAGCCGCCGCTTGGTCAACCGCTTGTGTCGTGTAAGCGAAAACGTTTACAGGGAGCAACGAAACAGTCATTGTTGCCGCAAGTAATATCGCGATTTTCTTTTTCATTGTGTTAATTTCCTCCTTATTAGGACTATGTTTGACGGTTCGCGCGAATCTCTGCGATTCGTACTCCCGTTTCGGGCCTCGTAAACCTTTTTGGTCTGCGTCCCTTTGGGGGTTTTTTGTAGACCTTTGGGTCTAATACTCCCGTTACATAGGCGGCGATGCTGAAAACTTTTCAGAAGCCAAAGGCTTCTTCCTTGGGATAGGTGTGTTTTCGCATTTTTGATAATAATTGGCGCGTTCGTCTTGCTCCGCTCCGTTTTATCCGCCTTTCAAAGATAGTATAACTCACCCTAAATACGCCGTCAATACATTTTCTTATTTGTAACCGTTTTGTAACATTTCTCCTTAATCTTTTCTCCCTTGCGCTTTTTTTCGGGGTATGCTATAATGGAAGAAACTCAAAAACCCACGCCGAAAACCCCGAAAAACAAAAAAGGAAGTGATTTATATGTCAATGGAAACCGATGTGATTTTACGCTCTATCCTGTACCAGATAGAAACCGCGAAAACTCTCGAAGAACTTAGAAAAGGAATCCGCGCAATCTGCCCCGAAGATATGGTCGCGAGTATCCAAAAGAAAGCCGCCGAAGAAGCAAAATAAAAATCGGGCGGGGATTTTTCCCGCTATTCACGAAAGGAAGCGATTTACATCAATGGAAACTACCGCTCTTTTACGCACTCTTTTGTATCAGATTCAAATGTCAAAGACCGTTGAAGAAGCCGCTCGCGCAGTCCGAGTTATGTGTTCAAAAGAAGATATAGCTGCTGTTGCTCAAGAAGTCGCTGAAGCAATGGCGAACAAAGCGGGGAAGTGATTTATATTTTAACGGAAACAAGCGTAATTTTACGCTCCATTTTGTACCAACTCAAAACAGGGAAAACGTTAGACTCTGTTTTGGACGCTGTTGAAGCAATGTGTATGGAGGAAGATATCGCCGCCGTCGAAAAGAAAATAGCGGACTCAAAAGCGAGAATCGCCGCGGAATCAAAATAGAAACCGAGCGGGGATTTTCCCCCGCTTTCGCTGTTCACGAAAGGAAGTAATTTATATGCCAACTGAAACGCTTACCGCAGAACGCCCCAAAACAGTCAGAACTTTTACCTCGAAACTCACAGAAAGACCCGAAGAAGGCTTGACGCTTGACGAAAAAATCATACGCGCTATAGCTCTTTGCAATATCCCCGTAAGAGAACTTGACGTGGACGAAAACGGACATATCATCGTCGACAAAGACAAAGACCCCGACCTCTATGACTGGGCGGTAAACGGTTGATGAGTGCCTTTGAGATATACGTATACTATGTTTCGTGGGGAATTAACGGAAAATCCCGCCCTGTGTTGTTCTTTTCGCAAGAAGACGAAAAAGTTTCTATTTTTACGATTACTACTAAATATGAGACTAAAAGCGATAAGATACGAGCGTATTTTTTCAAAATAGTTGATTGGGCGGAAGCGGGACTTAGCAAACAATCCTATATTGATACTCTTTCGATTAATGAGGTGTCGGTTGATTTACTCAAAAACCCCATAGGGAAATTGACGGAACGAGATAGGACACAGTTTTTCTTGTTTCTTGCTAAACACTCGAAGTAGCATAGAAATCGGGCGGGGATTTTTCCCCGCTTTCGCTGTTCACGAAAGGAAGTAATTTATATGCCGACTGAAACGCTTACCGCAGAATACGCCGAAACAACCGCGTCAATTATCGAGGAACGCCCCGATACTCCTTATAACGAATTGACGCTTGACGAGAAACTCATACGCCTAATAAAATTGAGGAATATCCCTGTGATAGAGGTTGATTTGGACGAGAACGGAAATATCTTTGTGGACAAAGACAAAGACCCCGACCTCTATGACTGGGCGGTAAACGGTTGATGAGTGCCTTTGAGATATACATCTACTATGTTTCTTGGGGAACTGACGGAAAATTCCGCCCCGTATTGTTCTTTTCACAAAAAGGGCAAAAAGTTTCTGTTTTTACGATTACCACCAAATATGAAACTAAAAGTGATAAGATAAAGGCGAATTTTTTCAAGATAATTGATTGGATTCAGGCGGGACTTAGTAGGCAATCATATATTGACGCTAAGTCCCTTCGTAAGATTCCCGTTAGTCTCCTTCAAAATCCGATAGAGAAATTGACGGAAAGAGACGCGACACGGTTTATTTCGTTCCTTGCTGAAAACCCGAATTAGTAAAAAACCGAATGGGGGTTTTTCCCCGCTTTCGCTGTTCACGAAAGGAAGTAATTTATATGCCGACTGAAACGCTTACCGCAGAATACAACAAAACAACCGAATCAATCGTTGAGGAACGCCCCGATACTCCTTATGACGAATTGACGCTTGACGAGAAAATCATACGCCAAATAAAGTGGCTGAAACTCCCCGTAAGAAAACTTGACGTGGACGAAAACGGACATATCATCGTCGACAAAGACAAAGACCCCGACCTCTACGACTGGGCGGTGAACGGTTAATGAGCGCCTTTGAGATATATCTCTATTATGTCTCGTGGGGAACGGACGGAAAATTACGCCCTGTACTGTTTTTTTCGCAAACGGGGCAAAACGTTTCTATTTTTACGATTACCACTAAATATGAAACCAAAAGTGATAAGATACAGGCGAATTTTTTCAAAATAGTTGATTGGGCGCAAGCGGGACTTAGCAAACAGTCGTATATTGACGCTAAATCCCCCAATGAAGTTCCTGTTTCTCTGCTCAAAAAACCGATAGGGAAATTGACGGAGCGGGACAGGACACAATTTCTTTTGTTTCTTTCTGAACTCTCGAAAAAGGATTGAAAATCAGGAATATGTGTGATAATATTTAGTGTACCTTATTTACTTTCGGCAAACAGGAGGAAATGTAATGATTTTGAAGTTGGCTGTACCTGTACTTTTGCTTTGCGTACTTCTTCCGATAGGATATTTTTTTAGGGGACAACAAACGCGCAAACGGTTTAACAAGGCTCTTGCGGTTAATGTCGCGACGTTTTTCGGCGTGCTGTTTTTTTCCGCGTTTTTTATGTTCAGCGGGCGTGTTTTTGCCGCCGAGGAGGTTGCCGCCGTGAGCTCGGGGGAGGGGCTTAAGTTCCTTGCCGCCGCCCTCTCGACGGGGCTTGGCTGTATCGGTACGGGTATCGGCGTGGGGCAAGCCGCCGCCGCCGCTATCGGGGCAATCTCCGAAAACGAGGCGATTTTCGGCAAAACCCTTGTGTTTGTCGGGTTGGCGGAGGGGATTTATGACAGGGTTATCTCGATGAAGTATAATATCGGAAATGACGATTTGTCTGAATTTGACATTTATATCAAGGAAATTGACGAATTCTATCAGGGATTGTATGAAAAGAACATATAGATACTAGTAAAAATCTCTTGTGAAGAAAATACTCACGAGAGATTTTTTTACTCAAATTTGTTTTGAAAGGCGAATTGAGATATAATGTAGAAAAGGGACTGGTTAAATTGAATACGTCGGATTTTTATTTCGATTTGCCGAAGGAATTGATTGCGCAGGTACCGCTTGCGCAGAGGAACGCGTCGCGTCTGCTCTCTTTGAGTAAGGACAGCGGGGAGATTTCGCACGGGCGTTTTAACGATATCGCGGGGTTTTTGCAAAAGGGCGACTGTTTGGTGTTAAACGACACAAAGGTTATACCCGCAAGGCTTCTTGGGCAAAAAACGCCTACCGGGGCAAAAGCTGAAATTCTGCTGCTTAAAAGGGTTCGGGGGGATATATGGGAGACGCTGGTAAAACCGTCAAAGAGACTGCCGCCTCACACGGTCGTAAACGTCGGCGGGATTCTTGACGCGGAGGTGCTTGACATACTGGAGGACGGCAAACGCCTTGTAAAATTTTCCTATGACGGCATTTTTGAGGAAATTTTGGATAAACTCGGGGAAATGCCGCTCCCGCCTTATATAACGGAGAAATTAAAGGATAAGTCCAGATACCAGACGGTGTACGCGCAAAATGACGGGTCCGCCGCCGCCCCCACGGCAGGGCTTCATTTCACGCGGGAACTGCTTGAGACGATAGAAAACAAGGGCGTTGACATAGCGTACATTACCCTCCACGTGGGGCTTGGGACGTTTCGCCCCGTCAAGGCGGGCGAAATCGCGGAACATATTATGCACGAGGAGAGTTACAACGTCTCTGAATACGCGGCGAAACAAGTTAATAGCGCGAAGGAGCGGGGCGGACGCGTCGTCGCGGTCGGAACGACGGCGGCGCGAACGCTTGAGAGCGGGTTGGATTCCGACGGACGCGCCGCAGCGGGCATATTCGACGT
>BNUF01000010.1 GCA_025997155.1 Clostridia bacterium
CTTTTGCCCGCTTTTTCAAGCCCTACTACCGCTATCTCGAACTCGTCGTTTTTTAGTTTCCCGCTAAGAAGCTCAGCTTGTTTTCGCGCGGAATTAAGCTTGTCCCTTTGTTCGGCGGACAAAAGCGTCCTGCCTTGTTTCAGGATACCGTTTATACAGATAATTTGTTTGTCAATCTTCTCTATGTATTCTTGCTTTTCGGTTAGTAAGCCCATAATAGATACCCCTGTTTTTTCCATATTCAGAAAAAAGACTCCCTGCTTTATGTAGGGAAGCCTTCTTAAAAATACTACGCGAAATATCTGTCTAACAATCCCTTGAACCCTTTGCCGTGGCGAGCTTCGTCACGCGCCATTTCGTGTACCGTGTCGTGGATTGCGTCTAAGTTCGCCTCCTTAGCGCGTTTCGCCAAATCGACTTTCCCTGCGGTCGCGCCGTTTTCAGCGTCCACGCGGAGCGTAAGGTTCTTTTTCGTGCTGTCTGTCACGACTTCGCCCAAAAGTTCAGCGAATTTCGCGGCGTGTTCCGCCTCTTCCCATGCCGCTTTCTCGTAATACGAGCCGACTTCGGGATACCCCTCGCGGTAAGCGACACGCGCCATTGCAAGGTACATACCGACCTCTGTGCACTCGCCGTTGAAATTCGCGCGCAAGTCGCTCATAATGTCTTCAGACGCGCCTTTTGCGACACCGACAACGTGTTCCGCCGCCCACGAGAGCCCGCCGCCCTGAAGTTTGAATTTAGCCGCCGGAGCTTTACACTGCGGGCAAGCCTCGGGAGCCGCGTCGCCTTCGTGTACATATCCGCAAACCGAACAAACATATTTAGCCATAATCTTCCTCCTACTACTAGAAAACAGTATATTCTATCTATAATATAACAAATCGTATATGCTGTCAAGCTTTAAGAAACGCGTCGCTTTTTTCGATAAAAAATTCGGGGGCGTAGGAGAGTTTGGCTTTGCGAAGTCCTTCAAGCCCGATATCTTCCATAAAGTTGACGTATTCGCAGTCGGTTAGGTTTTCGGTCAGGAACAGTTTGAAGAGGGCGACGGACGCTCCGCGAAAAGCCGTGTCGCATCGCGCAATGTGGAGGAGGGCGTAGCCGACGTGGTTTTCCGCCAAAACAAGCCCGCAAAGCGTCCCGTTCGCGAAAAGGAGTTTGCCGCAAAGCCCGAGTTCCTTGTAGTTGTCGAACATCATAAGGGTGTAGTTAAGTTCGGTCACTCCGTCACGGCTTCGGTCGGTTATCACCGCCTTTAGGAAGGCGCGGCAGGAATCGGCGTCCGCGTCCGTGATATCCCGAAGTTCATACGAATAGTTATTCACAAAATAGTTGAAATGGTTTCTTTTGCCGTGCAATTTTTTCCCCGACAAATTCACAAGGCTTTCGCGGGTATACACATAGTCGTAGGAGTCGCGGCGGGGGGCGTAGGAAAATTCGTCATACAATCCGCAAGATTTAAGTATGCCGAGCATTTTGTCCGACAAAAGAGAGAGTTTGCAATTCGGCAAGCTCCTCATATGTTCAATCAGAACGGGCAAGGCGCGAACGCAGTCAGCGCTCCCGCCCTGAGGAAAGTAGATACATTCCTGCCCGTTCCCGTCCACTCCTCTGGCGCAAAGGCAGTTCTCGACGACGGAGTAGGTTATCCCGTACACGAACGCGGACGCGAACATAACGGTAAAATTGTACTCCGAATTAAGAAACTCCGATTTTTTTATATACGACATAAGAAGTTCCCTGTCGCTTAGCTTTATTTGTTCAGATAACATATAAAATCCTCATATATACGCTTCTAATCTGCATATAGGCGTACCGCCCGCGTGAAACTTCTCCTCATACTCCGTCATAAGCCCGAAAACGCCGTTTTCGTGGAGATTGCGGGTCACGTTCTCAAGGCGGAAGCCGTTTTCGGCGAATCGGAGGACGGAATAATTAAAAAGTTCCGCGTTGTCCGTTTTCATAAAAACAGAACCGCCCGCGGGCAGTAGGTTTTTGTAAATATCAAGGAAATCGGGGTGAGTGAGGCGGCGTTTTGCCCACTTTTTTTTACGCGTCCACGGGTCGCAAAAATTTATATATATCCGCGAAATTTCGTTTTTATCAAAAAGCGAGGGCAGAGTTTTTGCGTCGCCCAAAACAAACCCGATATTCTTAAGCTCGAGAGTTCTTGCTGTGCGAAGCCCCGACACGATTACCATTTTTTCCCGCTCGATTGCGACATAGTTCACGTCAGGGTTTTCGGCGGCGGAGGACACGATAAACCGCCCTTTTCCGCAGCCGATTTCCAGATGTATCCCGTTGTCGTTATTAAAGTAGCTATGCCAGTTCCCGCGAAGGGTTTCGGCGTTTTCTATAAGCACCTCGTTTAAGCCAAGTTCGCGCTGCGCCCACGGTTTTTTCCGCGCTCTCATATTTATCAGTCTTTCCGCTGGTTTTTACATTATTATACCACTTAAATGGAGCGGACGCAATAACCTGTATTTTCATATTTCGCAAGGTCGGAGGAGTCGGCGGGAGCTGTCGGGCAAAATTTCGCAAAGCCCGATTTTTGAAGGAGTTCGCGTTCGTCTTTGTGGGAGCAGGGGACGCCCAAGGAGTATTTTTTGTTCTCGCGTCCGAGAATCATATGTTTGTAGCGTCTGTTAAGCACCAAAACTATACCGTTGTTTACTATATCAAAGTAACTCACGGGAAGATATACGAGTTCGCGCAAACCGATTTTTGCCCAGTTCGCGGTTTCGTCCGGAAAGGGCGTTATTTTCGGGTTGTTTTCGTAAACATAGTCGATTTCTTCCGTCTTCTGTGGTTTTAACTTTATCTCCTCGTCGTCTGTAAAGGGGGTCAGGCGCGGGATTTCGGCGGGTTCTTTGATTTCGCGCAATTTTTCCTTGACTTGGGCGGACATTTCTTTGAAAACAGAGTATATATCGGGTTCTTCTTCCTTTTTAGGTTCTTCTTTTTTCGGCGGTTCAGGGGGTTTTTCTTTTACACTCTCCTTTATAATCGGTATCGGGGCGGTTTTTGCGCTGCTTAGGACGGGCGTAAGGATGCCGTTTTTTTCCGCCATTATGCTTATTTTTTCGATTGGAGCGAGGGTGTCAAAGGTGTTTTTGAGTTCGCCCCTGCCTTTTTCGTCCGCGAAAAATTTCCCCAACTTGACATTTTCGCCGTTTTTTGTAAAAATATATACGGCGAACGAAGAGGAGGGCGGAAGTCCTTGGGCGAAAACGCTGATTTTCACGTTTTCGCGCCGTTCCTCAACGCATTTCCCCAGCCGTTCCTTGTTGCCGTCATTGTCGTCTAATATGATAAAACTCCTTGAATATGCCATAATTCACCTCAAAATATTTCCTTGTAACAGTATATTCCTCAAGTTTATATTGATACACTTGGAAAATAAAAGTATAATATAAGGCGGAAAGGCGGTAATAGTATGGTGATAGATTTTCACGCGCATATATATCCTGAAAAGATAGCACAAAAAGTTACAGAAAGTATAGGCGATTTTTACAATCTAAAGGTACGCGGGGAGGGTACGGCGCGGGAACTTTTGGCGAACGAAAAAACCGACAGGTTTGTGGTACATTCGGTGGCGCAGACTCCCCCGCAAGTTGCGGCGGTGAACGATTTCATATCGGGCGCGGTCAAAGAAAACCCGAAATTTATCGGGTTCGGGAGCTTGCACCCCGATATGGAAAACCCCGAGGAGGAGGCGGAACGCCTGATTTCGCTGGGGTTAAAGGGCGTGAAACTTCACCCTGATTTTCAAAATTTTAACGCGGACGATAAAAAAGCCGACAAAATATATGATATATTGTCGGGGAGACTGCCTGTTTTGATTCATTGCGGGGATTATCGGTTCGAACGTTCGCACCCCAGACGCGTAAAAAATGTGATTAAGAAGTTCCCGAAACTCGTTGTAATCGGGGCGCATTACGGCGGGTGGTCACAGTTTGACATTGCGCTCGAGAATCTTTTAGAAGAGAACTGTTTCCTTGACGTGTCGAGTTCGATTCCGTTTTTGGGGAACAAACGCGCAAAGGAACTTATCGGGATTTACGGGGCCCAGCGTATGCTTTTCGGCTCGGACTACCCTATGTGGTCGCCCGATTCGGAACTTGAACGGTTTTTGTCGCTTGGGCTTTCGTCCTCTGACAACGATTTGATTCTTTACAAAAACGCGCTCAGAATTGTAGAATAACCGACAATTCGCGCTTTGCCATTTTGTATAAAAATAAATGCACTATGTGTTCGTATTCCCAGAGCCGAAATCGTATAAACCCGTCTAGGTTAAGCGGTTCGCCGTTTTCGCGGAAATTTTGCACACTTTCTTCTATTAAATGCCTGTACGGACGCATTTTTTGCGTGATAAATTCGCACAGCACCGCGTTTCCCAGAATCGCGGTGTTGTATTCTATGAGAACGCGTTCGCAGATTTCGCAAAGTTCGCTTTTGTTTACATTTTTTGGCAAATTCGGATAGTTATCAGAATAAATTTTAATAAAATCACCTCGATATCGGGTATACCTATATCTATTCTCCATAGGCTAATCATAATTTACAAATTATTCACAAATTACGATTAAGTTAAACGTATAATGGAAAACTATAATGTATAGTTTGGAGATGATAAGGTCATATGATACAGGTAAAAAACCTTACAAAAAGATACGGAAGCAATATCGCGGTGAACAATATATCTTTTTCGGTCGGCAAAGGGGAGATTTTGGGGTTTCTGGGGCCTAACGGAGCGGGAAAAACCACGACGATGAACATTCTCACGGGATATATCGCGGCGACTGACGGGGAATGTACGATAAACGGGTATAATGTCACGGAAGAACCAGAGAAGGCGAAGGAACATATCGGCTATCTTCCCGAGAATCCGCCGCTTTATGACGATATGACGGTGTACGAGTATCTTTCTTTTGTATCGGATTTGAAACGCGTCCCTAAAAATTCGCGGAAACAGGAGATTGACGACATTATAGATATTTTGAAGATAACGAATATGCGGAACAGACTGACGAAAAACCTGTCAAAGGGGTACAGACAGCGGGCGGGGCTTGCGGGGGCGATGATTGGAGGTCCCGAGGTGCTTGTGCTTGACGAGCCGACTATCGGGCTTGACCCAAACCAGATAAGCAATATGCGCGGGGTGATTCGCGGGCTGCGGGAGCGGCACACGGTGATTCTTAGCTCCCATATTTTGCCAGAGGTTTCGGCGATGTGTTCGAGAGTGCTGATTATAAACCGCGGGCGTGTCGTGGCGAGCGAAACGACGGAGCGTATATCGGAAATTGACGGGTCGCGCAAGTTTCAGATACGCGTCAAGGGCGAACCCGCCGACGTTCTGGCGGCGCTTGCCAAAATCCCCGCCGTGAAAAAATCCGAGCCGACGCAGGAGGCGGGTACGTCCGAGTTCGTCCTGACGGCGACAGGCGGCGACGACATACGCGAGGGGATTTTTAACGCGCTTGCCGAAAAAAGCTTGCCTATGCTTATGTTCAAACCCCTCGGCGCGTCGCTTGAGGATATTTTTATACGCGTGACGGCGGGGGAGCTAGACGCGGAAACAGAGGAGGAAAGCGCAAATGACGGCGATAATTAAAAAAGAGATGCGTTCGTACTTTACGTCGATGATTGGATATGTGCTTTTGGCTGGATTCGTTTTTTTTAACGCGCTTATGTTTACGCTTGTGTGCATACAGTACAAAGCTCCCGATTACAGTTTTGTTATGAGCGCGTCGGCGGTGATTTTCCTTGTGATGATACCTCTTCTTACTATGAGGCTTTTCGCGGAGGAGAGCGGGAAGAAAACCGACCAGCTATTGTACACCGCGCCTGTTAGGATTAGTTCAATCGTTGCCGGGAAGTTTCTTTCGGCGTTTTTGTTTTTGCTGTTCGCAATGGCGATTACTATGCTGTTCCCGCTGTCGGTGTCGGCGTTCGGAGCTTTGCCGGCCGCGAAAATCGCGGGCAGTTTTTTGGGCTACGCGCTGCTTGGCGGGGCGTTTATATCAGTCGGTATGTTCGTTTCCGTGCTTACGTCAAGCCAGATTACGGCGGCGTTCGGGACTTTCGGGGGGTTGTTCGTGTTTTATATTCTGGGGGCGGTGGTGCAAGCCGTGCCGACCGACACGACGACTTCCGTTGTGTTCGTGTGCCTGCTGCTGGCGGTGTTTTGCTATATACTCTTTGACGCGACGCGCAATATTTTCGCGGGTCTCGGGACTTGCATAGTCGGGCTTGCGGTAATCATAGGCATTGCGCTCAAAAATCCGCTCCTCTATGACGGCGTAATCGTGAAATTCCTTAACTGGTTTTCTCTTACGACAAGATTCGGCAACTTTACAAACGGTATACTTAATTTATCGGACATTGTATATTATATTACGTTCACGCTGGCGTTCATCTACTTTACGATAAACGTCATTGAAAAAAGACGCTGGAGGTGAGAGTGTGAAGAAAATTATAAAATCATTTGCGGACAAGCGCGTGAGATACGGCGCGTTCTCGACTCTCACGGCGATTTTGATTGTCGCGGTGCTTGCCAGCGTGAATCTCGTTTTTTCGAAACTTGATATAAAGCACGACTTGTCGCCCGACCAGAAGTTCACTTTGTCTAAGGAAAGCAAGGATATTTTGTCGAAACTTGACGGGGACGTTACCATTTACGTGCTTTCGCGTGAGGGCGGGCAGGATATCCAGTTTCGGGAACTTTTCGACGAATACAAGGGCGTTTCAAAACATTTGAGCGTCGTCTACAAAGACCCCGTGATTTACCCGACTTTTGTCGAGAAGTATAAGAAAAACGGGGAGAATATCCCGAATGACAGCGTTATCGTCGAGAAAGGGACGCGGTTTAAGGTAATCAAGGCGGAGGATTTATATACTCTCGGGATAGATTACAACACGTATTCGCAGTATATAAAGAGCGTGGACATCGAGCCGCAGGTCACAAACGCCGTTAAATACGTGTCGGACGACAACACGCCGATAATATACGAGGTCGCGAACCACAACGAGCTTACCTTTTCGGAAACCATGAAAAAACAGTTGTCTTTGGCGAATTACGAGCTGAGGACGCTGAATTTGTTTGAGGATTCTATTCCCGCCGACGCGGCGGCGCTTGTGCTTAGCGCACCCGAGCGGGATTACAGCGCGGAGGAGGCGGCGAAAGTCAAGGATTACCTAAGCGGCGGCGGCAAGGCGTTTATCCTTGTGGATTACAGCCTTTCGGGACGTCCGAATTTCATTTCTATTCTGCACGCGTATGGTTTGACGGCGGGGGACGACCTTGTGGCGGAGGAAAGACTCGCAAACAAGGCGGACGCGGACAATCCGTTTATCCTGCTTCCTAACTATGAGAACACGGAGATTACGGACGGATTCGCCGAAAAAAACATTTACGTCGCGCTCGCCTATGCTAACAGCATAACGAAAACGGGGCTTGCGAAAAATTCGACAAAAATCGAGCCGATACTCACCACGAGCAAGCAGTCCTACGCGAAACACGCCACGCAAGGCGAGAGCATATCCCCAAACCGCGAGGCGGGCGACACGGACGGCCCTTTTATTCTGGCGGCGGCGGTGACGGACGCGCAGACGCGAATTGTCGCTGTCGGCGGCACGTCGATTATCGAGGATTCGCTGAATCAGTTTGTTGTCGGGGGGAACGCCGATTTTGACGTGAACGCGATTAACTGGCTTGTGGGAAAAGCGGACAATGTGTATATACCTCCGAAAACGGCGGAAACAGACCAGCCGCTTGTGTTTAACGATTTATACGGGTATGTCGTCGCGGGCGCGTCCGTGCTCGGACTTCCCGCGATAATTCTGGTGTGCGGAATAGTCGTTTCGCTGGGAAGAAGGTCGAGATGAAAAAACAGATTATAATTATGATTTGCGCCTTTGTCCTGCTTACGGGGCTTTTGATTACCTATTTCACTTTAAGCGAAAAACAGGAGGAAACGGCGGACAGTCTGGGGAGCATAGCGCAAACCGTTCCTGATGTGCAATTACCGCAAGCTCCCGCCGCGGAAGAAACTATCCCGAAAACGGAGAAAGACATACAATCGGTGACGCTTACCAACGACAAAGGCACGCTTGATTTTGTGCCGACAGAGGGCGAAAATGACGGGATATTATGGAAAACGAAAGACGACAAAGAGTATAAAATTAATAGTTACGCAATCGACTCTATAATACGCCCGATAGTATCTCTTCCTCTCACAAAAATCCTTGACGCGCCGAATCCCCTCGAGGATTACGGCTTTTCGGAGGGCGGGGCGGCGGTCGTTCTGGCGCGGTACAAGGACGGCACGGACAAGGTTATAAAAATCGGGAACAAAAGCCCCGACGGGACTTTGAGATACGCGGCGGCGGACGGGGACGCGGCGTTGTACACTATCCCCGACTCGGACGCGGAGAAGTTTTTTTACGGGTATAATGAGATTATCGACAAGACGATGCCCGCGGTCGACTGGGCGACCCTCACATATATAGACATTAACGCCTTTGGGACGGAAATCGAGGCGGAGCAAAAGGATAAATATTACGTTATGACAAAACCCTATCAGGGGCGGGAATTTTACCCCGCGCTTTTGGCGCAGACGGCGAATTTTGACGGCTATGAACTCGGGGATTTAGTCGAAATCGGGGCGGAGGATTTGGCGAAATACGGGCTTGACGCGCCGAAAATTAAAATTTCGCTAAAGGACGGCGGCGGAACGTTCGATATAAGTGTAGGCAACGGGGAAAACCCCGATTTTTCTTACGCGCTTTTTGAGGGAAACGTGTTTTTGGTGGAAAACTCTATGTTTGCGGGGTTTGACGAGATTGTGCCGCTTAAACTTATCTCAAGGTTCGTGAATCTTCTGAACATAGATGATGTGGACAAGATAAACGTTACAATCAGTCAGTTTTTCAAGTATGAAATTTTGATTAACCACGGCGCGGACGGAACTATCGCTCCTACGATTAACGGCGAACCCGTCGAGGAGACGGCGGCGCGGGACTGCTATCAGGCTATTATCGCCCTTTCGGCGGACGCTGTCGTCGATTTTGACACGGCGGATTCTAAGCCCGCGTTTTCGGTCGTCTTCACAAAAACGGACGGCACTGTCGTTTCTTCGGACTACTATGACTATGACGAAAATTTTTTCGCCGTGGAACTTGACGGGACGCAGGGCAAGTATTTTGCCGTAAATAAAGATTCTGTCAAAAAAATCCTTGACTTAATCCCTTTTTGAGATTGACACGCGGGTCGGAATGTAGTATTATTACTTTGTATAGGGAATTAGACTATAAATAATCATATGATAATTGTTTTTTAAGAAAAGGTGATGATACTTTTGGCTGATTTTGACAGAGAGTCAATGCTTGACATGTTTATCTACGAAATGTCTCAGTTGCTCGAACAATTGGAGCAGAACGTTATTCAGGGCGAATCGGGATTTTCCATGGAGGCAATAAACGAGATATTCCGCATTATGCACACCATAAAAGGCTCTGCCGCTATGATGATGTTCACGAATATTTCAACTGTTTCACACTCGATGGAGGATTTGTTTTACTATCTGCGGGAACAAAACCCGACGGGGGTCGATTACGGACGCCTTACCGATTTCGTGCTTGAGGGTATGGACTTTGTCAAAGTTGAACTTGGTAAAATCGAAAGCGGCGTACCCGCCGACGGCGACGGTACGGAAATTATCAACACCATGAAAGGGTTTTTGGCTGAACTCAAAGGGGGAGGCAAAGCTCCCGCGCCTGCCCCAGCCCCTGCGGCGGCACCCGCCCCCGCTAAGCCCGCCAAAGCCGCAAAGAAAAAACAAGCTCCGCCCCCGCCGCCCGCTGACAACGGCGTGAGATACGAGGGCAAAATCTGGTTCAGCGAAGGCTGCGAAATGGAGAACGTCCGTTCGTACACCTTTATACACAACCTTGAAGACAAAGTAACAGACATATGGCACGACCCCGAAAACGTTATCGACGAAACAGCGTCCGAAGTCATCAAGAAAAACGGCTTCAAGTTCAAATTCACAAGCAAATTGCCGTATGAGGACCTGTGCAAGGCGATAACCTCGACGATATACTTAAAGTCAATGGAGCTCAAAATAGAGGGCGGAGCGGAAGTACAGGAAGACGGCGTTAAAAAGACCTACAAGGCACACGTGACTTTTGAGGAAGGCAGCGAAATGGAGAACGTCCGCGCCTACAATATGATTCACAGCCTTGAGAACAAAGTCGAAATCATCAAATATATCCCCGAGGACGTTCTTGACGAGGAGTATGTTGAGGTAATAAGGAAATCGGGCTTTATACTCGTTGTGGCGACAGATATGAAATACGAGTCGCTGTACAATCTGTTGCAAGAACCCGTATACCTTAAGACGCTTAAGCTGGAAGAAATCACAGACCCGGATGAAGTTACACTGCCAAAGGAAGATGATTCTATGGTTCAGGAAGAAGAAAAACTCGAAGTACCGCCGGTTCAGGAAGAGCAGTTAGCCGTCATAGCTCCCGTAAAAGCCCCCGCTCCCGCCGTTCCCGAGGCGGACGCGGCGAAAAAACCCGCGACGCAGCATATGATAAGCGTTAACGTAAGCAAACTCGACTTGCTCCTTAACCTTATGGGCGAGCTCGTTATCGCGGAGGCTATGGTGACGCAAAACCCCGAGCTCGACGGTCTTGAGCTCGAAAGTTTCGTCAAAGAGGCAAGACAGCTCCACAAGATTATCAACGACATTCAGGACACAGTTATGTCTATGCGAATGGTACCCCTGCAATCGACGTTTATCAAAATGCACAGAATCGTGCGGGATATGTGCCGTCAGCTTAACAAGGAAGTCGACCTCATACTTATCGGCGAGGACACGGAGGTTGACAAGAACATTATCGAGCATATCTCCGACCCGCTTATGCACATTATCCGTAACTCCGTCGACCACGGTATCGAGATGCCGTCGGTACGCCGCGAACACGGCAAACCCGAAAAAGGCAAGGTTATCCTTGAGGCGAAAAACACGGGCGGCGACGTTCTCATCATCATTCGCGACGACGGCGAGGGACTGAACAAGGCGCGGATTATGCAAAAGGCAAAGAGTAACGGCTTGCTCCGCAAAGACGAGAGCGAATACACCGACAAGGAAATTCACCAGTTCATCTTCCTACCGGGATTCTCGACAAACGACAAAGTGACCAGTTTCTCGGGACGCGGCGTGGGAATGGACGTCGTGAGTACAAACCTTGAAATCGTCGGCGGCTCGGTTCTCGTCGACTCAACCCCCGGCGAGGGGTCAGTCTTCACAATGAAAATCCCGCTCACCCTTGCAATCATCGAGGGTATGACCATAAAAATGGGCGGGGCGAAGTACACAATCCCGATTATCTCTATGGTTAAATCCTTCAAGGCGACTAAATCCGAGCTTTTCCACGACCCCAGCGGAAACGAAATGGTGACGGAACGCGGCGAAGTGTACAACGTCGTGCGTCTTTACGAATTTTTCGGTTGCCAGTCGGAGATAACGAACATTGAAGACGGCATTATGATTATGCTTGAGAACGGCGACCAGAAAGTGTGTCTTTTTGTGGACGAGTTAATCGGCGAACAGCAAGTCGTCGTTAAATCTATGCCGAAATATATAAAGAAAATCCGCGGAATCAGCGGCTGTACCCTTCTGGGCAACGGCGACATAAGTTTGATTATAGACGTCGGCGGATTCTTTGATAAATAGGATTGGAGGGAGAAAATTATGGCTGCTGAAAGCGAACACGTAACGCAAAACCAAAGCATCGAGGAAATCACAAAAGACCAGTACCTTACTTTTATTATTGACGACGAGGAATACGCAATCGGAATCGCGTATATACAGGAAATCGTGAATAACCTTTCAATCACGGTCGTTCCGCAAACCCCCGACTATGTAAAAGGTATCGTCAGCTTGCGCGGCGATATTATCCCCGCCATAGACGTGCGCTGCCGATTCCACAAACCCGAAAAAGAATTTGACGAGCAGACCTGTATCGTTTTCGTCGAGTACCAAGGGTATCAGCTGGGGCTTATCGTCGACAAGGTGAAAGAGGTTATGTTCATCGAGGAAGATTTTATCGCTCCGCCGCCAAGCGCTAAGCTCAGCTACTACAACCAATTCGTGAAAAGCATCGGGCAAGTCGGCGACGAAATTCGGTTGCTCCTCGACTTGGATAAATTTTTGTTGCAGGATTAGTAATTTGCGAAAACAAGGGTAACCTATTAGTTATCCTTGTTTTTATTACGGAAAGGTTGTTTGTATGGACATACGAAATCAAATTTTGGCAGAAAAATTGGTAAATTATTCCACCGAAGTTAAGGCGGGCGAAAACGTACTCATCGAGGCGAACGGCGGGTATGGAATTGAACTCGTGGATTTTATCGTTAAGGAAGTGTACAAGGCTGGAGGAGTGCCGTTCGTGAATATACGAAACGCCAGACTTCAGCGGACGCTGGTGCTCGGGGCGACAGAGGCGCAGCTGCGAACTATGGCGAACCACGACCTTGCGCAGATGAAAAATATTCAGGCGTATATCGCAATTCGGGCGGGGGACAATCTTCAGGAACAAAGCGACGTTCCCTCGGACAAAAAAGAACTTTATAACACGGTTTACGCGCGACCCGTGACTAATTACCGCGTGGATAACACGAAATGGACGGTGTTGACGTACCCTCTCCCTTCGTATGCCCAAGCCGCCGAAACCAGCACAGAAAGCTATGAGGAGTTTTATTACAATGTGTGCAATTTGGATTACGCGAAAATGGGACGCGCAATGGATAACCTTGTGACGCTTATGGACAAGACCGACAAAGTGCGAATCAAAAGCGATACGACCGACCTTTCCTTTTCGATAAAGGACATTCCCGCCGTCAAATGCGACGGCAAGATGAATATACCTGACGGCGAGGTTTATACCGCGCCTGTTAGGGACTCTGTGAACGGTTATGTCTTGTACAATACTCCAAGTGTGGAACAGGGCTTCACCTATGAGAACGTGCGTCTTGAGTTTAAGGACGGCAAAATCATAAAGGCGACGGCGAACGACACGGCGCGGGTGAACGCGCTCTTTGACACAGACGAGGGCGCAAGATATGTCGGGGAGTTCGCACTCGGGGTGAACCCTTTTATTACCAAACCCGCCAAAAATATCCTCTTTGACGAAAAGATAAGCGGCTCGTTCCACTTTACGCCCGGGCGGAGCTATGAGGACGCGAACAACGGCAACAACAGCGCGGTTCATTGGGATTTGGTCTGCATACAAACCCCCGAATACGGCGGCGGCGAAATCTACTTTGACGGCGTTTTGATACGAAAGGACGGGCGTTTTGTGATTCCCGAACTGTTTGGGCTTAACCCCGAAAATTTGATATGATAAGGGAGATACGGCAAACCGACCTTGAGATACTTGGCGAAATGTACTATAAGTTATTCACCTCCGAGGGCTGGAAATTTGAATGGCTTGAACAGGATAATGTGCGGCGGTATCTCAAAGATATGTACGAAATAAACAATTTTCGCGGGTACGTGTATATTTACGAAAATATACTTTTAGGGTGCTGTTTCGGCGAGGCAAGCGACTATTTCTCCGCGAAACAGTTCGTTATCAAAGAGATATATATGGATTTGAAGGTACAGCGGCGGGGACTCGGAACGCTGTTTCTCTCTGAAATCGAAGAGGATTTGAAAGAGAACGGTTTTAATAATGTTATGCTGTACACCGTTAAGACAATCCCCGCCTATGAATTTTATCATAAAAACGGGTATATCGACGGCGACGAATGTAGCTGTTTGGCGAAGTTTCTTCAGGAATGAGGGCGTTATGGGGATTAAAGCCGTGATTTTTGACCTGGACGGGGTGCTGCTTGACAGCCAGCCTCTTCATTTTGAGGTGGATATTGCCCTGCTTAGGGAGTTTGGCGTTGACGCGGGGCATAACATTGTCGATAAACACGCGGGTATGACTACGCATAATCGTTTGAGCAAGTACAAACGGGATTTCAACTTGCCGCAATCTTTTGAGGAAATCTGGGACGCGAACCTGCGGATACTGAACGAAAAACTTGACAAAGAACCTTTGCCGAAAACAGACGGGATTGTGGAATTGCTTGAGAAAATCAAGGGGGCGGGGTACAAAACCGCCGTCGCCTCGTCGTCGTCTGACAGTTATGTACGCAAGGTTTTGGGACAGGCGGATTTGCTTAGGTTTTTCGATATTTTGGTAAATAGTGACAATGTGGAAAACGGCAAGCCCGCCCCCGATATTTTTAATAAGGCGTTGCGCCTTCTTGGTGTGCCGCCCGATTCCGCCGTGATTTTTGAGGATTCCCGCAACGGGGTTTTGGCGGCGGCGGCGGCGGGGGTTAAGTGCATCGGATACCTGAATCCGACTTCGGGGGAGCAGGATTTGTCCGCCGCGTCGGCGGTAATCGGCACATTTTATGATTATGAGAAGATAGAGAAGTTTATAAGGGGGATTATATGAAAAAGGTATTATCTGTATTTATTGCCGCCGCTCTCTTTGCGGTGACGGCGGTTTCCGTATTCGCCGACGATTCGGCTAATCCGCGCTTTTTAATCAAGGAGACGGACAACGGAAAAGTTATTACATACCCCTCAGGGTACAGCGAGCCGCTCGCCGACGATTACAGATTTTTGATAATTGACGGGGTAATCGCCGAGGGCGCGCAGGTTCTTATACAAAACAGCCGAACTCTTGTGCCGGCGCGGCTTATCACCGAAAAATTGGGGTGCGTCGTCGGTTGGGACGAGAAAAAAAAGGAAATCGTGATTACAAAGGGTATCGACAGCGTTGTGTCGCTTAAGATAGGCGGGAAAACGGCGAAGGTAAACGGACGGGACGTGAAACTCGACACGCCGCCCGTCTCCGTGAACGGCACGACATATGTCCCGCTGACTACAATCGCGGATTGCATAGGCGTTACGGCGGGTTATTACGCGCCGAAAAAGCCTAAGGAGGGCAGCTTCTTTGACGGACACGCCGTGATTTGGGTGGAGAGCGTGTCGCCTTTGGAAACATATGTAAAATCGGGCAACGAGAGAACGGACGACGTTAAGGCGACGCTTAGGAGGGCGCTTGCGCAATTCGGCGCGGCAAGGGGCATTGACGTAAACTTTGAACAGCTGCAAAACACGCGCATAGATAACCTGCAACCTGTCGGGGACGCGGGGCATTATTACGTACTCGAATATTACAACGGGGCGACTTATAATACCGAACTTTTGGTGGACAAATACACGGGCAGCGCGTACTATGACAACAAAACAAAGGCGGATTACCGAATTAACCCGCTCACTATGAACTTTTTCGCGGATATGATGAGATAGGGGAGGACAAAATGAAACGAGCGTTACTTAGTGTGTCGGATAAAAACGGACTTGTAGAGTTTGCGACGGTTTTGTTAAGCCACGGCTATACCCTGATTTCGACGGGCGGGACATATAGGGCGTTGTCGGAGGCGGGGCTTGCGGTCACGGCGGTTGACGATATTACGGGATTCCCTGAATGTCTGGACGGGCGGGTTAAGACACTTCACCCGAAAATACACGGCGGGCTTTTGGGAATCCGCGACAAGGAAAGCCACCTCGCGCAAATGAAGGAACTCGGGATTGAACCGATTGATATGGTTGTGGTGAATCTTTATCCGTTCAAGCAAACTATCCTCAAAGAGGGCGTGGAACTTGAAACGGCGATAGAGAATATCGACATTGGCGGGCCGACAATGCTGCGTTCGGCGGCAAAAAATTATCGGTTTGTCACGGTTATTTGCAATCCTGACGACTACGGCAAGGTGTCGGAGGAACTGGGCGAAAAAGGCGCGGTTTCGGCGCAAACCAGATTCAAACTCGCGGCGAAAGTTTTCGCGCATACGGCGGCTTATGACACGCTTATCGCGTCGCACCTAAAACCTCTCGCGGGGATTGAACAGTTTCCGCAAACCCTTACGCTCACATACGAAAAGGCACAGGATATGCGCTACGGCGAGAACCCTCACCAGAACGCCGCCTTTTATAAAGAAATCACCACGGCGAAAGGCTTGCTTACGGATATCAAGCAGCTGCACGGCAAGGAACTTTCTTTCAATAATATAAACGACACTCACGGCGCGCTTGAACTTCTTAAGGAATACGAACTCCCGACGGTAGTCGCCTGCAAACACGCGAACCCTTGCGGAGTGGGAAGCGGCGGCGACATTCACGAGGCGTATATGCGGGCGTACACAGCCGACCCCGTTTCGATTTTCGGCGGGATTGTCGTTTCCAATCGGGAGATTGACGAGATTGTGGCGACTGAAATCAGCAAGATTTTCCTCGAGATTATTCTTGCGCCGTCCTTCACTCCCGACGCTCTTTCCGTTTTGACAAAAAAGAAAAATATTCGCGTTCTGACACTTGACAATATAAGCCAAAAACAACCGAAAACCGCGCTTGACATTAAAAAGGTTTCGGGCGGGATTTTGGTTCAGGAAATCGACAATGTGTTGCTTCCCGATACGGACTTTGAGTATGTCACAAAACGCCGCCCGACTGAAAAAGAAATGTCGGATTTGCTGTTTACATGGAAAATCGTTAAGTATGTTAAATCGAACGGGATTGCTATCGGCAAAGATAACCAAAGTTTGGGCATAGGCTGCGGGCAGATGAACCGCATATGGGCGGCTAAACAGGCGGTGGAGCATTGCGTTGAAGCGCTTGGCGCGGATATCCTTAAGGGGGCGGCTCTTGCGTCGGACGCGTTTTTTCCGTTTCCCGACTGCGTCGAGGAGGCGCATAGGGCGGGGATTACCGCTATAATCCAACCAGGCGGCTCGGTCAAGGATAAGGAATCAATCGAACTTTGCGACAAGTATGGTATAGCTATGATTTTTACGGGTATGCGCCACTTCCGCCACTAGGGGTATTATTTTATGGATTACAATATAGTAAGCGAACTTTTGACAGAATACGCCATAAAAAATCAACTGCAACAAAAGATAACGAGCGTGTTTTCGTCCTACAACTACAAACTCATCGACACTCCCACTTTTGAACGGATAGAAACTTTTGCGGGCAACGAAGAAAAAATGTACAAGTTTATCGGGCGTGACGGGGCGGTGCTTGCCCTTCGCCCCGATTTCACCCCGCAAATCGCGAAAATCCTGTCGAAGGGCGGGGCGGGGTTTCCCCTGCGGTTTTTCTATGTGGGGAACACTTTTCGGTGCAACGAGAATTATCAGGGGAAGCTTAACGAGTTCACCCAAGCGGGCGTGGAACTTTGCGGCGTTTCGGAGAACTGCGCGGCGGCGGAGGTCATCGCCGTCGCAATCTCCGCGCTCATATCCTCGGGGCTTACGGATTTTCGGGTCGAAATCGGACACGCGGGATTTTTGGGCGGGATTTTTGAGGAAATCGGCGACTCCGCGCTTGAACTCCTTAAACAGTATATAATAGAAGGAAATTTTGTCGGAGTCAAGGAAATCACGTCAAAACTTTCTATCGCCCCCGAAACGGCGGAGGTTTTGCGTAATTTAATGGAATATTCTGGAAAGATTGATTTCATTATAAGCAGTACAAAAAATATAAAGAACGTGCGGGCGCGTTTGGCTGTCGCCGAACTCGGCGAAATTCACCGCTCGCTCAAGGCGTATGATTTGGATAAGTATATATCGTTTGATTTAAGCCTTATCGCGAATTGGGGGTACTATACGGGTATGATTTTCCGCGGGTACACAGAGGGGGCGAGCGGGCGGGTGGTCGAGGGCGGGCGGTATGAGATAGGCGGCGTGCCCTCTGTCGGCTGCGCGCTTCGGGTAAACGACATTCAAAAGGCAATCGAGAGCCAGCATTTGGAAATTTTTACAAAACCCACGGTGACTTTTTTGTCCTATACCCAAAGCGCAAAGCTCCGCGCCTTCGCCTGCGCAAAGGAGTGGCGCAAGGCGGGGGATACTGTCGAGAACAGCGTACTCGGCGGCGACATAGATAAAAACTTTAAGTACGCGAAAGAAAAGCGTTTTGACGGAATGGTTTATTTTATGGACGACGACTCTGTGATTTTGTTCGATATGGAAACAGGAAGGCAAAAAACCGTTCGCGTAAGTGAGGTAATGAGATGAGTGAAAACTACTTGACATTTGCGCTTGCAAAGGGGCGGCTTGCCGATAACGCGATGAAACTTCTCAAGGACTCGGGTGTGAGTTGTCCTGAAATGGAAAACAAGAACAGTCGGAAATTGATTTTTACGAACGAAGAATATAAATATAAGTTCTTTTTGGCAAAGGCGTCGGACGTTCCCGTTTATGTGGAACGCGGCGCGGCGGACGTGGGATTTGCGGGGAAAGACACCTTGCGGGAGGAACATAAAAACATCTGCGAGGTGCTGGACCTAGGTTTTGGGAAATGCCGCATTATGGTCGCGGGGTACGACACGCCCGCGAACCGCCTTAAACTGGCACACGGACACAACTTAAGGATTGCGACAAAATACCCGAATATCGCGACGGAATACTTTGAGAACAAAAACCAATCAATTGAGATTATAAAACTAAACGGCTCGGTTGAGCTAGCTCCGATTGTCGGGCTGTCGGATTTTATCGTGGACATTGTCGAGACGGGTACGACTTTGCAGGAAAACGGGCTTACCATTTTGGAGGAAATAGGCGAACTTTCGGCGCGTATGGTTGTGAATACGGCGAGTATAAAAATTAAAAACCACCAGATAACGAATTTGATAAGGAATCTGGAAAAAACGCTAAGCGAGGGACGATAATGCTTCGGATTATAAAGGGCGGCGACACGGAAGCGTTGCAAAAAATTTCAAAACGTTCGCAACTGGATTACGGCGATACGGCAAGGATAGTCGGGGATATCATATCGGACGTGAGAGAGCGCGGGGACGCGGCGTTGTTTGAGTACGCGAAGAAATTTGACGGAGCGGACATCTCGGAGCTGGAGGTTTCGAGGGACGACCTCAAAAACGCGCATAAGGAAATCGGCGCGGACATTTTGCGGATTATGACAAGAAGTGCGGGCAGGGTTCGCGAATTTCACGAAAAGCAGAAACGAAACGGCTATATAGAACCCTTTGCGCTGGGGGAACTTATGGGGCAATTGCTTCGCCCGCTTGAGCGTGTCGGGGTTTATGTGCCTGGCGGGCAGGCAATGTATCCGTCCTCTGTTATAATGAACGTAATCCCCGCAAAGGTTGCGGGAGTTTCGGAGATTATTATGGCGACTCCGCCTGACAAAAAAGGCGGCGTTTCGCCGCTGATTCTGGCGGCGGCGGAGCTAAGCGGCGTTGACAGGGTGTTTAAAATGGGCGGGGCGCAAGCGGTCGCGGCGTTTGCGCACGGCACGCAAAGTGTGCCGAAAGTCGATAAAATAACAGGTCCTGGGAATATATACGTCGCCCTTGCGAAACGCGCCGTGTACGGGTATGTCAGTATCGACTCCATAGCGGGACCCAGCGAGATTTTGATTATCGCGGACGAGACGGCGAACCCTGTGTTTGTGGCGGCGGATTTACTCTCGCAAGCGGAGCATGACGAGCTGGCGGCGGCTATTTTGATAACCGTGTCGGAGGAGTTTGCGCGTGAGGTGGCGGCGGAGCTTCAGAAGATGACGGCGCGTCTGCCCCGCAAGGAAATTATACAGAAATCCCTTGAAAATTACGGCGCGATAATCGTGACGGAGAGTATAGCGGAGGCGGTGACAATCGCGAACCGCCTTGCGCCCGAACATTTAGAGCTTTGCGTGGGCGAGCCGTTTCACCTGCTCCCCGCAATCAAGAACGCGGGGGCGGTGTTTCTCGGGAACTACACCCCAGAACCTCTCGGCGACTATATGGCGGGGCCTAACCACGTCCTCCCCACAGGCGGCACGGCGCGTTTCTTCTCCCCTCTGGGGGTTGACGATTTTATCAAAAAAACAAGCGTCCTCTCCTTCGGGAAATCGGCGTTTGAGACGCTTGCGGCGGACTGCGCGGAGTTTGCGGAGGCGGAGGGGCTTTTTGCCCACGCCAACTCGATTCGCGTAAGACTTTAAAATACGTAGGTGTGCTTATGGATAAAGAGTTGATAACGCTGGTAGTGCCGTGTTATAATGAAGAAGATGCCTTGCCCGTTTTTTATGAATCGATTTGTACTCTCGCGGACGAGATGCCTTTTTGCGGCTTTGAATTTTTGTTCGTGGACGACGGCTCGCGGGATAACACCCTCAAGGTCATAAAAGAACTCCACAGCGCGGATTGCCGCGTCAGCTGCGTTTCTTTTTCGCGCAATTTCGGGAAAGAAGCGGCAATTTACGCGGGGCTTCAAAACGCCGCTCGGGGGGGGGGGCTGGTCGCCCTAATGGACGCGGACGGTCAGGACCCGCCAGAGCTTCTAAAAGAAATGTACAAAGCTATAAAAGAAGAAGGGTATGATTGTGTCGGGACAAGACGCTCGACACGCAAGGGCGAAGCTCCTATACGCTCGTTTTTCGCTAAAAAATTTTATGTGCTTATAAACAAAATCGGAAATGTGGAAATTGTTGACGGCGCAAGGGATTACCGCCTGATGACAAGGCAAATGGTGGACGCGATTCTGCAAATGTCCGAATACAACAGGTTCTCAAAAGGTATATTCGTTTGGGTGGGGTTTCGCACGAAATACCTGTCCTACGAGAACGTTGAACGCGTGGCGGGGCAAACCGCGTTCTCGTTTTGGAAACTGTTCCTGTACGCCATAGAGGGCGTGCTCGCGTTTTCCACCGCTCCTCTCGCGTTCGCGTCGGTTTTCGGCGTAATCGCCTCCGCGGGTTCGGTCGCCGCCCTAATCGTCATTATCATACAAAAACTAGCTTTCGGCAACCCCGTAAGCGGGTGGGCGTCGACTATCGTAATAGTCCTGTTCCTGTTCGGACTTCAATTTTTGTTTACGGGGATTATAGGAATGTACCTTTCTAAGGTATATTCCGAAACAAAGAAACGCCCTATATATTTGGCGAAAGAAATACACCGTTCCGTGGATTCGGAAGAATAACGCTTGCAAAAGGCGGCGCAAAAGAATATAATAGGGGTTGAGATTACAAAGGAGGATAGTTATGCTGAAATTGCGGCGACAAAGTGTTTTTGCTTTCGTTCTTTTTGTTATGTTATCAGCGTTTCCGCTATCCGTTTTTGCCGACGTCGGGGATTTCGGCTTTTTCGGAGGGATAACCAACGGGCGAAAACTCCCCAAGACGACGGAGATTTTGCTTGCGAACACAACCACCACCAACAATAACAAGAACAAGAATACCGAGTTTATATATAAAGAAGAGGTTTTTTTGTCGGGCGTTCCGTTTATGTTCGAGGGGCTTATGACAATAAAGCAGTCGGGCGAGGTTAATAACAACACCAACGTCGGGACATACAACGTCACCTACACAATCGAACCCAACGGCGCGGCGTTGTCTCCCGCGCAGATTAACCGCGAAGTCCAGTTTAAGGTGAACTGGAGACGGGAGGGCAGCCAGATTATAAAAGATATGGTGGCGTCCGACTGGACGGAGACTATCACAACCCCCGCCGACACTTACACGCTCGATTTCGACACTTCGTATTTTAACGTAAGCATAATAGAGGACCACACGCCCGCCGTGACGTATTACCGAGGGGATATTTCCGAACGCGCCTCCTACGGCGACGGGGGCGGAGCTCCTGTCGTCACCTCTCTTGAGACATACGGGTCTTTTTACGGGTATAACAACGCGTGGTCGAGTACGGAAACTCACAGAATAGACGCGGTTGTGTCAAACGGAGCTACGGACGTTTTGTATCAGGTGCGTCCGTCTGTTTCAATGTCAAAAATGCTTGAATATACGGCGAACGAGCCGACTGCCATAAGTTTCCCCGGGAATTTCAAAGAAGTTATGTCAAACGACAGCGGACTCGCTTATAACGTTTTCGGGAATACCCCGACTTCGGGCACGGTCAGCGTCCTTTCCCCGAACACTTTTGAACAGCTGATTGCTCCCGATATGTCGTTTCTTCGCGGGAATCCCGCCGAGGACGATATAAAGCGTCTTTTTGCAATGCAAATTCTTGAGGGCGAACCGAAATTTTATATACCGAATCAGGCCATAACAAGGAAACAGTTCACGGCGGCGGTGGTTAAAGCTCTCAAACTGCCCGTGACGGTGAGCGCGCAGGCGAGTTCAAACGCGGCGAAACGGAATCGGTCGCCCGTGGTACTTCTTTTCCCTGACGTGACGCAAAACGACCCGTATTTTGACTATATTCGCGCGGCGTATGAATCGGGTATCGCTATCGGACGCTCAAACGGTATGTTCTACGGGGATTCCTCCCTTGAGATGCAGGAGGCTCTTGTTATAATGCTGCGTTCTTTGGGGCTTGAGAATCTTGGGCTTGACCCGACGCCCGAGACTGTGTTCGTCGACGACGCGGACGTTGCCGACTGGGCGAAACGCGAGCTGTACGCCGCCGAGAGAATCGGGCTTATATCGGCGGACGCGGACGGAAAGATTAACCCGAAACGGATAATCACAAAGGCGGAGGCGGCCGCGCTTATCAATCACCTGACGGAATATATGCGCAGCGACTTAAGAACCGACTACACGACACATATCGTCGATTATGTCTTATAAGGAGATTCTATATGTACAGTTTTTCTGATATACACGACAAGGAAATCGCGGACGCTATCACCCTTGAACTAAACCGCCAACGCGCAAATATCGAACTTATCGCGTCCGAGAACTTTGTGTCAAAGGCGGTTATGGCGGCTATGGGGTCGCCGCTCACGAACAAATACGCGGAAGGATACCCCGCGAAACGCTATTACGGCGGGTGCGAGTGCGTGGATATCGCGGAGAATCTGGCGATTTCCCGCGCAAAAGAGATTTTCGGCGCGCAGCACGTGAACGTTCAGCCGCATTCGGGAGCGCAGGCGAACACGGCGGTCTATTTCGCGGCTCTTAACCCGGGCGACACGATTTTGGGAATGAATCTGTCCCACGGCGGACACCTCACCCACGGAAGTTCCGTCAACATTTCGGGCAAATATTTTAATATTGTGCCTTACGGCGTGGGCAGGGACACGGGACGCATAGATTATGACGAACTTCGGGAGCTTGCGCTTTCGCACAAACCGAAAATTATTGTCGCGGGGGCGAGTGCGTACCCGCGTACTATCGATTTTGAGAGATTCGGGGCAATCGCTAAAGAGGCGGGAGCTCTGCTTATGGTGGATATCGCCCATATCGCGGGGCTTATCGCGACGGGACATCACCCAAGCCCCGTGCCCTATGCGGATTTTGTCACGACCACGACCCACAAAACCTTGCGCGGGCCACGCGGCGGTATGATTATGTGTACCGAGGAGTGGGCGAAGGCAATCGACAAGGCGGTGTTTCCAGGTATTCAGGGCGGACCGCTTATGCACGTTATCGCGGCTAAAGCCGTCGCCTTCAAAGAAGTTCTGGAGGATTCCTTCAAGACATACAGCCAGAACGTCATAACAAACGCGAGTACTCTGGCGCAGAGCCTTGTGTCAAACGGATTTAACCTCGTTTCGGGCGGAACGGACAACCACCTTATGCTCCTCGACCTCCAAAATATGAACATAACGGGAAAAGAAGCCGAAAAACGCCTTGATTCCGTCGGCGTGACCTGCAACAAAAACGCCGTTCCTTTCGACCCGCAAAGTCCGTTTGTGACAAGCGGCATACGCCTTGGCACAGCCGCCGTGACGACACGCGGAATGAACGCGGACGATATGAAAGAAATCGCGGGGATAATCACCTCAATTATCAAAGATTTCGACAACAGCGCGGAAACGGCGAAAAAACGCGTCGCCGCCCTCACCCAAAAATACCCTCTTTATTAAAAAAACCGCCCTCTTTGGCGAGGGCGGAGTTTCTTACCAAAATCTTCGGTGACGATTATATCCGAACCACGGGGTGTAGCCGTAGTTCCCATAGCCGCCGTAATAGCCTAAGCCATATCCATAGCCATAAGGGTTATAGTTGCCAAAAGACGGATAGAACATATTTTGTACCTCCTTTAGGTGAGTTTAATATAAAATATGTACAAACCGAAAAACGGTTACAACTTGTTCTACACAAATGATTGGAGTGTTTACCTTGTTCGGACTGGAAAAAATACCCGAACGATTCAAATCTAAATATCTGGAAGAATCAATAAAGCACAATTTTAACTTCTTGTTTTACGCGTCTCTCGCGATGATTTTTATTGAAATATTTTTAATAATATCCTCAATGCGGCAGGGAGGGATTGGCAGAGAAAAGTTCTATATGTACGAACTCGCGCTTGGGATTTCCGCCCTTTTTTTCGCCGTATTTTTACATATCAAAGTCAACAAAAATAAAAGTATAAACTTTATAAGATACGCCCAGTACGCTTTTATAATTACGGTAATACTTATAATCACCTTTTATACAATAATGAATTTGCGCAATACCGAGGATTTTCACGATACTTTGTTCTATGTGGTGACGGTTATGTACCTCTCGACAGGGTTGTATATGCCTTTCGCGTTTACGATAAGCTGTGTGTGGTTTTCGTTCGTCATACTTATTTTGGGGATAGTTCCAATTGAAAATCAGTCCGTCATAAACTATGTGATGAGTATTCTGGCGATAAACTCCGTGTTCACCGTGTTTGACGTACTCTCGTACAACCAGAGGATAATCAGTTTTACACAGGCGGTTATGTCGGAGGAACACAAGGAGCGTATCGCGATTGCCAACAAAAAGATTAACGAGATGATGAACAGAAGTAACATTGCGTGGATTATCAACAGGCGTTCCTTTTCCGACAGTTTGTCGCAAAAAATCGAGGACGAGGCGGAAGGCATCGTTGAACGGCGTACAAAGCTGGCGGTGTCGCTGATTCAGATAGAGATTGATTATTTCGACCTTTATATAGAAAGTTACGGTATCGAGGAATCCGAGAGATGCACGACGGAACTCGCAAAGGTGCTTGTGCTGTCGCTTAACCGCGACACGGACGAGGTTTTTCGGTTCGCCGTCGGGCAGTTTATGCTTTACCTGCCGTCGACGAACATTACGGGGGCGGGGCAGGTAATCAAAAAGATTATGGAAAACGTCAAAGTCCTTAACATACCGAACAAAAGCAGTCCGATTTCCGAGCGGGTGACGATAACGGCGGCGGTCGTTTCGTGCGAATTTGACAACAAACTCTCAGACATAACCCCTATCCTTTCGCATACGGAAAATCTGCTGGGCGCGGCGGTCTCCGAGGGCAGAAACAGGTACAGAATATCAAGTTATAATCTGAATGAAAATCCATCGGAGGAGGCAGTTCAAATTGGAAGAAGAATATAAGAAAGTGGTTGAAAAGCACTCGTACCTGCGGAGGCTTCCGACACCCGCCTCTATAATCGACGTGAGGAACATGGCAATCGTTTGGGCGAACGAAGCTATGGAGAAATATATGGGACAGGGGGAATATTACCTTCTCAAGGAAGAAGTCGTGGATTACAGCGACACAATCATTATAAAAACCCTCACGAGCGAGCTTCGGTTCAAAAATATCCATACGGACGTTACAGTCGACGAAATGGATTTTTGGATTTGCTACAACGAGTTCATTTCCGAACAGGAAAACAACAAGATAAAACTGAACGTGAAACATTTTTCCTCCGTTTTCGGATATCTTTTCACGGATTTCCCCGCGTTTATGATGGCGATAAACGTTGACGACCAAGTTCTTGTGTACGCGAACCACATTGCTATGGACATACTCAAAAAAGAAGTCGTGGCGGGAAAGACCTGCAAGGAAATTTTTGGCAAAACCTGTGACGACTGCGACATATGCTCTCCCGACAACAAAAATAACGAACTTATGATGATTACCTTCAACAACCGTTTTATAAACGTGCTTAAGGTTAAGGATTTTTATATGCAGGACAAGCGAATGGTGCTTGTCGCGGGGCTTGACATTACGGGGCGGCGCGTTATCGAGGACCATATACTTTCCCGAATGAACCTAGACCCCGTTACAAAACTTCAGGATGCGCGGGCGGGGCTTACGAACCTTGACGCGCAGGTGAGAATGGTCAAAAACGGCGTGACGAACTGTTTTTCTGTTGCGTATGCGGGGATTAACGACATAGCCGAGGTCACGGAACATCTTGAACTCATCGATATGCAATACTATATAAGAAACATTGTCGGGATTATTAAACATACTATGAGGCAATCGGATTTCATATACCGAATGGAAACGAACGTGCTTATGCTGATATTCCCCGGGTGCAGAAAAAAAATGGCGATGCACGTCCTTAGTATGATTATGAAAAAACTGGACGCAAGAAACGCCGCCAGCAAGGGCGAACTCCCGTACAGCATAAGTTACGGTTTGGCGGAGGTTGACGAAAAATCGGAGCTTGACTCGCGGTATATCGTGAACTTAGTCGAGAACCAAATGGCGAGGATGATGGAGGAACGCGAACACAGACGCGCCGAGATGAAACGGCGGCGGGCGCTTTCGCTCGAAACCGAGGACGCGGCGGAAGAGGAAAAACCGCGGGAGGCGCGGCTTGACGCGAACACGACGGAACTTATGCTAAGAACCCTTAACACGGTCCGCGTTGGCGAACACACCTGCGTGTCGGTCTGCCGCGTGAACGTGAGCGATTTCGCCTACGCGAACAGGACATACGGCAAGGATTTCGCGGAGGAATATCTGGAGAACGTGACAAGTATCGTGAAGTCGAGTATACGGCGTTCGGACATCTCGTTCAAAATGGCGGACGACGTTTTTATGCTGTTGTTTATCGAGTGCCCGTATAAAGCCGCCCTCTCGATTATGAATATTATGTCGAAAAAGGTTGTTGCGCGGAATAAGGCAATGGGGGATTCGCCCTTTGAGTATTCGATTTCCTACGGAATCCACGAGGTCACGAAAGCGAGCGACTTGACGCTTGACGCGGTGCTTGCGGCGGTCGTCGACTCGACTGTGACTATGACGGACGAAGAGGCGGCGGCAATCAAGATTCATTGGTCGGAGACTATGACGAACAAGGAGCGTCTTACCGAGGACGAAAAACTTTCGGAGACTCAAAGGCTTCAGGCGGCGTTGGAGCGGGAAGGGGAGCAAGAGTAGTGTATGGATTTAAAAAAGAAAACCGCTGAGGACAAACGCAAAGACAAACTCAAAAGAAAAAGAAAAAGCGTAAACCAAAGAGTTTCGGTTTGGGCGTTTTTTGCAATCACAATCAGTATGTTTGCGGTCAGCGGTTTTAGTTTCTATATATACTACAACACGTCAATTTCCTCGCACGAAAAAAGGGGGCTGGACATAGCGGATTCGGTCGCTCTTGCCCTTGACGGGGATAAAATCAAAGAGGCGGTTTTGGCGGGAGAGGCAAACGAGTACCAAGAACAGATGCTCGAACGCCTTAACGAGATAAAGACCCGCACGGACGTTATGTTTCTTTATGTATTGACGGAAAACGCCGACGGCGAGTTTATGTACTATCTCGACGCGATAAAAGACGGCGACGATATGGGGGAAGTTTGCGAATTCGGGTATGTGGACGAAGAGGGCGTTTTTTCGGAGGACGAGTTAGAGCGGTTTGAGGTGGGGGAGCATTTTACAACGCCTTTGGCGGACACGGGGAAATACGGGTGGGTCGTTTCGGGGTATTCCCCGATTTTTGACAAAGACCATAACTATGTCGCGGTCGTCGGCGTCGATATTTCCGTTGACGACGTGCTTAGCCAGTGTATCGACTTCGCGCTTAAGATTTTTGCGGCAATCCTGTTTTTCGGCGTGATATTTTCGATGATTACAAGCAGATATCTGAAAAAACTTATAAAGACCTCCCTTTTTCGGATTACGGACGCTACAAAACTTCTCGCACAGGGCAAGATAGAGTTTAAGGTGCGAAAAAGCAAAGACGAAGAGGACGACGTGGGCAAACTGTACGAGAATTTCTCCGCCGTGCTTAAAACCTTTGGAAGTCTGATTCAGGGCGTATCCGAAATGGAAAAACGCCACAAGGCGGGGGAGTACGATTACCGCATTGACGAGAAACAGTACACGGGGACTTATTTGGATTTGGTCAAGGGCGTAAACGATATCACCACCTTGTATGTCGATAATTTTTTCGAGCTCCTTAACGTGGTTCAAAATTACGGCTGGGGGAAGTTCGACACCAGCGTGCGGCAATACCCGGGCAAACTCGCCGTGGGCAACAAGATAATGGACGAACTGCAATTTAATATGGTAAGCGTAAGCGGCGAAATGAACACCTTGGCGGAAACGGCGGTCGGAGGTAATCTTTCGGCGCGGGCGAACACGGACGGGTTCAAGGGCGGCTGGGCGACCATACTACATAACCTTAACAAGTTAATCGAGGCCGTCGCCGTGCCTATCGACGAGGCGTCCTCCGTCCTTCGGAAAATGGCGGCGGGGGATTTGTCCGTCAAGATGAACGGAGACTACAAGGGCGATTTCGCGCTGATTCAAACCAATATGAATCACACCATTACACAGCTTTCCGTCTACATTACGACAATCCGCGACACCCTTGGAGCGGTTTCAAGAAACGATATAACCGTTCAGATTACGCAGCCTTTCATAGGCGAATTTGACGGAATAAAATCCGCGATTAACGAGATTATAGCTACTCTTAACGCGCTGCTTAAAAATATCGCGCTCGCGGCGGATTCCGTAAACGAAAGCGCAAGAGAAATCAGCGACTCGAGCCGCAACCTTGCGGAGGGGGCAAAAACTCAATCCCACACGGTCGAGCAACTGACGACATCTGTCGACAAGATAAACGAGCAAACGCACAAAAACGCGGAAAATTCAAAAGACGCGGACGAACTCTCGAAAAAGTCGATGCACAGCGCGTCTGTCGGAAGCGAGAGAATGAGGGATATGCTCCGCTCTATGAACGACATAAAAACCGCGTCCGCAAGCATAACCAACATAGTAAAGGTGATTCAGGATATCTCCGTTCAGACGAATCTCCTTGCGCTTAACGCGTCTGTCGAGGCGGCGCGGGCGGGCGTACACGGGAGAGGGTTCGCCGTCGTGGCGGAGGAAGTCCGCAACCTAGCGGGGCGAAGCCAGACTGCCGCGAACGAAACGCAAAACCTTGTCGCGGGCATAGTCACAAAGATAAACGGCGGGACGGAACTTGCGTCTGTCGCGTCCTCCTCCCTTGAAGAAATCGTACAGGGCGTACAGTCCGTTTCGGGCATAATTTCAGGAATATCAAAGGCGTCGGGCGAACAGGCGGCAGCTATCTCCCAGATTTCAAACAGCGTCGGCCAGATTTCAAAAGTCGTGCGGACAAATTCCGCCGCGAGCGAACAGAGCGCGTCGTCGGCGGAAACATTGTCGAAACAGTCGGATAATCTGAACGGTTTGTTGTCTAAATATAAGATATAGCGTCGTCTTTATATTGGTGAAGCCGCAAGAGTACGGCGCGGGCAATCGGCTGCGCGAACAACGCCTCAACGGCGAAAGCGAGCGCGAAGTTGCGCGGCCATCTGTAAAAAAAGAACTGAATCGGTTCCGCGCTGATACGCCTTTCGCCAATCCACGCGCCGACAATCGTAAGAACCGCGGACATAAGCAAAACGCTGCACATAATGTTGACTGTAATGTGTGCGTTGAAACTGTCGTCTTTGTCGACTATTTTCGAGGTCAGCCATTCGGCGGGTTTGTGCGTGAGCAAAACAAGCGTTATGACGCTTAGCCAAACGAACGGGATTACCCGCAAAACGCTGGTCCACGCGCCAAGGCTGAACCCGACCTCGAAGCAAGTGATAAGCGGGGCGAGAACGTTGACGGACAAGACCGATACTATCGCCATAAAAAGCGCGAATTCACGGGGGTTGCGCGGTAACTTCATAAAAAAATCCATATTGTAGTACCTCCAAGTTTGTTTTTCGGCAAAAAGAAACGCGTACAATCCCGTTAGGATTATACGCGTTTTCGCTGCCAACATAGATAAGGATAACATAAATTCTTATAATTGTCAAGCGGAATATTTATGATACACGCTTTTTTCGAGTTCCACCACAAGGACAGGCATCAGGCAAAGAAGCCCCACAACTCCCCACTGCGCGGCGGAAAGCCCGGCGACTTTGAATATTGTACTTAACACGGGGACGCTTATGACCGAAACTTGCAGGATAAGCCCCGCTATAAACGCGAACACGAGATGTTTGTTTTCAAACAGGTTTATCTTGAAAATCGAATGTGTACTCCGCATATTGAACGCGTGGGTGAGCTGGGAAATCGACAACGTGGCGAAACACATTGTGCGTCCGATTATGTTGTCCTCCGTTTTGAAAAATACCGCGCCGATTGCGTATGCCAAAAGCGCAAGAAACCCAATCATAAGCCCCTCCAGCACGATTCGCCCCCACAGCCCGCCCGAGAAAAGGCTTTCCTGTTTTCCGTTCTTGACGCGGGGGCGGGAGTTCATTATGTCCTTTTGGGGCGGGTCGACGCCGAGGGCAATCGCGGGGAACGAGTCTGTGACAAGGTTTACCCAGAGCAGCTGTATAGCCGCAAGTGGCGTGTTCTGGCCCAGCAACAGCGCGGTGAAGATTGTGACGATTTCGCCGACGTTGCTTGAGAGCAGGAAATGCACGGCTTTTTTTATGTTGGCGTTTATGCAGCGTCCCTCTTTGACCGCCTCCACAATCGTCGTGAAATTGTCGTCCGTCAAAACCATATCGGCGGCGGACTTTGCCACGTCCGTCCCCGATATTCCCATGGCGCAGCCTATATCGGCTATTTTAAGCGCGGGTGCGTCGTTCACCCCGTCGCCCGTCATCGCGGCAATGTGTCCGCGTGATTTAAACGCCTTCACAATGCGAACTTTATGTTCAGGGGATACCCGCGCAAACACGCTGTATTCCTCAATCTTAGATGATAACTCCTTGTTGCTCAGCCTGTCGAGTTCCGCCCCTGTAATTACCTTGTCATTAGCGCCCAAAAGGTTGAGTTTTTTCGCGATTGCCGCCGCCGTCGCCGCGTGGTCGCCCGTTATCATCACAGGCTTTATCCCCGCGTTTTTACATATCAGAACCGCCTCCTTAACCTCCTCACGCGGCGGGTCCGCCATTGCGCAAAGCCCGACATACGTCAGTCCGTTTTCAAGTTCGCGTTCGTCAAAACGGGAGCTTTTCGGTTGTTTTTGGGCTATCGCTATAACCCGCAACGCCTTGTTTGCCATATCGCCGTTTTGTTTCAGTATGTCGTTTCGTATCTTTGAATTAAGCTGCAACACTCTTCCGTTATCATAATAACTTTCACATCTTGTAAGCAGTATATCGGGCGCGCCTTTTGTAACTGAAAGATAGGCAGAGTCGTGTTTGTGGACTGTCGTCATCATCTTCCTAGATGAATCGAAGGGGAGAGCATGAACTCTTTTGTATTCTTTTTCAAGGTCGCTTTTGCGTATGCCGACAGACAGGGCGGCGGATAACAACGCCGTTTCCGTGGGGTCGCCGACAGAAGTTCCGTCCGCCTTGATTATTCCGTCGTTGCAAAGCGCCGCCAGCTGAAGAAGATAATCCTTGTCCGTTCCCGCCAGCTCCAGTACAGTCATCTTGTTTTGCGTCAAAGTACCCGTTTTGTCGGAACAGATAACCGTCGCGCTCCCAAGTGTCTCGACAGCGGGAAGCTTGCGGATTATCGCCCCTTTTGCCGCCATTCGCTTTACTCCCGTGGCAAGCATTATCGTGACAATCGCGGGAAGTCCCTCGGGTATTGCCGCAACCGCAAGGCTTATCGCGGTTATGAACATATCAAACGCGGGAATATGCCGCGTCACGCCCATTAAAAATATCACAAAACATATGATTAACGCGCCGATTCCTAATATTTTCCCTGTCTTTTCGAGTTTCTTTTGGAGAGGTGTCTGGGAGTCGCCGTCTTGCATTATAAGTTCCGCGATTTTGCCGATTTCGGTGTCCATTCCCGTGGCAACCGCAATTCCCGCGCCGCTTCCGTAACATACGGACGCGCCTGAGTATGCCATACACTTTCGGTCGCCTATGGGAAGGTTTTTTGCCGAAACCGCCTTTGCGTCCTTTTCGGAGGGGGCGGATTCCCCCGTCAGCGCGGCTTCCTCACACTTAAGCTTCTCCGTTTTTGTAAGGCGGAGGTCGGCGGGTACGAAATCCCCGCACTCAAGCGAAATCAAATCTCCCGCGACTATTTCGGACGCCGCGATTACCGAAATTTCACCGTCGCGAACCACGCGGGCGGTTGGCGCGGAGATGTTTTTGAGTGCCTCCAACGCTCGTTCAGCCTTGCTTTCCTGAACAAGCCCAAGCACCGCGTTCACGGTTACTATGAATAATATTATGATTGGGTCCAGAAAATCTCCGTCGCCTTGTCTTAAAGATACATAAAAAGAAACTCCCGCCGCCGCCAAAAGTATGATAATCATAAAGTCGTTGAACTGCGCGAAAAACCGCGAAACGACACTCTTTTT
>BNUF01000011.1 GCA_025997155.1 Clostridia bacterium
CGGAAGTCAAGTCGCCGTTGTAACCCTGTTTGAGGGGAACGCCGATTTCGCTTGCGACCTCATATTTGAACTGGTTCAACGCCTCACGCGCCTCGGGTACAGAATTTTTTCCCGTTAAAGTTTCCATTTTTATAATATCCTCCTTGAAACTCTTTTGCCTTTGTAAGAAAAAGCAATTGTTTTGTGTTACGATAATATTATGTGCGGGAGGATTTTTTTTATTACGGCAAATTTTTCAAATAAAAAAAACCTATTGACAAGGGCGTGAATATATGGTTTAATATACTAGTTTTTAAGTTTAGTTTTAATAAACAAAAAGTTTAGTAATTCGCATAGCGCGGGGAGTTTTTTATGAATATAGGCGAAAAGATAAAACAGTTGAGGGTAAGAAACTCACTGACACAGGAAGAACTCGGAAATCGGAGCGAACTCTCCAAGGGGTTTATATCGCAGGTGGAGAGGAATATCACGTCCCCGTCAATAGCGACCCTTCTTGACATTCTGGAGGCGTTGGGGACGGACATCAAGGATTTTTTCAGCGACGCTCCCGACGAAAAAATCGTTTTCCACAGCGAAGATTTTTTTGTACAGGAAAACAGCGACCACGTGATACACTGGATAATCCCCAACGCCCAGAAAAACAAAATGGAGCCGATACTGCTTAAACTAAAGCCGCGTGGGCGTTCGTCGACATACACCCCCCACGAAGGCGAACTTTTCGGCTATGTTCTGTCGGGGTCGGTGATACTGAGCATAGGAACGTCCAAGCACAAAGTCCAGAAGGACGAGAGTTTCTACTACAAGGCGAACTGTGATTACTACATCGAGAACAAATCCCGCGACGAGGCAAACGTTATATGGGTATGTACCCCGCCGAATTTTTAATGACATATGGAGGCGCGTCCGTTGACCATTATAAACGACAGATTCATTGACTTGATAGGCGTTACGAAAAGATTCGACGAGAACACTCTCGTTTTGGACGACGTGAACTTATACATAAACAAGAACGAATTTTTGACACTTCTCGGACCGTCGGGCTGCGGAAAGACGACGACGCTCCGAATTATTTCGGGGTTCGAGTACCCGACGGCGGGCGACCTCCAGTTTGAGGGGAAAAGTATCCTGAAACTCCCCTCCTACAAACGCCCCGTAAATACGGTTTTCCAGAAATACGCGCTTTTCCCGCATATGAACGTCTATGAAAACATCGCTTTCGGGCTTCGCATAAAAAAAATGCCCGACAAGGTGATTTCCGACAAAGTGAATAATATGCTGAAAGCCGTGAACCTTGACGGATACGGGAAACGCAAAATCACCGCCCTCTCGGGCGGGCAGCAGCAGCGCGTCGCAATCGCCCGCGCGTTGGTAAACGAACCCGAAGTGCTTTTGCTTGACGAGCCCCTTGGCGCGCTCGACCTGAAACTTCGCAAGGAAATGCAGATTGAGCTCAAGAATATGCAGCAAAAATCGGGGATAACCTTTGTGTACGTCACCCACGACCAAGAGGAAGCTCTTACAATGTCGGACACCATAGCCGTTATGAACGGCGGAAAAATCCAGCAAATCGGACGCCCCGAGGACATATACAACGAGCCGAAAAACGCCTTTGTCGCGGATTTTATCGGAGAAAGCAACATACTTGACGGGGTTATGATACAGGATTTGCTCGTTGAATTTTTGGGGGTGAAATTCGCCTGCGTGGACGGCGGTTTTGGGAACGACGTCCCTGTGGACGTGGTTATCCGCCCGGAGGATATTAAAATAAAAGTCCCCGAAAAAGGGCAGCTCACGGGTGTCGTACAAAACGTCATCTTCAAGGGCGTTCATTATGAAATGCTTATCGCCTGCGGCACACAGATTTTCAAAGTCCAGAGTACAAAAATGTCGAAACAGGGCGAAACTGTCGGTATGTATATCGGCGAAGACGAAATCCATATTATGAAAAAAGGCGGCGGTAAAGGTGAAAATTAAGCTCTCCTACTCGTCCGCGAACAGGGCGGCGGCGTACCCTTACCTGTTATATATGCTCGTTTTTACAATAGTACCCGTACTGCTTGTCATATATTATTCGCTCACAAATGACGAGGGGGCGTTCACAACCGCGAATTTCTCCCGCGTTTTCGAGGGCGTGTACCTGAGCGTTATGTGGCGTTCCGTGAAACTGGCGGCGGGGTCGACTCTAATGTGCTTTTTAATCGGCTACCCGCTCGCCTACGTTATCGCGTCCCTTGACACGAAATCGAAAACGTGGCTTAACCGCGACACTATCCTGTTTCTCATAATAGTGCCTATGTGGATGAATTTCCTCCTGCGTACCTACGCGTGGCTTACCATACTCGAGAAAAACGGCATCATAAACTCCTTTCTCGATATGCTCCATATAACGAAACTGAACCTCCTCTACAACAACGGCGCGGTCGTTCTCGGAATGGTCTACAACTTCGTTCCGTTTATGATTCTCCCCGTGTACACCGTCCTTAACAAAATGGACAATAGCCTTATCGAGGCGGCGCAGGACCTCGGGGCCGGCAAACTCCACGTGTTTTTTAAGGTGATATTCCCGATGAGTATCCCCGGGGTTATCTCGGGCGTGAATATGGTGTTTATGCCCGCCGTGACGACGTTCGTCGTGTCCGATTTGCTCGGCGGCAAGCAGTTTATCCTTGTGGGCAACCTTATCGAACAGCAGTTTTTGACTGTGTACGACTGGCATTTCGGGTCGGCGATTTCCGTGATACTGATGATTGTGATTCTGTTCACAATCGGCATCGTCGGAGCGGCGGACAAAGACAGCGACGGAGGGCAGCTGATATGAGAATCCTCAAGAGGTGCTACATTCTCCTAATGCTTCTCTTTTTGTACGCTCCGATATTCGTGCTTATGGTGTTTTCGTTCAACTCGTCGCGTTCACGCGGGCGTTGGGGCGGGTTCACAACGGACTGGTACGCCGCCCTCTGGAGCGACCGCGAAATCAAACAGGCTCTTATAACGACGCTCCTCATAGCCGTAATCTCGGCGGTAGTCGCGTGTATCGCGGGGACGGCGGCGGCGCTCGGGATTAACTCCTTCGGCAAGGTGCAAAAACGCGCCGTACTCGCCGTGAACAACCTCCCCGTCCTAAACCCCGACATAGTGACGGGCGTGTCGCTTATGATACTGTTTCAGTTCTTTTTCAGGATAATCGGGGGCGGCAGTATGGGTTTTGTCACCCTGCTGCTAGCGCACATAACCTTTAACATACCGTATGTCATACTTTCGGTTCTTCCGAAACTAAGACAGCTTGATAAAAATATGTACGAAGCCGCGCTCGACCTCGGCGCAACCGCCCCCCGCGCCTTCTTCAAAGTAATCCTCCCCGAAATATCGGGCGGGATTATAAGCGGGTTTATCCTTGCCTTCACCCTCTCGATAGACGATTTCGTAATCAGTTTCTTCACGACTGGGCAGGGCGTGAGCAACCTCTCCATTATGATATACGGAATGGCGCGGCGCGGTATCAACCCGAAAATAAACGCGCTATCCACAATCATTTTCATTGTGGTTATGGTTCTTCTCTATCTCGTAAATAAAATCAATAAGGAGAAAGATGCTAAATGAAAAAACTTGTGTTCGCCGCCCTCATATTGCTTTTGACCGCCTGCGGGAACGCGGGCGAACCGTCCGCCGCGACCGCCGCGAAAGCTCCCGAAGGCAAACTATATATCTACAACTGGGGCGACTATATCGACCCCGAGCTAATCACGCGTTTCACGGACGAAACGGGAATCAAAGTCACCTATGACGAGTTTGACACGAACGAGTCAATGTACGCGAAACTCAAACCAGGCAACTCGAACTACGACCTCATAATCCCGTCTGACTATATGCTTGAGAAAATGCAGTCGGAGGGAATGTTACTTCCGATTGATATGGATAACGTGCCTAACGCGGAATACATTGACCGCCGCGTTGAGGATAAGTATTTCGGGACGGGTGTCACGAACTACTCCGATTACGCCGTCCCGTATATGTGGGGTACTCTCGGTATTTTGTACAACACGACAATGGTTGATGAAACCGTGGATTCGTGGGATATTTTGTGGGACGAAAAATACGCGGACGAAATATATATGTACGACAGCCAGCGCGACTCCCTGACACCCGCGCTCGTTAAACTGGGCTATTCCATCAACACGACGAACCTTGACGAACTTAACGCCGCGAAAGACCTCCTGATTGCGCAAAAACCGCTGGTTCAGGCGTATCTGGGCGACCAGGTAAAGGATAAGATGATTGGCGGCGAGGCGGCGTTGGCTCTCGTTTTCTCAGGCGACGCGGTGTTCTGCGCAGCCGAAAACCCCGACCTCGCGTTCGCCGTTCCAAAAGAAGGCTCGAACGTGTGGCTTGACGCTATGGCTATCCCCGTGGGCTCTTTAAACAAGGAAAACGCCGAAAAATTTATCAATTTTATGTGCGACCCCGAAGTAGCCGCCCAAAACTCTGAATATATCGGATTCACCACGACAAACGCCGAAGCTCTTAAGTATATCCCCGACGAACTCAAAAACACCACGGGCTATATCCCGCCCGACGACGTTTTTGAAACCTGCGAGTTCTACCGCGACCTAAAAGATTTCCTAAAAGAATACGACAGGGCGTGGACGGAACTTTTGGCAAGATAAAATTATTTGTAAAGTTGATATTGCAAAATAACGATAATACTGGTATAATCATTGTCAAATACCAGAGAATAGGTAGGGGAGGTTTCATTATGGCTTATACAATCAGCAGCGATTGCATTGCTTGCGGCACTTGCGAGGCGCAATGCCCCGTTTCGGCGATTTCGACGGGACAACCGTACAAAATCAGCGGCGACGCCTGTATCGAGTGCGGCGCTTGCGAATCACAATGTCCTGTTTCGGCAATCTCCAAAAAGTAATAGACAAAAAAAAGACCTTGCAACTTCTGGGGTCTTTTTTGTTTGTACTATTCGGGGTGTTCCGCCTGCGACATCATCGCGTTGATTGTGTTTGTGAGAAGTGCCGGCGAAATCGGCTTTGTGATATGCTTATCAATGCCGAGAGCCGCCGCGTCAACGACTACTTGCGCCTGAGCGTTCGCCGAAATCATAAGTATACGCGCGTCTTTATCGTGCGTCTTGATTTTTTCGGCGCAGGCGATACCGTCAACCAGCGGCATGGTAACGTCCATAGTAGTAAGGTCGGGGTGCAGGTTAAAGTACATATCGTACCCCTCCAAACCGTTTGTCGCTTCGCCGACAATCTCGTGTCCCGCGGATTCGAGAGCGGAACGAAGAACCATACGAGTCGTCTTCGAGTCGTCAATAATAAGTATTCTCGCCATAATGTAACAAGCCTCCCATTCGTCGTAGTTTTTTTGTTATCTATTGGTCGTCGTTAATTCCTTCAATAGTGTAATTTTTCCCAAAAATCACAAAAATAGTAATCTCAAGTTCGTTCTCGCTGAAATTGAGACGATAAATTTGCGGAGCTTTGCAAACCGCGTCGCGTGTGTGCATCGGAAGCCTTAGCGTGTAGTCAATCGACAAACGGTAGGTGCAAGGGCAGTCCATAGTGTTCAGAAGTTCCTCGCAAAAATCTACGATATCCGTAAAGGATATTCGCTCGGGTTTGCTCGCGTTGTACTGAAGCGCAATCAGTTCGTAGTATTTGTCGGCAAGGTACGCGGCGGTGTTCGTGTCCATATGCAGTCCGATAAAGACGTTGTTAGCGCCCCTGTCGTCGCAGAGAGTCTGGGACACAAGGAGTTCGCGTTCAAAGGATTGGATTTTTTCGCAGCCGGTGTACTCAAGGTTCGTTTTGAGCATCGAGTTCATTATTTCGGCTGAAAATTCTATATACTGGGTGATAAACTCGTTGATTTCCTGTGTTCCTTCTTTAATAAGGCGGGCCGAACTTAACACGTCATCATATTCTAAAAATTCCATTTTTATTCCCTCCGTCTTATTTGAACTTGTAGTCGCAAGGCATTGTGGCAATCGTGCCCGCCTCGGAATACAGAGTGACGCAGAATTCGGGGCTCTCGAGAGTCCGTTCCGTCTCGCCAATCATCACCTTAACGGGAGAGAATAATTTTTTTGTCACGTTTATTTCGCCCGACGCAACGATTTTCATAGCGTCCCTTATAACCCTCGCGTCACGCGCAATCGGGAAGAGGGTGTCCTCAAGGTCGGAGCGTTTGATTTTGAGAACGTGGGCGCGTTTTTCGTTTTTAAGGTTAGGTTCCGCCTCAAGGGCGTAGATTTCTTCGCTGAGTTTCATCATATCCGCCTCTAGATTCTCGATTTGGGTACGCAACTCGACATACCTTGCGCGGATTGCGCTGGTCACCCCGACGCTCAGAAAAGTTGACGCGGAACTGTAAGAATCCTCCGAGCCGACCGTCATCGCGGCAATGTTGCGAAGGGCGTACAGTTTCCCGCCGATAATACTTCCGATTTTGCCCGTGACCTCAATCGTGTCAAGGCTTTGCACGTCGGAGTTTATAATCATGTCGGAACGCACAATGCCCGACGCGACTACAATCGCGTGTTCGACGTATTTACAGGTGACGTTCCCGCGCGCTATGATTCGGCAGCCCGTACCCTGGCGCGTGGACATACCCTTAACGCCCTGTCCGATTACAACATCAGAACCCGCGACGATTTCAGACGCCTCGATACAGCCTTTTACAGTCACCGAGCCGCCCGCCTTGATGTTGAACCCCTTAACGACGTTGCCCGAAACGATAACGTCTCCGGGGAAGTCGATATGCCCCGTCGAGGGACCCACGTCTCCTTTGATTTCCATAAGACGGAGTACGGTAATCCGCCCGTCGATGATTTCGGCGTAGCCCTCCGCCTGGGCGTAGAGTTTCCTCCCGTCGTCGGATACCGTGACGTATTTGCCCGCAGGGATAGCTTTTTGCTTGCCGCTCCTCATCTTAATCTCCGTGCCGTTGACGTCAAAACCGCTAACGCCTATTGTCGCGGGAGTGAACTCCGCGAGAAGCATACCTTTTTTTACAAGGTTGGGGCGTTCGACGTTTTTGAAATCGACTTGCCCGTTCTCAAGCACCTTAGGGGTTTTGTCGCGTACGATAGGAAAACGTATGGCGACGATAGCGTCGCTGCCGTCTACCCCTGGCGTACCCGACGCTATAACTATATTCTGGTTGTATGCCTTGGATTTGTTGCCCGCCAAATCAAGAAGAACTTCCTTTTTTATGCCGTATACGACACCCGCCTGCTTAAGAAGCTCGAGAACCTTCGATATGTCAAGCAGTTTGCCTCCGTCGGGCGGCGTGAAACTGACATACGCGTTCATTCTGTCTCGCGCGACGCTAATCTGCGCCTCTTCGTCAAGAACGAACTCGGTCTGCTCGGGAGCGATAATCTCCCACGTATTCGGGTTCATGACGAGGTGGTTCACCACACTCATATTGAGTCCTGACAGTCTTTTACGTTTAAGCGCCATAACGATACTGTCCCGCACAACTGAACCCATGTCGCTCGTGACACACATACTAACGCCTTTTGGCTCATATTTCAGTTTGTATAGTTCAAGCACAATTACACCCCCTACTATATGTAACGTAAAAATCCGCGTTGCATATAACTCTTCTCCTGTTAAATATTGTAACAAATTTTATATCTATTGTAAAGCCGAAATACCTTCCGTAATTTTATGTAAAAACAGCACAAAACCAGTATACCATAAATAACCTCTGATTTCAACAACAAATTAAAAATTTCCAAGGAGTTCGATTTCGGGCTCAAGGGTTATGCCGAATTTTTGCCTCACCGTTTCGGCGACCAGCCGCATAAGCGCGTAAATGTCGCGGGCGGTAGCTCCGCCTGTGTTGACGATAAACCCCGCGTGTTTGGGCGAAACGGACGCTCCGCCGACAGACGCCCCGCGAAGCTCCGCGTCGTCGATAAGTTTCGCCGCGAAATAGCCCTCCCCGCGCTTAAAAGTACTCCCCGCGGAGGGTTCTTGCGGTTGTTTCTCGCGGCGCGTCTTGTTGTTCGCGTCCATTTTCGCAAGGATTTCCGCTTTGTCGCCGCGTTCTAGCCGCAAGTTCGTCCGCAGAGCTATGTCCCCCCGCAGACTGCTGCGGCGATAGGAAAATTCGAGTTCGGCAGTTATTATTTCGCCGTCCCGAAGGATTTCGGCGTTTTTTACAACGTCTTTCATCTCCCCGCCGTATGCCCCCGCGTTCATATACAACGCGCCGCCGACCGTGGCGGGAATACCCGCCGCGAACTCAAGCCCCGCAAGGGAATTTTCCGCGCAAAAACGCGCGAGTCTCGGCAAGGTTACCCCCGCCGAAACCCGCAGTCCATCTTCAATAATCTGGATTTCGTCCATATTTTTTGTTTTAATCACAACGCCGCGAATCCCGTCGTCCGACACAAGCAAATTAGACCCGTTGCCGATTACGACAAAGGGTACGCGTTCTTTCTTGCATATCCTGATTATATCTATAAGTTCGCCGTCGTTTTTTGGCAAGACAAGCGCGTCCGCGTTCCCGCCGACTTTGAAAGAAGTATGATTTTTCATAGGTTCGTTCAAACGCGTATCAAATTGTCTTAACAACAAAATCATTCCTTCGCCTCGTCAAAACTAATCGCGTTACTTGCCATAACCCTGTCTGTCAGGACTTTCGCGGCGTTGTAACCCATTTTCTTCTGGCGGTGGTTAATCGCGGCGGACTCGCAGATAATAGCGAGATTCCGCCCGGAGCGGACGGGGATACAGTGGCAGATTACCCGATTTCCAAGAATTTCCATATAATTCTCGTTAAGCCCCAGCCTGTCGTATTCCTTTTTGTCGTCCCAGTTTTCCAGTTTTATTACAAGGTCGACCGCCTGCGTCGCCTTGACGGCCTGTACGCCGAACATTTGCCGCACATCGATAATGCCTATGCCGCGAAGTTCAATCATATGCCTCAAAACTTCGGGGGAACTCCCGACAAGCGTCTGCGTCGACACCTTTTTCACGTCGACGTTGTCGTCCGCGACAAGCCTGTGTCCGCGTTTGATAAGCTCAAGGGCGGATTCGCTTTTTCCTATTCCGCTTTCGCCCGTAATCAGAACGCCCTCGCCGTATATATCGACAAGAACGCCGTGGATATTGGTACGCGGCGCGAGTTTCACATTAAGCCAGCGTATGATTTCGCCCATAAATTCAGTCGTCGTACCCTCAAAATTGAACACGGGTATCTCGTTTTTTGTCGCGAGTTCAAGCATATTCGGGAACGGTTCAAGATTTCTGCACAAAACAACGCAAGGGAGCGGGTAGGCGAACAGCGTCTCGAAAATCTCTTCGCGTTTCTCGTCCGTCAGTTTTTTGAGGTAGGAATGTTCCATATTGCCCAAAATCTGTAAGCGGCGCGGGTCAAAATAATCGAAAAAACCCGCAAGCTGGAGCGCGGGGCGGTTGACCTCGGGGTGTTCTATAAGTCTTTCGGAAATGTTGATACATTCGTCTTCGTTTAATAGTTTCAGATTGTATTCGTGTGCCACTTGCTTTACGGTAACGGAGTATGCCACAAAAAAGCCCCCTAGTATTTAACCTACTTTTTCAAGAGTACATTCCCCGCCAAAAACCGCCCTGTACTTTTCGGCGGCTATAACCAAAAAGACGTCGCCCTGCTCGAATATGTCAACGCGGAGTTTGCGGAACTGGGTGCGTTGGAGGGAGTTCACGATGTCGAGTATGTCCGCGCCGCAAATCGGAATTTCCGACGTTATGACGAGAGTAAAAGTTTCGTCAAGTACAAAAAATTCAATGTGCAATTGTTCAAAATCCGTGCTGTTTGTCGGAACATACACGTAATCCATGGCATACATAGGTTTGTCCAAAAAATATCACCTCAAGAGATTATAGCATACTTTCAGTCATACGCGCAAGTTTATTTTTTTTGTACGCCCCAAAATCCCCCGCCTCGATTGAGTCTCGGATTTCTTCCATTAAATGGTTGAAGAAGTACAGATTGTGGAGGACGCACAGCCGCATCGCAAGCATTTCCTTCGCCTTGAAAAGGTGGCGTATGTAGGCGCGGGAATGTCTTTCGCAGGCGGGGCAAGGACAGCCCGGCTCTATCGGGTCGCCGTCGCGTTCGTGCTTTTGGTTTAACAGGTTGAGTTTGCCGAAATTGGTGTACACGTGGGCGTGCCGCCCGTTCCGCGCGGGGAGGACGCAATCGAAAAGGTCAATCCCGCGTTCGACAGATTCAAGGATATTTTGGGGAGTGCCCACGCCCATAAGGTAGGTGGGTTTGTTCGCGGGCAGGTACGGCACAGTTTTTTCGAGTATCTCGTACATTTCGGCGTTAGTCTCCCCGACGGCAAGCCCGCCGATTGAATACCCAGGCAAATCAAACTCGGAGATTGTTTTTGCGTGTTCGATTCGTATGTCGGGGTAAACGCCGCCTTGATTAATCCCGAAAAGCATTTGTTCGCGGTTGAGCGTGTTTTCTGTACCATTAAGTTCGTTCATTTTGCGGACGCAACGCGCAAGCCAGCGTGTCGTGCGTGAGACGGAATCCGCCACATACTCCCGCGAGGCGGGGTAGGGCGTACACTCGTCAAACGCCATTGCGATTGTAGACGCCAGATTCGATTGAATCGCTATGCTTTCTTCCGGACCCATAAAAATTTTTTTGCCGTCCACGTGCGACGAAAAATAGACTCCCTCTTCCTTGATTTTTCGCAAGTCCGCGAGGGAGAATACCTGAAATCCGCCGCTGTCGGTCAAAAGCGGCGCGTCCCAGCCCATAAACGCCCGCACGCCGCCCATATCCCGCACGAGGGTGTCGGAGGGACGCACGTGCAGATGATACGTGTTTGAGAGGGCGACCTGACACCCGACTTTCACCAAATCCTCTGACGAGACCGCTCCCTTGATTGCCGCCGCTGTCGCGACGTTCATAAACGCGGGGAGTTTTATCACGCCGTGGGGGGTGTGGAAATCGCCCCGCTTAGCGCGTCCGTCCGAGCGTATATGCTCATACCCCATAGCAGCCTTGTTTTGTCGCCTCTTCGCGCCAATATTTGCATTTTTCCAAATCGCGTTCTATCCCGAAACCGTCCTCATAGTACAGGCTAAGGCGAAACTGCGCGACAGGGTGTCCGCTCGTCGCCGCCTCCTGAAGGAGTTTTAGCGACTTCGCAACCTCGCCGTCTTCCTCATAGATTACGGCGAGATTGTATTTCGCTCCCGTGTCGCCCTGCTCAAGAGCCTTGCTAAGCCACGACAACGCCGTCTCCTTGTTTTGCTCAACTCCGCTGCCGTTGTTGTACATAACGCCGAGGTTCGTCTGCGCCGCCGCGTTGCCCGCCTCCGCCAATAGGGTGTACAGGCGAACCGCCTCCTCATAGTTTTGCGGCGTTCCGCTCCCTATATTGTAGGCAAGGGCAAGGGAGAACAGCGCTTCGGGGTCGCCCTCCGCCTCTTTCGCCTTAAGTTCTTCAAACCGCGCTACATTATCAGGGTCTTTTTCTAACAATTCTTTGTTTTGTTTCGATAATTCCTCAAGGTATATTTTCGTTTCCTCGCTACCGTTTTGGATAGCCGCCTCAAACCACTGATGCGCAAGCCTTTCGTTTTTCAAAACGCCTTCGCCCAAAAAGTAGCACCGCCCGACGTTGAACTGCGCGTTCGCAACGCCTTTTTGCGCCGCAATCGCGAAACAACGGAACGCCTGCTCCAAATCGCGGTCGATTCCCGTTCCTTCATAATAGCAAGTGCCTAGGTTGCAGCGCGCCCCCTCGTGCCCTTGCATAACCGCCTTTTCATACCACTCGACGGCTTTTTCATAGTCCTGCGGAACGCTGTCGCCGTCGTGGTAGCATTGCCCGAGCCGAAACTGCGCGTTCGCAAGCCCCGCAAGCGCCGTTTCGCGGAAAAAGTCCACCGCCTTTGACGGATTTTGCGAAACCCCGCGTCCGTCATAGTACATCTCGCCGAGATAGTATTTCGCCACGGCGTTGCCCTGAGCCGCCGCCTTTTCGTAATAAAACGCCGCCGCCTCAAAGTTTACGGCGACGCCGCGTCCCGTCTCAAGGAGAACGCCCGTGTTTATCCGCGCCACGTCATACCCTTGGTCCGCCGATTTTTGATACCACTCGAACGCCTTAGAGAAATCCTGCGCAACTCCCGCGCCTATCTCATAGAGTACGCCAAGGCTATACTGCGCGTATTGATTCCCTTGCGCCGCCGATTTCTCAAACAATTCAGCCGCCTTATGCGCGTCCTTGCGTATAGTCTCGTTGTTGTAACGCCCGTTGTTGTACGCAAGCCCCAAAACATACTGCGCGTCCGCGCTGCCCTCGTCGGATTGCCTTGTAAGTTCCCGTATATTCAGCGTGTCGGTTGAAATCCGTTTTTTCAGGTTTTTAAGATTAGTCAGCATATAGTCTCCTTATCGTCGTTGTATTTGGCTACTATTTTATAACATATGTAGAATAAAAACAAGGTAAATTATGTCACGGTTTATAATTGCAAAATAAAAAGACTGGACAAAAGCCCAATCCACTTTTTCAACTCCCGATTTATGGCTGGGTTCACCGCTTTTTTTGATACATCAACTTGCACTATCATATTATCCTAAAATTTATCAAATGTCAAGTCTTAATTATAAATTTATAAAAAATTTATTGACAAAACGCCTGCGCGGTGGTGTAATATATGGTATAAAAGGAGAGTTGCGCCAATGGGTAAAAAAGAAATCAGGGAACAGGCACTAAAAGAATTGACAAAAAACATACTTCCGTACTGGCAGAATTTGCGCGATGAGAAAAACGGCGGGTTCTACGGCGAGACGGATTTTCACGGAACGCTGATTCCGACCGCCGTGAAGGGGAGCATACTAAACGCGCGTGTTTTGTGGACGTTTTCGGCGGCGGCGCGTGTGCTTGGGGAACGCGTCTATTTGGATTACGCCAAGGCGGCGTTTGACTTTTTGCGTAAGTATTTTTACGACGTGTCCTACGGCGGTTTATTTTGGAGCGTCGAGTATGACGGAACGCCGCTTGACACAAAAAAGCAGTTCTACAACCTTGCCTTCGGGATATACGGGCTTGCGGAGTATTACCGCGTGACGGAGGACGAAAAGGCGAAAGCTCTCGCCGTGTCGCTTTTCGACACTCTTGAGAAATACGCGTATGAACCCGTCTACGGCGGCTATACGGAGGCTCTTGCCCGCGACTATTCCCCTTTGGCGGATATGTCGCTGTCGGCAAAGGACTTGAACTGCCCGAAATCTATGAACACGAATCTGCACGTTATGGAAGCCTACACAAATTTGGCGCGGATATACGAACCCGCGAAAGAACCTCTTAAAAACCTGCTTATAGTCACGCTTAAGAAGATAGTTGACGAAAAGAAACGGTTTAAGCTGTTCTTTGAAAACGACTTCACCTCCCTTACAAAAAACATCTCCTACGGTCACGACATTGAGGGGAGCTGGCTTTTGTACGAGGCGGCGGAAGTTCTGGGCGACCCCGAGGTTTTGTCGCTTGCCCGCGAAACCGCGCTTACAATGGCGGAAGAGGTGTACGAAAACGGACGCGACAGCATACACGGCGGGCTTTTTAACGAACGCGACAAAGACGGCGACATACACCCGCAAATCAAGGCGTGGTGGCCGCAAGCCGAGGCTGTCGTCGGGTTCTACAACGCGTACTCTTTGACAAAGGACGAAAAGTATCTCGCGGCGGCGGCGGATATTTTGGAATATATTGACAAAGTTTTTGTCGACCACGAAAACGGCGAGTGGTTTAACGAAACGACCCTTGACAATATCCCTCTTGAGGATATGCCAAAGGCGGGTTTTTGGAAATGCCCGTACCACAACGGCAGAATGTGTCTTGAACTGATAGAACGAATCGGAGGAGAATTATGAGTGCGGTAAGACAACTTCTTGACGACTACGAAAAATATATAACCAAACCGAACACGGAACTCGAGAGCGAAAACGGGCTGTACAGCCGTTACCAAAACACAATCCTTGACAAAAACCATATCCCCCCTTTTTGGAAATACGACCTTGACGCGTCCGCAAACCCGTATCTTCTCGAAAGACTCGGCGTTAACTGCGTGTTCAACGCGGGAGCGATATACAAAGACGGCAAATATCTCCTTGTGGCGCGTATCGAGGGAGTCGACAGAAAATCCTTCTTTGCCGTCGCCGAAAGCGACAAACCGACCGAGGGGTTTAGATTCTGGGATTACCCGATTCAGCTTCCGCAGACCGAAAACCCCGACACGAACGTATACGATATGCGCCTGACAAACCACGAGGACGGCTATATTTACGGGCTTTTTTGCACGGAGCGAAAAGACCCTGCCGCTCCCAAAAGCGACACGTCGTCGGCGACGGCGGCTTGCGGAATCGTGCGTACAAAAGATTTAAAAAACTGGGAGCGTCTTCCAGACCTCAAAACAAGCGGCTCACAACAGCGCAACGTCGTACTCCACCCAGAGTTTGTAAACGGCAAATACGCGCTGTACACGCGTCCGCAAGACGGCTTTATCGACACGGGTTCGGGCGGAGGTATCGCGTTCGCGTATACCGACAGTATGGAAAACCCCGTAATCGGTGCTGAGATTCTTGTTGACGAAAAAGTGTACCACACGATAAAGGAAGTCAAGAACGGGCAAGGTCCCGCGCCTATACGCACGGATAAAGGCTGGCTCAACGTCGCCCACGGCGTTCGCAACACGGCGGCGGGCTTGCGCTATGTCGTGTACGCGTTTCTGGCGGACAAAGACGACCCGACAAAGGTGATACACCGCCCCGCGGGTTTTCTAATCGCCCCCGAGGGGGAGGAGCGAATCGGCGACGTGTCGAATGTCGTGTTTACAAACGGTATGATAGCGAACGAGGCGGGCGAACTCTATATATATTACGCGTCGTCGGACACGCGCCTTCACGTTGCGAAAACCACAATCGACAAAATGCTCGACTACCTCATAAACACCCCCGAGGACGACCTGTTTTCCCACAAATGCGTGGACACGCGCTGCAAACTCATAAGCAAAAATCTGGAAATATTGAAAGCAGGGTTATAATGAGTTTTGAGGTTTTGCATAAAATTCCGTCGGTTGAAGAAGTTTTGAAAACGACTGAGACTGAATTAACCCAGGAGTTAAAAGCTCTGAAAAAAGAGAGGGACGCGCTGATTAAAGCCGTGATTCGCGGCGAAAGCGATAAGTTTCTCGTGATAATCGGGCCGTGTTCGGCGGATTCTATCGACGCTGTGGCGGACTATGTTTCGCGGTTGGCGAAAGTTCAGGAACGCCTCAGGGACAAACTCGTGATTGTGCCGCGAATCTACACGAACAAGCCGCGCACGACGGGGTCGGGGTATAAGGGTATGCTCCACCAGCCCGACCCCCACGATACCCCGAATATCATCGAGGGAATTTACAGTATACGGCATATGCACATAAAGGTTATGACTGAAAGTCATCTCACGGCGGCGGACGAGATGCTGTACCCCGACAATTACGTGTATGTTGAGGACGTGCTTAGTTATGTGGCAATCGGGGCGCGTTCTGTCGAGAATCAACAGCACCGCCTCACCTCAAGCGGCGTGTCCGTCCCCGTCGGAATGAAAAACCCCACGAGCGGGGATTTGAGCGTAATGTTTAACGCAATCTACGCGGCGCAATCAGACCATACGTTTATTTACAGCGCGAACGAGGTTCATTCGAGCGGCAACCCCCTTGCCCACGCGATTATGCGCGGTTCGACAAACAAGCACGGCGAGAATATCCCCAATTACCACTATGAGGATATCTCCGCCGCCCTTGAACTATACGAAAAAATGCAGCTTAAACACCCCGCAATCATAATCGACACGAATCACGCGAATTCGTCAAAAAATTACAACGAACAGCCGCGTATCGCCAAAGAAATCCTGCACAGCAGACGGTATAGTAATGACATTAAAAATGTCGTCAAGGGACTTCTTATCGAAAGCTACATTGCGGAAGGAAGCCAAAAGATTGACGGCGAAGTGTACGGGCAGTCCATAACAGACGGCTGTATCGGCTGGGAACGCACGGAACTTTTGCTTGAACAAATCGCGGACGGGATATAAAAGAGAAGAGATGAATATATGGTTAAAACAATAACCGCGTATACGGAAGAGATTGACGACATTGAGCTTGCGGTCGGCGAAATTTTGGGGCAGCTGGAACTCGAAAAAAACCCGCTTAAAAATTCCATCGGGATTATCGCTTGTCACTATGAGTTTGTTTTTTCGGGGGTTTTTGAAGCTCTGTCAAAGGCGCTGCCCTTCGACGTCGTGGGCAATATCTCGTCCGTTCAGGCGGTGAACGGCGCGTCAGGCACTCTTATTTTAACTCTTATGGTGCTTACGTCGGACGACGTTTCGTTTGAGGTCGTCTTGACAGAATCGTTGCTTGAGTCCCCCGGTAAAGTTATCGAGGACACATACAAATCTATACAGCCAGAACAAAAACCGAAGGCAATACTGATGTTCGCTCCGTTTATGCCGCAAAATTCAGGCGACGAATACGTCAACGCGCTCACAAAAGCGTCCGGCGGGATTCCATGTTTCGGGACTCTTGCCGTGGACGACACCACCACTTTTGAGAACTGCTTTATGCTCTTTAACGGCGCGTATTACACCGACAGAATGGCAATGCTGCTGCTTTACGGAGAGCTAAACCCCAGATTCTATATAGCGACAATCTCGCCTGAAAAAGTGCGTACCGAATCCCCCGCGCTTATCACAAAATCGGCGGGGCATATCCTGATTGAAATAAACGGCCGCCCCGTCATGGATTTCTTTGAAAGCCTCGGGTTGGCGCAGGCGAGCGAAACGGCATACGCCCTCACGTCACTTCCTTTTATGCTTGACTACAACGACGGCACTCCGCAAGTTTCGAAAGTCTTCATACGACTGACGGAGGAAAAACACGCGATATGCGGGGGAGCGACGCCCGAAGGCTCGACTCTGTACCTTGGCGTCGCCGACAAGGACGACATTTTGTTCACCACCTCAAAACTGATTGAAAAAGTTTATGAGGAAACGCCGAGCTGCGTTTTGGGATTCTCCTGCGTGGCGCGGAATATGTCCCTTGGAGCGAACCAGCTTGAGGAGGTCGACTTGTTCAGGACCGCCGCGAAATCCCCTTTTATGATATCCTCCGCGGGAGGAGAAATTTGCCCGACCCAGACGAGCGATAATAACGCGATAAACCGTTTTCACAATACCGCTTTTGTTGTCCTTGTACTTTAAGGAGTGTGCTTGTGCTTGTATCCCGACGAGAAAACGGCTTTACTGGCCGAGATAAAAGAACTCAAACTCCAGAATTCAAAACTTAACAGGGAGCTTAGAGTGACTAAAAGTTCAGTCGAAAAAATTACTCTGGCTATTGAGGCAAAGGACACGTTCAGCAACGCTCTGTCGGCGGCAAACGCGAAACAAAAGGCGTACACGGATATGCTCCTCGAGAGCTGCCCGAATATCATTATGCTCCTTGACGATTCGGGACGCTTTGTGTTATGCACAAAAGAATTTTTGAAACTCACAAACACGCATAATTTTGACTTGATAAGAAATACAGCGTATACGGAGGTTTTTCCAAAGTATATGGGGCGGGAAACCTTTGAACGCGTATCGTCGGCAATCTCCAAAGTTATCGCCTTGCACAAGACGACGGAGGAAACGAGCGTAATAAACGAATGGCTTGATTTCGGGGGCGGCGGGGAATTTCGGTATTACGCGCTCGAACTTAGCTCTATCGGGAGCTCAAAGGCGTCGGACGCGGGGATTTCGGCGGGCGTGCTTATCGTTTTTGTAGACTTGACCGACTTTATGCGCGAAAAGCAGCGCGCCGAGGACGCGAACAGCGCGAAATCGGATTTTTTGGCTAGTATGTCCCACGAGATAAGAACGCCTATGAACGCCATTTTAGGTATGTCCGAAATGCTGGCAAGGAGCGAGCTTGACGATACGCAAAAAAAATACCTCTCCGATATAAGGACTTCCTCAAAGGCGCTTTTGGCGATTATAAACGATATTCTTGACTTCTCCAAAATCGAGGCGGGAAAACTCGAAATCATAAACTCAAATTACAATTTGCGCGGGCTTCTTAACAACCTGTACGCAATGTTCGACATAATGTTCACGGGCAAAAATCTCAAACTTTCCTTTGATATAGACGGGAATATCCCCGATGCCGTAAACGGCGACGAAAACCGTATGAGGCAGGTTCTCACAAATTTACTCTCGAATTCGATGAAGTACACCAAAGAGGGGGGCGTTGTGTTCTCCGCATGGCTTGAGCGTGACGGCACAATCCGTTTCGACGTCAAGGATACCGGTATAGGTATCCGCCGGCAAGACCGAGACCGCCTCTTCAAACCCTTTGAACAGCTTGACACAAAGAAGAACAAAAATGTCGTCGGCACGGGGCTTGGGCTTGCGATTACCTTTCAGCTCTGCAAACTTATGGACGGAGCTTTGTGGCTTGAGAGCGAGTACGGCAAAGGCTCGACTTTCTCTGTCGCCGTGCCGTATGTTATGGCGACGGACGCGTTTGACGACGACGGGGCGGAAGAAATCGAGGAATTTTCCGCCCCTGACGCTAAAATTTTGGTCGTTGACGACGTTGAAATCAATTTGGCGGTGGCGGAGGCGTTGCTCGGCGTGTTTGGGATAGCTCCCGACATGGCGCAGTCGGGGCCGCTCGCAATCGAAATGGTAAAACAAAAAGAATACGACTTGATTTTTATGGACCATATGATGCCCGAAATGGACGGACTCGAAACGACGACGCGTATCCGCGAACTCGGAGGGTACGGTTTTGCCGTCCCGATTATCGCCCTCACGGCGAACGCGGTGAACGGCGCGGCGGAAATGTTTTCAGAAAACAAACTGGACGGGTTTCTGCCAAAACCGCTGGAAATTCGGACGCTTAACCTGTGTCTGCGGAAATGGCTGCCCGAAAACAGGATAATGTAACCAAAAACTTAAGAGGTGATTCTAATGTCCGCACCAGATGAAGATGAACTTAAAACACTTCGGGCGGAAAACAAGAAGCTGACGCGGAATTTGCGCCGTCAGACGGAAATCAATCAACAGATTCTCAAAAATATCGAGTCGTCAAAAAACCTTGTGCGTATGGTGGATAAGGAAAAAGCTCGGCTTGAAGGGTATATGGATATGTTTCTCAACAACTCCGCCGATTTGGTTTTTTTGTTTGACAAATACGGCGGGCTTGTTTTCGTGAGCAATTCGTATTTGACGCCGACAGGGCTTGATATCCTCGGCGTGAGCGGGAAACGGATATGCGATTTGATTGAGGATTATATGGACAAAGACGAACACGCGGCTGCGCGTCCGATTCTTCGCAAGGCGTTTGACGACTGCGTGGAGAAGGAGCTTGATATAAGACTTTGCCTTTACGGTTTGGGAATATTTAGAAATTATATGGCTAAGATTACGCCTATGTTTGACGGAAACGTGGCGAAAGGCTTCATTGTGATACTCGGCGACGTTACGGAACTTGTTTTGGCAAAGAACAACGCGATGCGCCTAAGCGAGGTCAAATCGAACTTCCTTTCCCGTATGAGCCACGAAATCCGCACGCCCATGAACGCCATAATCGGGCTTACCGTAATCGGAAAAGAGACGGAGGAGACGGCAAAGAAGGAATATTGCCTTGAAAAAATCGGCGAGGCGAGCAAGTATCTTTTGGGAATCATAAACGACATACTTGATATGTCGCAAATTGAGTCGGAAAAATTTGAACTATCAGTAAATGAATTTAATTTTGAAAAGATGATGACACGCGTCTCGGACGTGATGTCCTTTAAGATTGTCAAAAAAAATCAGAACCTGACGGTACATATTGACGATAAGATACCTCCCTCTATCGTCGCGGACGAGCAACGCCTTTCACAGGTGATTACAAATCTCCTCTCAAACGCAAACAAATTCACGCCCGAAAACGGCAATATCACCATTATCGCGGAACTTTTGGCGGATTATGGAAATACTTGCCTCATATGCGTCAAGGTGCTTGATACGGGCATCGGGATTTCCGAGTCCGCGCTGCCCCTCATCTTCGCGAACTTTGAGCAGCTTGACTCGGGCGTTTCGCGAAAGTACAGCGGGACGGGGCTGGGGCTTGCGATTTCAAAACATATCGTCGACATGATGGGCGGAAATATCCGCGTCGAGTCGGTCGAGGGCGACGGCTCGTCCTTCATCTTTGACATAGTTGTAGAAAAAGGCAGCGCGGAGGTGTTCGGAGGCGGCAAACCTGACGACGAGAGTATTTTTGAGGATTCCGAAGGAATCTTTGAGGGACACGAGATTTTGATAGTCGAGGACATTGACATAAACCGCGAAATTTTAGAGGGTCTTTTAGAGGATACAGGCGTTTCTATGGATTTCGCCTATGACGGGCTTGAGGCGGTCGCGAAATTTACGGACGGCGAAAACCCTGATTACGAGCTGGTTCTTATGGACATTAATATGCCTAATCTCGACGGCTACGGCGCGACAATGCAAATCCGCGAAATCAACAAGGATATCCCGATATACGCTATGACAGCCAACGTTTTCCGCGAGGACGTCGAAAAATGCATTTCCGCCGGAATGAACGGACACCTCGGCAAACCCGTCGACGTCGTATCTCTTATGAAAACTCTGAAAACTACTCTGCTTAGATAAGGTTGTGATATATTGGAAAACACGGAGGATTACGGGCTGTTTTTTGAGGAAGAAAAAGTGCTTTGCACCAGCGCGGGCGACCTTGTGCCCGCGTTTGTTGAAACGCCGCGCCGAAAATACAAGTATTCGGTCGAATATTACAAAACGGGCGGGGTAAAATCCGTTTACCTTAACGATATCCAGCGGATAATGACCCCCGCGGGAATTTTCCCCGCCGAGTACGTCACTTTTTATGAAAGCGGAAACCTCAAGCGGTTTTTTCCGACAGACGGGAAATTATCGGGGTTTTGGGGCGAGGAGGACGAAAAGACTATGAACGTCCCTATCTCCCTTGAGTTTTCCTTTGCCGCGTTTACGGCGTACCTGTCGGGCGTATATTTTTACGAATCGGGGAAGATAAAGAGCGTCACGCTTTACCCGAACGAATTTGTGGATATTATGACCTCCCAAGGCACAATCAAAACCCGCGTCGGGTTTTCCCTGTATGAAGACGGAAAGCTCCGCTCCCTTGAACCCGCGCTCCCGACAAAGATTACCACAAAGGACGGGACTTTTCGCGCCTATGACATAAACGCCAACTGTGTGAACGCCGACAGAAACTCCCTTGAATTCGGCGCGGACGGCGGCGTAATCTCTTTTGTCGATATAGATAAGGAAGAAAACCTATGAAACTGATTTCGTGGAACGTAAACGGTTTACGCGCTTGCGCAAAAAAAGGGTTTATGGATTTTTTCAAAGAAACGGACGCTGATTTTTTTTGCGTTCAGGAAACGAAGATGCTGAAAGAACAAAATACGGAGGATTTCGCGGGATACAATGAGTTCTGGAACAGCGCCGTGAAGAAGGGCTATTCGGGAACGGCGATTTTTGCGAAAGAAAACCCCATAGAGGCGGCGTACTCGACTTTTGAGGAAAAATTTGAGGACAAACTCGGGCATAACGACGAGGGACGCGTAATTTGCCTTGAATATGCCAAATTTTACCTTGTCAACGTGTACACCCCAAACTCAAAAAGGGAACTTTTGCGCCTGCCCTACCGCGAGGAGTGGGAGGACAGTTTTAGAAAATACCTGAAAAAACTTAACAAAAAGAAGCCCGTGATAGTATGCGGAGACTTAAACGTCGCGCATAAGGAAATCGACCTGACGAATCCCGCGTCAAACCGCAAAAACCCGGGGTTCAGCGACTCTGAACGCGAAAAAATGTCAATCCTCCTCGACAGCGGGTTCACCGACACTTTTCGCAAACTGCACCCCGACACGGAAAACGCGTACACGTGGTGGTCATATATGTCGAACGCCCGCGAAAAAAACATAGGGTGGCGAATCGACTACTTTCTTGTCTCAAACGACATATCGAGCCTGATTAAAAAAACCCCGATTTTCGCGGAGGTGTTCGGAAGCGACCACTGCCCGATTGGGCTGGAAATCGACATAAATAACACTTGACAAGGGCGTTGCAATGCTGTATAATGTCCTTATTGCGGGTGTGGTTCAATGGTAGAATATAAGCTTCCCAAGCTTGGGACGGGGGTTCGATTCCCCTCACCCGCTTAGAGAAAAAAAGAAGTGCCAGACGGCACTTCTTTTTTATTCTAGTATCCAAGCGGCGCGACGCTTCGCTCCAAAATGCCCTGTATAAAAGCCAGCGCAATCCCGTAATTCGTGAGGGGTACGCCCGATTCTTTCGCGTGGTTTTGCCTGTATGTCATTTCCTTGTCGCCCTGCATACACCCGCCGCAATGTATAACGAGTTTGTATTTTGACAACTCTTCTGGGAAGTCGTTCCCCGCGCTGAACTCAAAGTTCAGGTCGTCCGTTTTCGCGTAAGATTTAAGAAGTTTCGGGAGTTTCACCGTGCCTATGTCGTCACATTGGCGGTGGTGCGTACACCCCTCCGATATAAGAATCGTGTCCCCCGCCTTAAGTTCGTCAATCACCTTAGCCCCGACGATTGCCTGTTCAAGCATACCCTTGTACCGCGCAAACAGTATCGAAAAGGAAGTAAGCGGAACGTCCGCGGGCACTTCCTCACTCACCAGCTTAAACGCCTGACTGTCGGTGATTACAAGGCGCGGTTTCTGCCCCAGCTTGATTAGCGTATCGCGGAGTTCAAATTCGCGTATCACTATCGATACTGCCTGCGCCTCAAGAATATCCCGCACGACTTGCTGCTGCGGCAAAATGAGCCTGCCTTTGGGGGCGGCGGAGTCAATCGGCGTGACCAAAACGACAAAATCCATAGGAGCAAGCAAATCCCCGACAAGCCTTTTTTCGTCATTTTGAGGGACGGCGACTTTAGCGATAAAATCTTTTAGTTCGCGGATATTTTCGCCTGTTTTCGCACTCACATAGATTTCGTTTTCGGCGGGGGATTTCGAGCCCGCGTACAATAAGTCGCTTTTGTTATACGCCACAATGTACGGCAACTCTACCTTTTCAAAACTTTCTATCAAATCGTCGTCAATGTCGCTTTTTCCGCTTTGCGCGTCCACGACAAGCACCGCAACGTCAATCTGGCGCAGAATCTGCTTTGTCTTCTTGATTCGGAGTTCCCCGAGCTCGCCTATGTCGTCAATCCCCGGCGTGTCTATAATCAGCACGGGGCCGAGCGGCAAAAGTTCCATCGCCTTTTTAACGGGGTCGGTCGTCGTTCCCGCCACGGTCGAAACGACTGCCAAATCCTGCCCTGTCACGGCGTTCACAAGCCTTGATTTCCCCGCGTTCCTCTTCCCGAAAAAACCTATCTTAACACGAACCGCCGACGGCGTATCGTTCATACTCATACCCATTCCTCCTATAACCTAAAATCCCGCTGTCCGTTCTTAATGTTTTCCAGATTCTTCCGTACCAATTCACGGACTTTTTCGTTAGGAACGTTTTCTATTTCTCTTGAGATAAGCGCGTCGCCAAGGGGTTTTGTGCCGCTCGCGGCGTAATCGTTCAGGTATTCGCAAAGCGTCATAAGCGCGTTCGGGTGGCAGCAATTCTGAATTTGCCCCGATTTGCAAAGCGTCATAAATCGGTCGCCCGTGCGTCCCTCGCGGTAGCAAGCCGTGCAAAAACTCGGGATATACCCAAGTTCGATAAGCCACGACACCACCTCGTCAAGGGTGCGGGAATCGTCCACCTCGAATTGTTCGGTGTCGTGCTCAAGGGAGACGTACCCGCCGACACTTGTCCGACTGCCTCCGCTAATCTGCGAAACGCCGATACGCAGCAGTTTTTCGCGCATTTTCTCACTCTCGCGGGTGGATATTATCATTCCCGTATACGGCACGGAAATTCTTATACAGGCGACGATTTTCTCGAATATATCGTCGCTAAGCCCGTTTTTGAATTGGCTCGCGTCAATGTCGTCCGCGCCGCGAACACGCGGGACGCTTATCGTGTGCGGTCCGACGCCGTAAGATGCCTCCAAATGCTCGGCGTGCATAAGAAGCGCCGCGAACTCGTATTTATACCCCGCAAGCCCGAAAAGAACGCCGAGTCCCACGTCGTCGATTCCGCCGTCCATAGCGCGGTCGTGGGCGGTGGTGTGGTAGTCGTAGTTGCTCTTGGGCCCTGATGGGTGAAGAGTTTCATAATTCTTTTTGTCATACGTTTCCTGAAACAAAATATACGTTCCGATTTCCGCGCCGCGAAGTTTTTTATAGTTTTCAACGGTGGTCGCGGCAATGTTCACGTTCACCCTGCGAATCGCGCCGTTTTTATGTTTTATGTCATATATTGTCGCAATCGATTCCAGTATATAGTCAATCGGGTTGTTGAGCGCGTCCTCGCCGCTTTCAAGCGCAAGGCGTTTATGCCCCATATCCTGAAGCGCCGTCACCTCCGCCGCGATTTCCTCCTGTGTGAGTTTTTTACGCGGGATATGACTGTTCTGCAAATGGTACGGACAGTATACGCACCCGTTGATACAATAATTTGAAAGATAAAGAGGCGCGAACATAACAATCCGATTTCCGTAAAACGCCTGTTTTATCTCGTTCGCAAGGGTAAAAATCTCCGCGTTGCGTTCGGGAATTTCGCAAAGAAGCAAAACAGCCGCCTCGCGGTGTTCAAGCCCCTTCCGCTCCCGCGCCTTCGCCAAAATCTCGCCCACAAGCCGTTTGTTATTCTTGTTCTTTTCGGCATACTCGATTGTCGATATTATTTCCTCGTGATTTATAAATTCTTCCGCCAGTTTTGAATTTTTATCGTACATTAATCGAATCCCCCCGTCCAAAATCAAGTTCGTACCCGATTGTACCCACGCGCCGCGCAAGACATTGCATACACTCGACGGATTCCTCACCCGTGCATATTTTGTTGTCGTACAGCAAGTACATTTCGCGCACGCCTGTCGGCGACAAATTCGGCATAACGACGTTCGCCCCCGCCATAATCCCAAGCTCCCGCCCGCGTGGGTTGATTGTCCCGAGAGCGGTCGTCGCGGGGAGAAGTACCGCGGGTTTCATAAGCCTGATTATACCGAGCAGGAAGAGCGTCAGCTCAAAACTCCCGCTAGGCTCGCCCCGAAAGGGCGTGTCCTTATGCGAAAGAAACGGTCCAATCCCGACCATTTGCGGGGATAAATCATTTATAAAAATCAAGTCGTCAATTATGTCGTCAAAGCTTTGGCGCGGCGACCCGACCATAAACCCGCACCCGACCTGATACCCGATTTCTTTGAGGTTGTACAGACAGCTGACGCGGTTGTCAAAACTCATCTCCGGCGGGTGAAGTTTTTGGTAGAGTTCCCTGTTCGCCGTCTCGTGGCGGAGCAGATACCGCGCCGCCCCCGCGTCAAACAACGCCTGATAAACGTCCTTTGGGAGTTCTCCGACAGAAAGGGTTATCGCCGCGTCATTGTAATTTTTATGTATTTCGGATACTATGTCAATCAGTATTTCGGGGGTATAATAAGAATCCTCGCCGCCCTGAAGCACAAAAGTCCTCACCCCGAGAGAATACCCGATTTTACAGCATTTCAGTATATCGTCCTTAGACAATCTGTACCTTTCGATTACATTGTTATCTTTGCGAATCCCGCAATATATACAATTGTTTTTGCAATAATTGGTAAATTCAATCAGCCCGCGTACATATATTTTGTTTCCGAAAACCCTTTGCGCCGCCCTCCTCGCCCGCTCAAAAAGGTACTCCCGAATATCTTTATCGGAGTACACAGAAAGAAGTTCCGCGAACTCGTCCCGCGAAAGTATATGGTTTTCTTCCAGTTTATCAATCAAATCCAACGCAATCACCGTCTCTAAAAAAAGGCAAAGAAAACATCTTCGCCTTTTGAGTGACCCGTGGGGGAATCGAACCCCCGTCTCAGCCGTGAAAGGGCCGTGTCTTAGCCGCTTGACCAACGGGCCGTAGCTGATACCTGATACCTGAACTTTAAGCAGGTATCAACATTATAACCGCCTCTAAAAAATTTGTCAAGTGTTTTTTTTTAGAATTTTAAGTTTTTGTAGGGTTCAGCCAAAACGCCCTGCAAGTCGCCGATAGGAATCGGAAATTCCACAAAACCCGCCGAGAAAGGAGCGATAACATACGGCGCGTATACGAGAACCAAATTTCCGTCTTTGATGTAGAAATCGGAAACAGCGTCAAGCGACCAGCCGTCCGCGAAAGGATTGGTAACGTCCGCGTAATCTTCCTTTTTTAACGCGTTATCGACGGCGGAGAGTATCGGGGTTTTCAGCTCGTCGTTCTCGATTGCCGACGACGTGAACAAGTCCTTGAATTCCAGTACGTTCAAAGTGTTAATGTCATACAGCCTGTAATCTTCATACGGGTTTGCGTGCGCGCCGCCAAAGTACGACTCGCCGTAATCCTTAATTTGAAGAAGACCGCTGTCCACGCCCAGAAAATCGTAGTTGGCGCGAACCTCCATCGAAAAGGAAATATCGCCGTCAACAGCGTCAAGAGTCTCTTCAACGGATTTTTTGGAGTCCTCAAAACCGGCGTCTACCTTTGCCGCCTCAGTCTTGTTCAAGCTGTCCTGCTTTGACGCGTCGGGGAATCCCGAAAATTGCGGAACAATTTCCTCATACGTAAACGTCTCGGTGTCGGACAGTTTTGTTACCTCGCTTTTCCAGTAGGAGGAAATGCCGATACCCGATTCCGTCTTTGTCGGGTATTCGCTGTAAATGCTTACCACAGACGGGGAAACGCCTTCGCCCTGTGTCCATTTCACATAACTTTTAAGGTTTTCGGCGACGAACCGCACGGGAACCATAACGCTGCCGTTCACAAGCGTCGCCGCAACGGGCATCTCCACGTCTTTTCCGTTCACTTGCGCCGTTTTGTTGTCAAGGGTCAGGATAATCTCAAGCCCCTCGTTCTTAATTGTCGCCGTTTTTTTGTCCGCGTCCCACGCCACGTCAGAGCCGAGCGCCTCGGAAACGGCGCGAATCGGCACGAGCGTCGAGCCGTCTTTTGAAATCGGCGCGGCGGTCGTTTTCACAGGAACACCGTTCGCGGTGATATTTATGTCCGCCGCGAACACGTTTGCCGATAACGCCAGCGTCGCCGCGAACGCTAATAAAAATCTTTTATTCATTTGACAAAACCTCCGAATAATATTGATATGTTAATAATATCAAAAACGCAAACCTTTTGCAAGAAAAAACGTAAAATATTACAGAGGAGTTGCGGATATGAGTAAAATTAACAAACATTACCTGATATTGACATTTTCAATTATGTTGTTTTTTTGGGGAATCTGTTTTGTGTGCGGCATTAACGGAATTTTTTTGAATAAATATTACGCGCTGTATATACCCTATCTTTTGGGCGGTCTGTCGCCCACAATCGCGTCCTATATCGTGCTGAAGAAATCGGGGGATATAGGAGGGTTCAAAGACTGGCTCAAAATAGTTTTCCGTTTCAAGGGAGTCCGCGCCTCGTCGTATCTAGCCGTCGTCGTGTTCGCGGTCGCCTATATCCTGCCGCTTTGCCTTGTTTCGGGGTTTGAAAACGGCATTCCTATTTTCTTTCTCCCGCTGCTGATTCCTTTTATGTTAATCGGCGGAGGTTTGGAGGAACACGGGTGGAGGTCTGTATTTCAACCCGAACTTGAGAAAAAGTTTAGTTTTACGCTGTCAACGATAATCACGGCTGTCGTTTGGTGCGTGTGGCACTTGCCTTTGTTCGTCATTCCAGGGGTCGGGCAGTACGGTATGAATTTCGCGATTTTTTCTGTCGGCGGTATAGGGTTGAGTTTCGCGCTGGCAAGCCTACGAAAAAACACAAACAGCGTTATGCTGTGCGTTTTGCTGCATTGCACCACAAACGCGTTATCGGGAGTTTTTATCGTGAAAGAAAATATGCTCGGGGCAATCGTGTCCGCCGCCGCGCTGATTCTCCTTTCCTACGGTATGACTTCGCTAAAAAATAAAGCCCTGCGTGTATGAACAGGACTTTAAGAAGGAGTATATATTTTTATCTTTTGTAAGCGGCGGTTATTAACCATACTTTATATATATGTATTGTATGAATTATTGTACCACGCTTTTTCGGGTTTGTCAAATGTTTTTTTTAATAAACAAAAAAGACGGACATATACATATATAAACGAGCCGAGGGGTGGGTTATATATGTGCCACAAGCAAATAATCCTTAATTGCATTCCGATTCGTTTAGCATTTTGCGAAAAACCTATTGATAATCTTCAAAATGCGAATCATAATAATAAACATAACAAGGGTCAAAAATGTACCTCAATTTTATCACAAAAGCAAGTATGGTATACTCTTTGATAATGGGGGCGAAGCTCCCGAAGGCTCGGGAGTTCAAGCGGTGGGTTTGCTCGGAGGTTTTACCCTCTATCCGAAAAACGGGCAAATACAGCGCATCCGAGGGTTTGGGCGGCGGGAACACGCCAGTTTTGGCGAACGAGGAGCAGTTTTACAAGGCGATAACCCAGCACGTTCAAGCGGAGATGACGCGGGTTTTCGGGGAAATGAGCGCCCGAGTTCGCCCGCCTGAACCATACATCCCAAGGGGTACATGGTTGCTTTTACCCAAAAGCATACGTTCGCGACCACTTTCCGCGCCGAATTGCATAAATTGCGGAAAGATGCGGTTTGATTCGTTGTCAACACGTTTCAAATATCCCAAAATATATGTCGAGAGTAATTTCCCGATACGGCGATACTCCAAAATCAATGTGAACAGTTGTGTGAGTTCTCTCCGTACCTTGTTTATCCATTAACGATCTGTCTACAAGCAAGCCATTATACTTCATACAACCGACATATACAGCGGTTGGGCTTTCGATTTTTTCAACAATATAGCGATGTTTCGGCATATAGCGGTCAAACCAAGCGTTGAAAAAGTGATACAACCGCAAGGCGAAATCACTATCCGCGCAAGCATAGCGGATTGTCTCTGTGTCGGTGGGGTCAAGTTCGTCAAAATGTCCGCCCTCGGTGACTTGTGAAAAAGACGGTAGCCGATTTGTCGCCGAGTGCTTCGAGAACTTTTTCGTCTATCGTGCCTTTTGCGGTCAGATAGATGTAAGTGCAGTTTTGCGTTTGCCCGACTCGGTGGATTCGAGCCTTGTTCTGCTCGAAGTTTGCGTAATTGAAATCCTCCGAATTAGAACACCATTGTGCTTGCCGCCGTCAATGTTATTCCAAGCTCCGCTGTGGCTATTTGTCCGATAACCCGCCGCCACGCTGATTCGGTGCAAAGCCTTGCTTGGTTAGTCGTATGGCTTTTTAGAACCTGTTTAGTATCCCCATTGCACCGTCTTTTTGGCTAATTTTTCGCCCCGCCGCATCAGCCCCTCCTAACAAACTCTTTGGAGTGTGCGTCGTCGGGGCTTCCACTTCAAGATTTCCGCTTCGAGCCGCAAACAACTCTCGTAGTTCACGACCGCCACTTGAAGCGGCTTGCCTTCAAGATGTCGGAGCGTATCCGTTTTCTTGGCGAGTGTTCCGTCAAGGATTGCAAGCGTGTAATCGAAATCGGCAAATTTAGCAAATTCCTTCTGCCACACTCCAACGGTGCTCAGCGGCGCGACCACAAGAACTTTGCTAACCTTATTGTTAAGGTAGAGATAGCCCGCAGTGGCGACGCTCGTAATACTCT
>BNUF01000012.1 GCA_025997155.1 Clostridia bacterium
GGCAAACGATATGATTTGGCTTCCAAATTTAGTCTGGGCAATAGACGTAACCTATATAAAAATGGGAAGAGGGCATATGTATCTGGTCGCAATAATCGATGGGAAGAGCCGTTTCATTGTCGGACAGCTTGGAAACCGCGCCAGTATTGGATTCCGTGAAACAATCAACGAAAGAATTCGGGACTCCCGCTAGACTTAACAGCGACCAAGGCTGTCTGTCATATTTATCAAGCGAAAGAATCAGACAGAGCATGGAGGGAAGAGGAAGGTGGGCTGATAATGTTATAATTGAACGGTGGTTTCGCACCTTTAAGGTCGAAAATATCTATATCCACGAGTACCACAACCCTCACGAACTGCGTATGGGTATTGACGGTTTTATACATCGCTATAATTATGTTCGGTCACATCAAAGTCTGTCTTAGAGCCTGTTCAAAATCTTTCTAATGTGCTATAATCTTCCAAAAGGGGGAAGATAAAAAATGCACAACTATCCGAGCGATATAACGAGAGAAGAATTTAACATAATAAGAAATGAATTGGAGCAAGTGAAGAAAACCACGAAACCGCGTGAAATAGACCTTTACGATATCTTTTGCGCAATACTTTATTTGATAAAAAGCGGGTGTCAATGGCGTATGCTCCCGGCAGATTTTCCAAAACGCGGCATAGTTCGCTATTATTACTAGGTTTGGTCAAAAGAGCGTGAAGACGGCACAACACTGCTCTCTGAGGTCTTAAAAAAAATTGGTGACAAGGATACGGAAGGACAACCTTAGGTATTATTGACGCACAGAGTGTTAAAAACGCTGATACTGCCAGTGAAAAAGGTTATGACGCGGGCAAAAAAGTATCTGGTATTAAACGTCACCTTGTCGTTGACCCTCAAGGTTTGCCACCTGCTGTTATCGTAACAACGGCGGACGTTACAGACAGAGACGGCGCGACCAAGAGGATAGCATTAAATCTTGATAACTTGTCGTCAGTAAAGAAATATCTTGTAGACGGCGGATATTCCGAAGAAAATTTCGCCAATGCCGTAAAAAAGCTGTGCGGAGCAGAGGTTTCCGTTGTAAAGCGTAAGGAACTCCACACGTTTGCGGCATTACCAAAACGTTGGGTTGTGGAGCGTATTCGGCTGGTTAGACAAAGCTCGCAGGCTTTGGAAAAACTGCGAACGCAAAATTCACAATTCTTTCCAAAGGGTTGTTTTGGCTTTAATTGCCGTACTCATAAAAAGATTTTGAACAGGCTCTTAACGGTGAACTCATCGGCAACAACCTTGTTTGCGTTGCTGAAAATATCTATATCGAATGTGCGTGTCATATCACTCACCCACTCTCTCCAAAATTTCAGCCGCCAAGTCGCCCAAAGCGATAACCGCGCTTGTCCACTTCATATGCGTTACTTTGCGGGAGGATTGTCGTGAGTAATTTATCGCCAAAATTATCTTTGAGTAAGTTGAGTAACTTGAGGTTCGCCGTATTTTTCTTGTTGAAGCGCGACATATAGCAACCGCCGAATTTTGTACTTGCCTCGGCGATGAGGTCTGTAACTTTCGCTATGCCTTGCATTGAAAACGCCGAAATCTCAATCGGTACGAACACATAGTCGCCCGCGCTTGAAATCTCTCTGACGTAATCGTTCCGTGTCGGCGGTAAGTCAAGCAATATAAAATCATATTCTGCCGAGTGTTGTGTTTTGATATTTTCGTTCCAAACGGTAGCGTCAATATTTTTATATCGTGTTTTGGATATGCCGTTCACAGGCTCGTCCGTAAAAAAGTTTAGGCAGTTTTGTTGGCTGTCGCAATCGACCACCAAAATCTTCTTGCCCATTTCGGCGAACGCATACGCCACATTGATACAAGTCGTGGTCTTGCCAACGCCACCCTTGTTGTTGTAAAATGATAGTATCTTCATAAACACCAATTCCTTTCTTTGATGAGTTTGCAACCTCTCGTGCCATTAAAGTCCGTAGGCGTTTAACCGTGATAACACATATTCAGTTCCCCGTCTGGGCCTCCGTACTGCGTTATAATGATTTTTGCCAGTTTCGGGTCGCTCTTTTTTATATTGACAGGGTATTCCAATTTTTTCTCGTAAACCCACATACAGACTCTCCTTTATATTTTTCGCCACGGGAAGAAGTTCAGCCCTTTGATATTTGCCGATTTTATATACGAGCGTGACGGCACAAGCGGGCCGTTTTTGTTTTCGTATTCTTCACGGACGGCTTTTGCTTCGGTTACGAATTCGTTGTACGTTTTTATAGCGTCCTCGTCGTTGGGGTGCGTGTTAATGTAGAGTCCGATGTCGGTCGTCATAAAATCAAGCGTGGTGAGCCTTCTTAGTAAACTGTCCATAAGTTCCCCTCCTATCTACTGCTTCTGTTTTTCCTGTTTGGTGTAGGGTTTGCATAATTCGGGATAAGCCGTGCCGTCGATAAGTGATTTTTCTGGGCAGCTCACGCGTGACGGTTTTTGAAACGGTACATATGCCTCCGCAAGTTCTTTTTCGTCAAATTCCATCTATAACCAATCCTTTAAGAATTAAATTTATACCACTATATGCAAAAACAACTTATACTGTGTACGTGTTATTTGTAAATAAAAAAAAAGCTTTGCCCGCAAGCAAAGCTTTTTTTTTATTTATTTAAGTTCAGAGAAATATTTGATTGTGCGAACCATTTGGCTTGTGTACGAGTTTTCGTTGTCATACCACGAAACGACTTTTACAAGTGTTTTGCCGTCGCCAAGAGAGGTTACCTTTGTTTGTGTCGCGTCAAAGAGCGAACCGTAAGTAATTCCGACAATGTCGCTTGAAACGACTTCGTCTGTCGTGTAGCCGAAAGAATCGGACGACGCCGCTTTCATAGCGTTGTTTACATCGTCTTTGGATACTTCTTTGTTTACAACGGCAACGAGTTCAGTGAGCGAGCCTGTGGGTACGGGAACGCGCTGAGCCGCGCCGTCGAGTTTGCCCGCAAGGTCGGGAACAACCAAGCCGATTGCCTTAGCGGCGCCTGTCGAGTTCGGAACAATGTTGAACGCGGCGGCACGGGCGCGGCGAAGGTCGCCTTTTGGGTGAGGACCGTCAAGAGTCATCTGGTCGCCTGTGAGCGCGTGGATTGTCGTCATAAAGCCTTTTTCAATCGGAGCGAGTTTGTTGAGGGTGTCGGCCATAGGAGCAAGGCAGTTTGTCGTGCAAGACGCCGCCGAAATGATTGTATCCTGCGGGGTAAGCGTGTTTTCGTTTACGCTGAAAACGACGGTCGGGAGGTCGTTGCCCGCCGGAGCGGAGATAACGACTTTTTTCGCGCCCGCGTCAATATGCGCCTGTGATTTGTCTTTCGACACATAAAAGCCTGTACATTCAAGCACAACGTCAACGTCGAGAGTGCCCCACGGCAAGTCTTTAGCACTTTTTTCCGCGTAAATTTTGATTTCTTTTCCGTCAACGATTACGGAATTGTCGGTCGAGGAAACTTTGTCAGCGAGTTTATATCTGCCCTGAGCGGAGTCGTATTTCAAGAGATGAGCGAGCATTGACGGTTTTGTCAAGTCGTTTATAGCTACGATTTCGTAACCAGGCGCGTCAAACATCTGACGAAACGCCAAACGCCCGATACGTCCAAACCCATTGATTGCTACTTTAACTGCCATTAAATGACCTCCTGTGAATAAAAAATTATTGGACTTTACTACCTATATTTTACACTAAAACAAAGGAAAGTACAACAGTTAAATTATAAATTTATTTTTTCCGCAGCTTTCTTTTTCGGCAAACGGACTTTTACAAGCGCGACGTTGAAAAGGGCGGTAAGCGCGAACGCGGGGACGGCGTACCCGATTGGGGCGTGAATCTCCGCGAACACGCGATACATCAGAAATCCGAAAAGCCACACGATTACGATTTGCACCCTTAGAAGAGGAGCGGGTACTGTTTCGTCAAGGGTTTTCTTGTCTAGTATAAAAAAGTCCGATATTAGAACGGCGAACAGCGGGATAACTATCGCGTTCGTCAGGTACGGGTACAGGTGAAGCAGATTTTTTGAGAAGAAAAACGCCACAAGGATAACGCCGCCGCTTGAGAACGCGTAGATAAACTTGCTGTTTTGCTTTGAGAACGCGACGGAGAAAAGTTCCGTCGCCATATTGGTTTTTGCGGCGGCGCGAAAGAGCAGGTTAAACGCGGCGACGGACAGCCCGACGATACCGGACGTACTCCCGACGACTTTCGCGTAATCGAAGTTGTCGAGATTTCCGCCGTAAACCCCCGCGAACACCCCCGCGCCAAACGCCAAAACCCCTCCCGCGCAGTAGGCGAGCGTCGCGGTGCTGAGAACCCTCCGCCCGTTAAACGCCTTTATCTCACTTTCGCTTTTCGCAATCTCCAAAGCTTGCTCCTTTATGTATCTCGACATAAACAAACACCAAACGACAGACATCGTGAGAGCTATTTCAACCGCCGCGTGGAAGGGCATAGCGGAAACCGCCGCGCCTGTTTCGGGTCTGTTGGCGGCGACAAGGTAAATCGTATACAAAAAAACCCCGAGCAACAGCATATTCGCGGCGTTCTCGAATTTTTTCGTCACTTTCGGATTTATCTGAAAAAACACTAAAACCACGCACAGCGCGGCTACGCAAAGTCGGTCATAGGTGCGGACGTTCGTGAAAAAACTCATAAGGATACGGTTTATCATAGTCGCGGCAAGTATGAGCATAATCCCCGCCCAACCCTGTAATTGCAGGGCAAGCGACACGCCGAAACCGCCAAGCCCCAGTTTTCCCAGAGATATCTCCGCCATATCGCGAACCGACATATTGTTTTTCAGGGCGATTTTTCCAAATGCGTACAAAAAGACGCCGCCCAGCAAATGCCCCAAAAGGCAAGCGGCAAGCCCCCGCGTGATACCAAGGGTACTCGCGGTAATCCCCAGAATAAATTCCGCCCCTGAAACGGAAGTAAAAAACCAAAACATTCCAATTTTAAATGTCGGCTTTTTCTTTTCTTTTAAGTATACCAACAAAAACCCTCCTTGCGAAAGCGGGTATGTGCGTATATAATGGTTAGGTTGGAGGGTGATTATATGACTTCATTTCAAACGACATTAAGTCTGTTGTCCGAAATTTTAGCACAGAAAAAATCCGCGCTTCTGCAGATTTTGAATATATGCGAGAACCAAGAAACAGTACTGTTGGGGACGCTTGCCCCCGATGAGACATATTCCTTTTTCGGCGGAATGAACGCCGAAAAACAAACCTTAATCGACAGCGTGATACAATCCGACGAAATGTTCTCCCGTATGTTCGAGAAAGTTCGCGGAATTTTTGACGAAAACGCCAAGGAAAACAAGGACAACATTACGCTCCTGCAAGCGGAAATCAAGGAAACTATGGAAATCGACATTAAAATCCGTTTGCAAGAGGAAAAAAACAAAATGTACCTGTCTAAACTTAAGCAGTCCGCCAAAATAGATATGCCGAAAAAACCCAAGGCATATATTTTAGAGCAGTACAAAAAGAACTCTGAAAGACCGTGAATCAGCCGTTTTCAGCGACCCACTGCGCAACATATTCGCGGGTTTTTTTGAGTGCGTCACGGTATTTTTCGATTGTGTCCGAATCGAGTTCGCCGCCATGGAGCGACGTCATAAGCGACGCGCTGTACTCGAAGAGTTTCGGAAACGACAAGTTGCCCGTCATACCCTTGATTGCGTGGGCAACGTCGCCCGCCGCGTTCAAATCTCCCGCCGCGAGCGCCGTCTCAAATTTATCGAACTCCCCCGACGCAAGGAACATATTGAGTGTCTTTAGGTATATTTTTTTCATATTAGCTACTCTTTTCAAGCCGCCTTTTACGTCTACATAATCTTCAATTGCCACGCCGTACACCTCCGTTGTCATTTGCCGCCATTTTGCTATAAATTTTTTGCGACTTCCGCGAATTTATCCGCCACCTTTGTGAACATATCGACCAAAGCGGGGTCAAAATGAGTTCCGCGTTCGTTCAAAACAATGTCGTTCGCCTCGTCGGTGGTGAATTTGTCTTTGTAGGGACGCTCCGAGACCAGCGCGTCGTACACGTCGGCGATTGCCATAAGCCGCCCCTCGAGAGGAATGTCAAGTCCGCTTAACCCGTTGGGATACCCCGAGCCGTCCCAACGTTCGTGGTGCGTCCCCGCGATAATCCGCGCGTGGCGCAAAAAACTGTGTTCGTCGGAGTTGTTTTCGATTGTGCGGATTATCTCCGCCCCAATCTCGGCGTGGGTTTTTATAATCTCAAACTCGTCAAAGGTCAGTTTGCCCGGTTTGTTGAGTATCAAGTCGCTGATTGCGATTTTCCCCACGTCGTGGAGCTGCGCCGACGGGAGCAGATAGTCCATATCCCACCCCGACACTTCCTCCGAGTAAACTTTTTCTTCGTTCAATGTGTCAAGCAGAATTTTCATATATTTCTGAGTACGCGAAACGTGTCCGCCCGTAACGTCGTCGCGGAATTCCACAAGGTCCGCCACGGTACTAAGCACCGCGTTCTGGAGTTTGAACACCTGCGCCGTCTTTTTCTGCACCATTTGGTTCAAATTGGTGTTAAACTCGATAAGTTCCAGTTTCTGCGCCCGCGTGACAAGCTGGTTCTCGATTCGTTTGAGAAGAAGAGGAGCGGAAAACGGTTTCGACACATAGTCGTTCGCCCCCAGCACAAGCCCCTCGAGTTCGCTCCCCTCGTCCGCCTTTGACGTGAGAAATATCACGGGAATATCCGCCCACTGCGGGTGCTTCTTAAGCCACTTTATCGCCTCGTAGCCGTTCACCTCGGGCATCTCGATGTCGAGCAAAATCATATCGGGTGTGATATTCTTAAGCAAATCGAACATAATCTTCGCCGACGGAACGGGGTACACTTTATACAATTCCTTAAGCATTTCCTTGCCCATAGTCAAATTAGTCATATTGTCGTCGACAATCATAACAATTTTTCGTTCGTACTCCATTCTAATCCCCCACATCTAGGCGTTCGGTGATTGCGGTGAAACCCATCACGTTTATCTGTTCCCGCAGCCACGATACTAAATCTCCGCCCTGTTCGTAGTTGTAACTTTCGAGTTCTTCCATAGCTTTGTCCACCAAGTCGATATCGAAATTCTTTGACGCCTCAAGGAGAGAGGCGAGAACTTCCTTATCAGGCTCGGGCTTTTTTTCTTTTTGTATCTCAAATTCCGCAAGCAGCGCGTGCAAGCCGAACAGCAGGATTTCAAGTTTTTTGATGAAGTCCAGATGCCGTTCCCGTATAAACGATATGTTTTTCGCCTTCGCGGCAAATTCGAGAGCTTCCGCGTCTTTGCCCGCCGCGTCCGCGCCGATACTTCTGCTGCTGCTTTTTATCCCGTGAACGATAATGCCGTAATCCTTGATATCCTTGATATCGTCAAAGTCGCGAATCTGTTCGATAAGCGGCGGAGTGTTCCGCACGTATGACTTAAGAACGTCCAGATAGATTTCGTCGTCGTCGCCAAACCGTCTCAGCCCTTGTTCAAGTTTAACCCCGTGAACCTTCTTGCCGTCAAAAAGCCTGATTTTGGAGGATTCCGCCTCAGCCTCCCTCACGGCTTGCGGGATAAGTTCCTCAAGCACCCTGTCGCGTACCCAATGGTTGATTACAAGGTCAAGGCGCAAAATGTCAATCGGTTTCGGCAAAAACGCCTGAAACCCGCTTTTGAGAAACATTTCCTCGTTGCCCACCAGCGCGTTGGCGGTGAGAGCTATAATCGGGATATTTTTGGCGTAATCCGTCCCGATTCGGCGTATGATATGCGTCGCCTCGATGCCGTCCATTTCGGGCATCATATGGTCCATAAAGATTGCGTTATATTCGGTTTCCGCACTCTTTATGAGTTCGATTGCCGCCTGCCCGCTAGGCGCGGTGTCAATCTGCATACCGTAAGGTTTCATCATACCCCGCGCAACGTCAAGGTTTGTCGGGATATCGTCCACCACGAGAACTTTCGCGTAGGGGATATAGGCGCGGACGAGTTTCGCGTTTCGGGTTCGCTTGTTCTCGTCATAGTGGAAGTTCCGCAAGTTTTCGGCGACTTCCGCCCCGATAGGAACTGCGCTAGGCACTCTCCCCTGTCTCATTCGCACGGTGAACGTCGTGCCTTCCCCGTATTCGCTTTCGACGGATATCGTGCCGCCCATCATAGCGACGACGCGCTTTGATATCGCAAGCCCGAGCCCCGTACCCTCGATTTTTCGGTTACTTTTCGTGTCTACCTGATTATACTCGGAGAACAGCTTTTCCATATCCTTCGGTTTTATCCCGATTCCGCTGTCCTTGACGGTTGAGACCAGCCACACGCCGTCGCCGTCCTCCTCGCACGACACGCTCCAGTCGACGTTGCCCTCGTTCGTATACTTAAAGGCGTTGCTAAGCAGGTTATTAAAAATCTGTTTTGTCCGCAGTTCGTCCCCCAAAAGGGTATTCGGCAAATTAGCGTCGATATCCAAACGGAAGGAAATCGACTTACCGCCGATTCGGACTATGTTGAGGGTGATAGTGTCGTTGATAAGGCTTGGCACGTCATATTCGACAGGGATTAACTCGAATTTTCCCGCCTCGATTTTTGATATATCCAGAATGTCGTTTATGATGGAAAGGAGCGACACGCCCGAATTGTATACTTTTTCCAAACTTTCCCGCGCATTCTCCCCCACATCGCGTGAGTCGAGGGTAAGCCCCGAAAAACCGATAATCGCGTTGAGGAGCGTCCGCATTTCGTGGCTCATATTCGCCAAAAAGTCGGATTTCGCCTCGGTGCTCGCCTCCGCCGCCTCGCGCGCCCTCACAAGGTCGTGCGTCATCTCGTTTCTAAGCACCGCGCTGGCGATAAGCACCCCGCTCGAACGCAGCAAATTTTCGTCAATCTCCGAAAATAAGAGCTCTTCATGGCAATTGTCAAAGGCGACGAACCCCCAGAATTTATCCTTGAAAATCACGGGGGTGACGAGAAGGGATTTAATCCCCTGCGGCGCAAGCTGTCTTTGCTCCTCCTCCGACATAAGCCGCGTGATGCCGTGTACATTACCCCCGCTTGAAAGAGCCAGCTCCCACCCTGGGATTTTTTCGTCATACGAAACGTCTTTCACAATGTCCTTGCCTTGCTGAAGTTCCGCGCCGCCCGACCATTCGTACAACTCCGTGCAATGCAGTTTGCCGTCGATATAGTGGTTTTTCCAAAGTCTCATTCGGTCGACGCCCGCGCGTCTTCCAATCATTTCCATACAGTGCTGTATTTTTTCGTCAAAATCCTCCATATCAGCGCTAAGGAATATCGCCGCCGCGTCGTTAATGGCGCGGAGTATGTCCTCCTGATACTCGAGGGTTTTTGTCAAATCGGACATTTTTTTGTAGGGACGCTCAATACTTCTGGAGGTTAAAAGCGCCGCCAAAGTGCTTAGGGAAAGGCACATTGCGCCAAGCAGAAACAACCCCCCGCGAATCGAGTGAACTACGTTCGTTTCAATGGGGGCGATAATGCCCAAACTCCACGAAACGCCCGAGCCGTTGACAGGAGCGTATACGCAAAGCCGCTCGCTTTTTTCTAACTTATACCGCCCGACGCCCGATTTTCCTTTAACCATATTAAGCACGACTTCGGCGAAACGCTCATATTCTCCCTGTGTCGCGGCGATTTTCGGGAAATTGTACCGTTCAAGCACCCACTCGGGGCGTATGCTCGCGATAATCGTACCCTCTTCGTCAACCATAAAAAGGTTGCCCGTTTCGTCCCATATTTTGAACTCCGCGAGCAAGTCGCTGAAAAACATTCCCGGAATGGTCGCGGCAAGAACTCTGTCGTCCCCCATAGGCACAAGCACGTGAAACACGAGCTGTCCCGTCGGGTCTTCTCTGGTCGTCGAAATGACTTTTTCTCCGTTAAACGCCGCCTGTACATACACGCTGTCAGCGCGGTCGTTAGGCGTGGGAGCTCTCCCGTAGGACGTGACGATTCCCGTGTGGTCAATCACCGTGAGGGCGATAAAGTCGCCGTATTTCTCGACTTGTTCCTTTAAAGAGTCGTCAAGGTCGCCGCCCGACTTGTCGAGCAAATGTTCCGCCGCCGTCTCCGCGTTCGATTTAAGAAGGTCGATTTTCGTCTCGACAAGCACGTTCGCAATTTCCGATATAACCTTCATATCTTTCTCAAGCGTCGTTTCAAGGCGGCTTTGGATAAACACAAGCCCTGTTCCGATACTGAAGAATATGATAGGTGTGGCGATTAAGATTATGGTGAGCAGGACTCTTGTCCGAATAGACACGCTAACGCCTCCTCTCGAGAGATTACGAAGTTTTTTTGAAGTTTGTCACGATTTCGTTCAGAGAATCCGACTTGCGCGACATAGATTCGGCGGCGGACGCGCTTTGCCCGAGCGCGTCCGCGTTCTCTTTGGCGACGGCGGCGATTCCCCTTGTCTGTGTCATAATTTTTTTCGTAAGGTCCTCCTGCGACTTCGACGTGTCCGAAATTTCGGCTATAATTAGGGAAACGTCTTTTATGTCGCCGTAAACTTTGCTAAGCGCGTCGGAGGTTCTGTTCGCCAATATGTTCCCGTCCTCGATTTTGGCTATGGCGTTGTTGATAAGTTTCTGGGTTTCGGCGGCGGAATGTTGGCTCTTGCTCGCCAGACTCCGCACCTCCTGCGCCACGACGGCGAAGCCTTTTCCGTGAACGCCCGCCCTTGCCGCCTCGACAGAGGCGTTGATTGCCAAAAGGTTAGTCTGCGACGCGATATCCTCGATAACCGCGATAACCTGCGAAATACTGTTTGACGCGGCTTTCATAGCGTTAATCGACTCGAGCATACCTTCCATTTCTTCCGTGCCGCGCTGAACGTTTTTGATAGATTCTTTTGACAGAGTGTCGGCGCGGTTCGCGGAGTCGGCGGTCTTCTTTACAGAATCCGTAAAGTCGCCCACCGCGCCGCTAAGCGCCCCTATCGTTTCGTTCTGGTTTTTCGTGCCGTCCGCTATTATGCCGCTAATTTCCGATATATCTTTCGCGCCGTCACGCACCTGTGACGCGGTTTTTTCGATACACTCGAGCAAGTCGCTCTGCGTCCCCGTAATCTTGTTGAGGGCGAGTTTTATAGCGTCAAAATCCCCGTAAAAGTCGCCGGTTATCTTTGCCGACATATCGTTTTTCGCGACGGCGTTAAGCGTCGCCGTGATATCCCCGATATAACAATTAAGCTGCGATGCGGTTTTGTTCATAGCCACCTGAAGCGCTGCGAAATCGCCCTTGTACTCTCCCGCCATTGTCGTCTGAAGCCGCCCGCGCGAAATATGCACAAGCGTGCGTGTCGCCTCGTCGAGCGGAATCACGATTGCCTGAATCAGTTTATTAAGATTCTCGATTATATGAAGCCAGCTGCCCTTTTGCCCGCTTGTGTCCACAAAAACGGACAAGTCGCCCTCGAGAGCCGTTTCGGTGACTCCTATTATCTTGTTGTTTATAGACTTTAGGTTATTTCGCAAATTTTCTATGTGTACATTCCGAATGGATTTTTTGCCAGGGTATTTTTTAACGGGAGCGTCGAAATCGCCGTCCCCGAATTTTTTGAAAACGGCGAGAACGTCGCGGAAATCCTCAACGTACATAAAGACCATATTATTAACGCCCCGCACTATGTCAAGGTACGCGCCTCGGTATCTGTTTTCGTTTATCTTATAGTCGTGGTCGCCTTCCTTGTGCTTTTTCGACATTTTTTCCAAATCGTTCAGCAGCGCCGACAAAGTTTCAAGCATATTCCCGAATTTCGCGTACAACATTCCGAGTTCGTCCGTCGGAGCTTTAATGTCGTTCGTGCGTACATAGAAGGTCAGCTTGCCGTTCGCCAAATCCTCGATTGCGCGGACAAGACGGCGGAGGGAGTATTTGAGCTCCCGTCTGGTGAAAAACGCTATAAAAAGGGAAATCAGCACCATCAGCACGACATATATAACCGCGAAATACCAGAGCTGTGAGTTTATCGGCTCGAGTATGGTTTCTTGCGGAACGGACACGTACAAAACCCAACCGAGAGAACTGACGGTATGCGGAATTATGTAACGGGTTTCGCCGTTTTCGTCCTTAAGTTTGGTATAGCGGTCGCCCAGTCTGTACGACTCCGCGATTTGCTTGTACATGGGTTTTGAGTCCATATTTATAAAGCCGTTGGGCGTGGGTCTGTAACTTTCCTGGGGGTGGGTCACTATGTCCCCCGTTTCCGTCGCCAAAAAAGCATACCCGCCCTTCGGAAGCGTCATATTGCTGACGAGCGCTAGCATATCCCCGAGCTCCACGTCCATCCCGAGAACCGACTCGACCCCTTCGATTTTGCCGTAATTCTGCGCCAGCGTGATTACCATTTCGCCTGTCATAGCGTCCTGGTACGGCTCGGTTATGATGATTTCCCTGTCCGATTCCCTCGCGGTAATGTACCAGCCTCTTTTCGTAACGACATATCCCACGGGTGCGGGGTACACGGCGGAAACGCGGAAATTGTCGTCAAGCCCGACATATATGTCCAAAAGGTCGCGGTTCAAGTTAATCACGCCCTCAAGCTGGGGTTTTATCAGCTCTCTGTCGTTTGTCGTTTCAAAAACCCTACCGAGAGTTTCGGTAAATTTTTCTTTCGACTCGATAAACGCGTTTATGTCCTGTCCGCTGGCGATTATGCTGTTTCGGGTTTTGCTCAGGGACTCGTTTATTATTACGCCTCGGGCGAGCAGATAGCTCACCGCCGTGACGAGCAGCATACTGACTAGACTTACTAACAGCAGCGACACAGTAAGCCTTCTGTACATAGTCGTTCGCTTTCTCTTCATAAACAACACCCCCGCGCAAAATTGACTCTCGTCTAATTTTATATCTTATAACACTTTTCGTCAAGTCTTTGTTTAATGGGCGAATATCGTCGGCTCGCTGTCTTTGCCGACAATCATATACCCGTCAAACTCCGCCTCCGCCGCCCGCGCTATCGCCTTGCCCAGTTTTTTCGGCATAATCTGGAGGCACACGTTAGCTCTCGTCTTAAGCGTTCTCGCGTCCTTGAACGCCTGGACAAAGTCTTTTTCCTCATAAAAGAGGACTATGCGCTGTTTTGATTTCGGCACGAGAAACGACGACTCGCTAAGGAGGTCGTATATTCGCTCGAACCCGATAGAAAAGCCCACGGCGGGGACTTTTTCGTCGATAAACGCGCCAATCATATCGTCGTAGCGTCCTCCCCCCGCGATTGAGCAATGATATTTCGAACTCACGATTTCAAAGACTGAACCCGTGTAATATCCCTGTCCGCGTACCAAAAAAGGGTCGTGTTCAATGTTGACGGAGCTAAGCTCACGCACGTCAGCTATAATTTTGTTAAGGTTTTTCGCCTCGTCTCCCCCGCTCCTGATTGTATCAAAAAGTACGTCGCGGACGTTTTTCAAAACGCCCTTGTTCGCAAGTTCGTCAAGTACGCCCTCTTGTCCTATTTTATCAGTTTTGTCAAGTTCTATGCATACCGACTGGAGCTGTTCGGGCAAAACTCCCGCCGCCAAAAGCCGCGAGTTAAGAAAAACCCTGTCGTTTATCTTGACGGTTATGTCGGTAAGGCCAAGAGCCTTAAGCGCCGAAACAGTCACCAAAATCAGCTCCGTCTCGGCGTTACCAGACGACGACCCAAGTATGTCGATATCGCATTGCTTTAGTTCGCGGAGTCTGCCTTTTTGCGGGCGTTCGGCGCGGTACACGCGGTCTATCTGTATGCACTTAAACGGATTCGGAAGTTTCAGGCGGTTGTTCGCGTAGAACCGCGCAAGAGGGAGGGTGAGGTCGTACCTAAGCCCCAAATCCGCGAAATCTTTGCCGTCAAGCAACGCCTTGTCGAATTTGTCACCGCGTTTGAGAATCCTGAAAATAAGGCTCAAATTTTCTCCGCCGTCGCTTTTGTCAAGATTCCCCAAATCCTCAAGAATAGGCGTGTAAATCCGCTCAAACCCGTGCCCCACATATGTTTTGGCTATCACTTTCTCGATATAATCCCGAAGCGCCGCCTCGGGCGGCAAATACTCCTTTGTTCCGTTGACGGGTGTCTGTTTCAATGAAATCATCTCCTTCTGATGCCTGATAAATTGCTTGCGCCGCGAAGCACAGCTTCTTTGAGCGTATATACTTCTTCCATTGTATTCATATATGAAAAACTAACGCGCAGGGCGTTTTCCGCGTATTTCGGGTTGATTGTCCTAAGCACGTTTTTCTTGTCCCGCGTCCCGTGGCACGCCGAGCCTGTTGAAACGCATATACCCTCCGCCGAAAGCGCGTTTAGCAGTATTTCGCCCTTGACATTCGGTATGCTTATGTTAAGTATATACGGGCTTGCGTCCTCACAATTTATGCGCAGGCCCAGAACCTCCGAAATCTTTAGGAACTCGTCGCGGAATCCCTTAACCTTTTGGAAATTGCTGTCAAGATTTTCATAGGCGTGTTTCGCCGCGTTCGCAAGGGATAAAATCCCCTCGACGTTTTCCGTCCCCGCGCGAAGTCCTCCCTGCTGCCCGCCCCCGAAAAAAATCGGGTCTACCCGAATACCGTTTTTTAAAAGCAACGCGCCGATTCCCTTTGCGCCGTGGATTTTATGCCCGCAAAAGGTCACAAGGTCAACGCCCCGAAAATCCGTCTTGATTTTGCCGAACGCCTGAACCGCGTCCGTGTGAAAAACCGCGTCCTTGTTTTTGCCGTGTACGATTTCGGCGAGACGGCGTATGTCGTGTACCGCGCCGAGCTCGTTGTGTACATAAAAAATACTTACAAGCGCGGTGTCGGGGCGTACCGCGTCCGAGAGCTCCGCTTCGCTTACACACCCGTTTTCGGCGGCGGGGAGGTAGGTCACCTCATACCCCATACCCTCAAGCCTCTGAAAACAAGCGACCACAGACGGGTGTTCAATGTTCGTCGTGATAACGTGTTTGCCGCTATGTTTTCGCAAACTCCCGAAAATCGCCGTGTTGTTCGCCTCTGTCGCTCCCGAGGTATATACAATCACGCCGTTTTGCGCGGCAAAAGAAAGGAGCGTCCCCGTCGCCTTTCTGATTTCCCCCTCCGCTCTGATGCCCGCTTCGTGCAAAGAGGACGGATTCCCGAACCATGGCGGGAAAAAGGGCAAAGGCGGCGTCGTCGCGGCGTTGTCAAAATAAATCATCAGGAAAACCCCTTGGGCGTTTCGCGTATAATCTTAAACAACGCCGCCGATTTGATTGGTTTGGGCAAAAAGTCGTACTCGTACAACACTTTAATGTTGTACGCCATTTCGATATTTTTATGGTCGGGACAGGTTATAACGTGTAAATTCGGGTGAAGCAGGTGTATGTTTTTCACGATTTCAGACAAGGTCATATGGCCCGCCGTCGGAATCGTCAAAATCAAAATATCGGGGTTAATCTCGTCAAGGAACATAATGCCTTCCTCGGGCAATTCATACAACCCGACAAGCTCTATATCCTTCTCGTGCTTGAAAATTCCTTCAAACATTTTACGCTCAAAAAGAAACTTGCCCACAGCCGCTATTCTGATTATGTCTCCCATTAGAGTTCACCTGTTTCGTTAAAAAATATGGTCAGGGCGGTAAAACCCGCCGTCTCCGTCCGCAGAATCCGCCTGCCAAGCGTTACTATGTGCGTATTCTTTAGTATATCGATTTCGCGTTCTGAAAATCCGCCCTCGCAGCCGATAAAGAGTGCGGCGCGATTCCCCGAAAACCCGCAAAGCGCGTCGCGAATCCGCCGCCCCTCCGCTTTTTCATAGGGTGTAATCGCTATATCAAACCCCTCCGACAAAGTTACAGCGTCCTTAAGGGTAATAACTTTCTGTACTTTTGGGATATATCCGCGCCGCGACTGTTTCGCGGCGCTCTCCGATAGTTTGTTAAACCTCTCGTTTTTCGCGTCAAAGGATTCCGCGCTAGGGATTGTGTAATCCGTAACTATCGGCACAATCTCGCAAACCCCGAGCTCCACGCATTTTTCAATTATAAGTTCGAATTTACCGTGTTTTGGGAGCGCCTGAAACAAAGTCACCTGTATATTCGGCTCGGCGGCGTTTTTTGAGATATCCTCAATCCGCGCCTGAACGCAGTCGCCGATTCGCGTTATTTCACACAAATAGTCGTATCCGTTATCGGACACGGTAATTTTATCACCGACACGAAGCCTAAGGGACTTTGTGATATGCCTTGCGTCGTCCCCGCCCACAGTCACTCCGTTTTCGTCAATTCGCGAGCTTTCTCCTTTGAAAAAGTGCATACAATCCCAACCCATTCTTCTGAAACGGCAGTTTCAAGCAACAAAAACCCGTTCTCATAAAGAACGCCCAAAACATAGTCAAGCTTGTCTTTGATTACCCCCGACGAGATATAGATTCCGCCGTCTTTTATGAAGTTTTTCGTATGCGGCGCGTAGGCGGCAATCACGTCTGCCACGATATTCGACGCCACCAAATCATACCCGCCGCCGATTTTTTCGCGGAGTTCCTCCGAAACGGCAGCGTTCCCCGCGAACGCCCGCAATCTGTCTTTTTCTATATCGTTAAGAGCTATATTAGAAACCGCCGTTTCGGCGGCGTTCGCGTCAATGTCCACGGCGCAGACTTCCCCCGCCCCCAAAAGCAGCATCGCCGCCGAAAGTATCCCGCTCCCGCAGCCCAAATCGAGGGTTTTGTCCCCGTCTTTAATGTACTTTTGGATAAATTCAAGGCAAAACCGTGTCGTATGGTGAAGCCCCGTCCCGAAAGCGTGTCCGGGGTTAAGCCTGAGCACGATTTTGCCGCCCTCGTTTACATATTCTTCCCACGAGGGGCAAATTACCAGTTTCTCCCCGACTTCAAAAGGTTTATAATACTTCTTCCAATTCTCCGACCAGTCGTCCGTCACCTTGTCCGCCGACAATTCGAGACTCCCCATATCGAGCCCGTAATCCTCCCGCGAAAACCGCAGAAGTTCAGATTTAACATTAGCCAAAATCTCACGCTCCGCCGCGTTATCAGACAAATAAAACTTGACGGTAACCTCCGAAGAAACGGGCATCTTCAAAAGCTCCTCCTCGACATAATCCCAGCCGCTCTCGTTTTCTTCGATAAAACGCCGCGTCCCTGCGGGGTCGTCAATCAAAAACCCCGTAACCCCCGCCGACAAAAGCGACTCGCAAAGAGCGTCCGCCCCCTCGCAAGTCGTGCAAACCGCACATTCAATCCAGTCCTCCATAAAACACCCCTATTTGTTGCCGACCTCGACAACCTTGTCCTTGGCGGGCAGAATGTTTTCGCGTCCGACGACCTCGCGGCTCTCCTCCGTCCCGTTCAGGTACGAAACGCGTTCCGTCACCTTGTCCTCGCCGTCCGCTCCCGCGTCGACCGTATTCATATACGACTTAGGTTTTGTCGGGTTTTCCGTCTTGACGACATTCGGGGCGACAGGCTCGTTGTGTGAGATTTCCTCGATAACGCGAACGTCAAACATAGGTTTATTTACGATTACGGTAAGCTGCTGCCCCGCCTTAAGATTTTTGCTGTCTTCGGGGACTATGCCGTTTATCCTGCACAATTCGTCAACCGACATATCGTACATTAAAGCTATTTTTTGCAAATAATCCCCCGATTTAACGTTATACGTATTCTCGATAGCTTTTTTCGCACTCAAAATGCCATACGCCAAATCGACAGTCGTAATCTCCGATTCGTCAACAAAAGCGTTCGCGACTTCCATTCCCAGCACGTTCTTTTCGATTATAACCGCGTTCGGGTCTATGTATTCCGCGCAAAGCCTGTCTTTGAGGTCGTTCGTTTCGTTGTCGTTCTTAAGCGTCAAGGTGCCGCCGTCATAGGTGATTACGTCGGCTTTCACCTTATATTTGAGATTAGTCGAAAGCATATTAAGAAGCGCGTCGTTTGTGAGGAGTTTCTTTTTTTGCGCGTGGGCGGGTTTAAACTCGATTCCGTTTTCTAACTTAACCTCCGTGCCGAGACGGCTTGTGAGTACGTTCGTCACCATAGTCTTGACGGATTCGGGCGTAACCGTCTTATCCGCCTTGACGAAACCTATGGGTTTGCCGTTTACAAAAACCTCGTTGGCGTTCTTGTTAGTCATCGCCCAAAACATAGAGATTATCCCCGCGAGAACAACAACCCCCGCAATCGTAAAGATTAGCGACTTGTAATCGTCAAGCAGCCCCAGATTCACGTGCTTAAACGCCTTGTTCATATGTTTTAGGCGATGACGAACGACCGCGCCTATGGCGGAGAACAAAAGGGACACAATATTCTCGTCGCCGCGTTTTTTTTGCGGGCGTTTGCCGCCCCGCCCCTTTCGGCGTTCCTCTATACGTTTTGAGCGTTCGTTACCGTCTTTTCCATATCTTGCCATAAAACCACTACCAATCACATAATTGTCACAGAAACCGCGTTTTTGCGCGTCCCGTCAAACATAACGCGGACTTTGACGTTCTCCTTGATTTCTGAAAATTCGATATCCGAACCGTTTTCGTCAAGGAAAACGGTTTTTTCCGTCAGTTGCACCGTTGTTTCGCCTAATATTTTAGAGGAAATATCCAGAATTGTCAAATTTGTTTCGTCAATAGAAGTGACAAAGCCTATGACATAGGGCTGCTGCTTTTTTTGAGATACGCTAAGGGCGTAGATTTCGCCCGAGTCGAGTCTTAGCTTAACCGTGTCGCCGACTCTAAGGGAATATATGTCAATATTATCCGCGTTGTAAGCTTCGCCTGTGGCAAGGGTGAGGGTAGATTTTTTGGAATCAATGGAAATATTTGAGACTATGCCGAAAACGTCCTGTTTTGTGCCGTAGGCGGAAAGTTCGGTCGCCGTGTCGTACTCGCAGGTAATCTTAAGCAAGTCCCCGATTCGCAGCTCTTTCCACGTGGCTTTTTTCGCGTCCCTTGTGACGGGCATCGCCCCGTTTAACAAAACCCGCGTAAACTCGGCGGACGCGCTCGGTTTGAGCGTGAGCGTGACGACGCCGTTTTTGTCGACTTCCGTTTCGGTGAGAAGTCCCTCGACTTGGCGCGTCTTGTCCCGCGCGTTGAGTTCGTATATCTTTGAGCCGCTGATTTTCGCCTCCGAAACATCGCCCGCAAGCAGCGCGTCAAAATTAGCCGCCTCGCCCTCCCGCGTTATCTTCGCCGTTTCCGCCAAAACGTAAGAGTTGAGTTCGCCCGACGCTAGTTTCAGGGTAATCGTCTTTGCCGCAAGGTCGGAGGACTTGCCCGAGATAACGCCCGAGACCGACACAAGCGTCACGTTCTCCCCGTCGTCTATGGTGAAATTCCCGCCGCCCACGGTGTCCGCCTTGATATCCGCCACCATATTATTCTTAAGGATTACGCGGACTCTTGCTCCTGTCGGCAGGTCCTCAACCGTCCGCATAAAGCCGTTTACGGTGACTGAAACAGGGGTCGCCGCCTTGTATAACTTTTTCGTGTTATCGTCAAGTATAAACTGCGCGTAAACGTTGCCGCCGCTTGCCGTCGTCCCGTCAAAAACCGCGTCGAAATTTTCGAGAACCTCTGTCGGCGGTTCCTGGAAATTCGGGAGGGACTTGCGTTCCTCCAGCTTAGGGAGGCTGAAATAATCCGAGAGAGCCGCCGAAAGAACCGCGAAATCCGCCCGCGTGATTGCCTGTTTCGGGCTGAAATTGTTCCGCAAGTCGCGTGTGTTCGCGTCAAGGTTTTTGAGATAGTAGACATAAGGACGCGCCGCCGCCGAAATCTGGGTGTCGTCAAGGTACAAAGTCGGAAGAGCCGCCGCCGTCGCCGCGTCTTTTTTGTTCACCGCCTTGACCAAAAACATTGCCGCCGTTTCCTTTGTCGTCGCGAAAACGCCCTCTTCCCCGTCCGCCTTTTTTCCGACAAAGGTTTTCAAATCGTCGGGCGTTAGGATTTCCTTTTCGAGAAGGTACGCTATCTCTCTGTCGCAGGACGTGTTCCAGTTCGCGTACATATTAGCGTACTGCGCCAGATACGTCCTGTTTTTGTCAAAGGCGCGGGCGTAAAAACTCTTGTCCGCGTCCGAGCCGTCAATCGGGTCATAGCCCGAAATCCGCGCAAGCACCTTTGCGGTTTCAAATTTATCTATATAATCGTTCGGGCGGAATTTTCCCTCGGTGTCCCCGACGATTACGCCCAGTTCCGCCATTTTTGAAATCGCGGGAAACTGCAGGCTCGACTCGGGAACGTCCGAAAAAACAGTCCGCGCAAACGCGGTATTACCGCCGAAAATGACGACGCAAAAAGTAAAAAAAGCGAATATCCGCTTTTTCATAAAAAAGCCCCCCAAAAACGAGATACATATGTTATTATATATTCTAGAGCAAAAAACAAAATAACGCAAGGGGTATCAGCATAAACTTACATATGATTTATAAAGGGTATTAAGGGAGTAAAAACTATGAATAATTACGACATATATATCGTTCGCCAAAATTCGCGCGTGTACTGCTTCTATTATGACGAAAAATACGCGGGGGCGGTGCGTTTCCGCGTCTATGAAAACGGCAAATGGAGCGAGTCCCGCGACGTTTTTTTGAGCTGCGGGCGAAATTTCACGGTAAACGTCGCCAAAAAAATTATGGTGTTTTGCGAGGACAGGGCGGGAAATGTCGCGCTATGCTATGTATACAACGACATAGTGACAAGCCGTATTATTTTCAAGTCCCCCTATGACGGCATAATCTTTAACGCAATCCTTTTCGGGGAGACGATGCGCCTTATATACGGAAATATCTCAAGCCGCACGTTTTCTAATCATATATGGGGCGACGCGGTTGAACTTGACGCGGCGGAGCAGTCGCCCTACATACTCCAGGAAACGGGGGCGAATCACGCGCTTGTGTTTTACCAAAAAAATACAGAGGTCATATCATATGGTTACAGGGAAATCACAACCACCCAGCATGGCAAATTCAACCCCTACTACCAAAACAGCATACCGATATATACTCAAAGTATTCTCACAACTCAAACCGCAATCCATATAGCTTATGTGCTAAAAGGCGTTTTTTCCTCCAAACTGGTATACAAAAAAAAGGAAACGACCGAGTTTTCCGCGCCGTCCCTCCTTTTTGAAGCTCCCTCTATCGAGAACATATCGGTATACTTCGCCGAGGACGTGCTGTACATAGGTTTTATCTCAAACAACGCCCTCTTCACAATCGAGTCCCGCGACAGGGGCGACACCTTTTGCGCCCCCGAACTCTACCCGAACAAATTCTGCCAAAACACGTCAAACGTGACAAAAGCCGCGTATCTCTCCGACACAGAGCTTTCCGAATCAAAATTTTTCGCGCGGGAACTTTATGTTGACAAGACCCGCCCGTGGGATATCCAGATTTTGCCTGATTTACGTGAGGACTTCTTTTAGAAGTTTCGTTTTTTTGAACACCGATATAAGGAACGCGGCAATAACCGTTCCGCCGAGGGTGCTTATGCCAAAGGGGATTACATAGGCGAAAAGCGCGGCATCCCTGCCGAGAAGGAACGCCGCGACAGGGTACGCCAGAAGAGCTCCTACGACTCCCGTTCCGACAACCTCACCCAAATAGGTAAGGTACAGGTTTTTGGAGTGTTTGTACACTACCCCGCACAGAAACGCGCCGCACATACTGCCAGGGAACGCAAGCAGAGTGCCTGTTCCGACCGAAACGCGTATAAAACTCGTGATAAAAGCCATCGAAACGCCATACCAAGGACCCAGCAAAACCGCCCCCAAAACGTTTACCAAATGCTGTACGGGAAAGCATTTCGCCGCGCCGAAAGGAATGTTGAAAGGAGACGCGGCAACCCCCAGCGCAATAAGCAATCCCGCCAGCGTCAGCTTAAAAACAGCTTTGTTTCTCATTTATAACTCTCCTTCATAAAAATAAGAATACCGAAAGGGTATCCTCAAAAGAAGCCGGTAAAAAAATCTCCTACTCCCTTCGTTGGCATTACCCACATCAGGTTATAAGGGTCGAAACTCCGTTTGTTTCCTCTCAGTCCGCCTGACGGACTCCCCTGTTGACATAATTATCACATAATCCCAAACGTTTGTCAACTCTGTCAAAGGTTTTTTTATTTTGTGTAATGGTTTTTTAGTTTTCGCGTATACACTTGTGAAATGCAAAATGAAGGGGGGTGTTGGTATCGGAGCTTTTAGTTTTGAGTACGCGTATGATACGTATTACAAAAACGTGTACAATTACGTGAGTTTTCGGATAAACAATCATTTTGACGCGGAAGAAATCGTGAGCGGCGTTTTTGAAAAAGCGTATACGAAATTCGGGACGTACAGCCCCGAGCGGGCGGGGCTTGAGGCGTGGCTTATCGGCATATCGAAAAACGTCGTGACGGACTACTTGAGGCGAAAAAAGCGGCGGTTCTTCGTACCCCTTGACGAAATTTTCAATTTGCGTTCGGAGGACGCAACCCCTGACGACATAGCCGTGCGAAACGAGGAAAACAGGGGGCTTATCGCGGCAATGGCGAAACTCGGGGACAGGGAGCGGCAGATATTGTCAATGAAATTCGCGAGCGGGCTTAAGAATGTCGAAATCGCCGATACAATGGGCGTTTCGGAGTCGAATGTCGGCGTTACGGCGCATCGGGCGTTGAAAAAACTTATGAAATATTTGGAGGAGTAGATATGGGAGAAGATGAATTTTTGGAGAAATGCAGACAGGTGGATTTTTCGGCGGAAAGCGAACACAAGCGGGAAATTTTGGAAAAAATATTAAATAAAAGGGAGAATATTAAGATGAAAAAGATTGGGAAAAAAGGTACTTTGGTAATCGCGGCGGCGGCTGTTCTCGTTTGCGCGTCGGCGTTCGTATACGGCGGGCTTAGGATTTTCAAAACGGAGAAAGTCGGGGATTACGCGGCGTACACGGCGGCGGAGGAGACGAATAACAAAGACACCTCGGACATTTCAGTCACGACACGCGTCAACGAAACGGCGGGCGGAAATTACTTCAAATCCCTTGACGACAAAAAATACTTTATAACTGAAGCACTCCTCCCCTCATATCTTCCGTCCGGCTACGCCTTTGACGCAATCGAGTATTTCGGCGACCCGACAAAAAGCGACGACCCGAATGTGAACAAGTTTATGAACCTGCACTACAAAAACGGCGACGACGAAATTATCGTTATGGTGCGGTATATGGACGAGAGTACCGCGTTTGAGTTCGTTTCGAACGGGGACGTGACGAAAATCGACATAAACGGAAACGAGGCGGTACAAACCGCGAACAAACTTGACATAGAGATAAACGGCGTAATGTATATGCTTTACGGAAACGACAGCGTTGGCGCGGACGAACTTGTGAAAATCGCGCAATCCTTAGAATAGACCTAAAAAAAACAAGTGGACTATATCCATTTGTTTTTTTTGACAAGCGTATACATAGCGAGGGAAACCGTCGCCATAATCGCGAGTGCCATCGGGTAGCCGTGAACCCAGTGCAACTCGGGCATCATATCGAAGTTCATACCGTAGATGCCCGTGATTACCGTGAGCGGTCCGAAAAACATCGTGAATACGGTAAGGCGCGTGACGATTTCGTTTGTACGCATTGTGAGTTTTGAGTCGTAGACAAGGACGAGTTCGTTTCCAAGCGAGTAGAGGTTCTCCGCGAATCCGTAAAGGCTCTTAAAACGCGAGTCAATCATCTTGAACGCTTTGCGCTGTTTCGGAAAGGCGGAACTGTCGTCCGCCAGCATCTGTTCGCCGATATGGGACATTGCGCGGAGCTGTTTTTTCAGGGTGTACGACTGTTTGCGGAGGATATTTATTTTCTCGAACTGGCTCGGGAGCGCGCTTTCGGTGATTTCTGTCGTAAGAGCTTCCATATTGTCCTCAAGGAGTTCAAGTATTTCCGAAAAGTCGAACAGAATCTGCTGGAATATGATTTTGTATAATTTTATAATCTTGCCGTTGCCCGCGGCGCGCGCCGTTTTTTCGAGAAGTGCCTCGAGGTAGGTCAGGCGCGGGTCGTCGTGCTGGGGGATTACGAACACGAGATATTTTTTTGAAACATATATGTTGATTTCGCGGAGCAGTACCGTTTTTGGAAGAAGTTCGGGGTGCACAAGGCTTATGAAGTCGTAGTTGTCGAAAACGGCGTAACGCACGCTCTCGTCAAGGTTCGTACACTCGATTACGGTGCTGTGGTCGAAGTCGAAACTTTTTTGCAGCTCGATAATATCCTTCGGGCGGCACGAAATAAACAGCGTATCCTCGGGATTCGTTACCGTTTCGGGTTCTGCGCCTGTCGTGAAGTCGAATATTTTCATAGCGGTAAAGAGGCGTTACTGCTCCCTGTACGATATCCCAGTATGTCGATTGCGGTGTACAGGAATCCGATTTCCTTGAATTTGTCTGAAACAGAACGGCGCAGACTCTCGTCCGACAGGAGGGCGAACCCCGCGCCGTCCGTTTCGATTCGGGCAAGGCTGTCGTGGTAGCGGACGCGGATTTGTTTAAAACCCTTGTCGATTAGGTACTGCTCCGCCTTGTCGATTTTTTCGATTTTGTCGGGTGTCATATCCTCGCCGTACTGGAAACGGGAGGAAAGGCAGGCGAAACTCTGCTTGTCCCATGTCGGCAGGGCAAGTTCTTTTGAGAGTTCGCGGATTTCTTTTTTTGTCAGTCCCGCCTCGCGCAGGGGGCTGTGGATTCCGCACTCGGAAACGGCGGCTAGCCCGGGGCGGTAGTCGCCGCCGTCGTCGACATTCGAACCCTCGGCTATGTGCCGTATGCCGTGTTCCTCTGAAATGCGGCGGATAACCGTGAAAAGTTCCGTTTTGCAGAGGTAACAGCGGTTTGGCGGGTTATGGCGAAAATTATCATTGTCAAATTCGTTGGTTTGTGTAATAATATGGGGAACGACCAGAAATTTCGCGTACTCCGCCGCCGCCGCCACCTCGCGTTCGGGAAAGGACGGGGATTTCGCGGTCACGGCGAGGACGTTTTCCGCCCCCAGCGCGTCTTTGGCGGCGCGTAACAAAAGCGTCGAGTCGACACCCGCCGAATACGCCACGGCGACTTTTCCGTAGTTTCGCAAAATATCCTGTAATTTAATATATTTTGTGTCCATAGTTATTATCCTCTCATTTTACACTTGAATTAATAACCCTTTTTATGATATAATAAACTATATTGGTCTACTTTTCAAGTAGATACCACAAGGAATGATTATATGCGTATCTTAAAGTTTGCTATACCCGCAGTCGTAATTGTCTTTATCGCCGCCGTCGCGTATTTTTTTGTACATAACACGCCCGAGGGCGTTTTGGTTGCCACAGGGCTTGCCGAACCCCAGCAGGCGTTGTTCAAAAACACAGAAGCCTATTTCGCCCAGCCCGAGGCGGATTTTTCGCTGTACCCGCCAAAAGCTACCGTCGTTCGCGGGGTTTATGTGAGCGCGACACACGCGGGAATGGACACCTACCTTGACCCGCTGCTTGAACTTTGCCGCCAAACCGAAATAAACGCTATGGTAATCGACGTCAAAACGGACGACGGCACGGTCACTTTCAAGGGAATCCCCGCCGCCGACTCTATCGGAATGTCAAGCCCATATATCGGCGATATCGGCGCGTTAATGGAAAAACTTTCCGAAAACGGCGTCTATCCGATTGCGCGTGTCGTCGCGTTTAAGGACAACGGAGCGAACGAGGCACACCCCGATTTATACATCAAAAATACGGACGGCTCGCTCTGGCGCGACAACAGTTCCCAAAAAAGCACGTGGCTTAACCCCTACAACAAAGCGTCGTGGGATTATGTTCTGGATATCGCCAAAGGCGCGGCGCAGGCAGGTTTTAAGGAAATCCAGTTTGACTATATCCGTTTCGACACCTCAAGCCGCCTGAACGGCGCGGATTTCGGCGACACCGAGGGCAAAAGCCGCACGGACATTATCACCGAGTTCACAAAATACGCGGCGGAAGCTCTGCACGAGTACGGCGTGTTCGTTGCGGCGGACGTGTACGGCACTATAATCGAAAGCAAAATCGATTCGGATATTGTCGGGCAGAACTATGTCGAAATGTCTAGATATCTCGACTACATTTGCCCTATGGTCTACCCTTCACACTATGCGGACGGCTCGTTCGGCGTGACATATCCCGACCTCGACCCCTACGCGATTATCAAAAACTCGATGGACGGCTCGAACAAGGTACTCGCGGACACGGAGAACCACGCGATTGTACGCCCGTGGATTCAGGGTTTCACCGCGTCGTGGCTTCGCCACTACATTCCCTACGGCGACAACGAACTTCGGACACAGGAAAAAGCCGTGTATGACGCGGGGCTTACGGAATGGCTCGTTTGGAACCCGTCCTCAAGGTACAGCGCGGGGGCGTATGAACCCCGATGAAGAAAAAAGCCGTATTAACTATGCCCCAAAAGCGAAAGATACTCCTGATGACATACATTGCGCGGCTCGAGAGGGAAAAACCCGCTCTTGTCGCGGAGTATTTTTTGCACGACTACATATATCGGCAAAACGCCCAGACGAGAATCTGTGTCGTCGCGGGCTGCGCGCTAATTTTCGCGGTACATTCTGTCGATAAACTATTTAAAGCGGACACCGACCTGACGGTCTTTTTTGAAGAGGATTTATACCGCGCCTTTTTCTTCACGATACTGGCTGTCGCCGTCTCCACGGTGATAAGCACAATCAAGGCGTACAAGGATTACAAAATACAAA
>BNUF01000013.1 GCA_025997155.1 Clostridia bacterium
GAAATCATTCGGGTTGTGATTTTTTGGGTGTTAGCGCAATGTTTTTGAGGTCGCTTATGTCGCCGCTAATCATCGCTTTTTTGTTTTCCGCGTGGATTTTTTCGTGTTATTTTTTCATTTCTGTGGTTTTTGCTTTTTTACTAAAATTTTTTTAAGTTACCTATTGACTTTTAATAGCTGGTCTCATAATATAAAAACCAATCAACGGTATTTATCATAATATACCATTGGTTGGTTTATCAAGATGTTTTTTTCGCTTCGGATAAGAGCCTGTTTGTATGGTTGGTGCATCTTTTCACGATTCCTAAACTTTTACACGATAGCCTAAACAAATGCACGAAACCTCTACTCGTTACACGATTCCTCTCAGCGAAGTAAACCTTTCCACGATTTCAGTTCGGCAGGTGCATAAATGCTCGTTTGGTGCAGAATGGCAAGGCCTGTTTTGCTCTTGAAAACGCCTCGCAAAAGTTCCTTGAACGCAAAAAAGCCCAGTAATATTGGGCTTTCGAGCTATGTCAGGCTTCTATTAAGCCCAACGTACAAATATGGCGGAGAGGGTGGGATTCGCACCCGCGTGAGTCTACCCTAAAACAACAGAAATAGCGTAAATCAACAGAACAAGAGAAATAATAGTTAATATCACAAAAAAATATATGCCATTCCTAATTGATTTCAGGTATGCTGTCTGCCTGTATAGAAACAACTTTGCCAAACTTTCTTCAGTTAAATCTGTTTTAACCCATCTAAAAAACCAGCCCTGCTCGTTACGCATAACTCCTTCGGGAAGCGGTAACTTTTGGTTAACAAGTTCCCAATATTCAGAACATTCTTCCTTGGTGCAATTCTGTGGCCGCACTAAACCAAGATTTACCTGATATCGTCTCAATTCATCTTTCAAACTTTCCATTCGTACCCTCTCTTTTCATAAAGCCTTACTCAAATGTAAACGGAGAGGGCGGGATTCGAACCCGCGTGAGGTTGCCCTCTAACTGATTTCGAGTCAGCCCCGTTATGACCACTTCGATACCTCTCCAAGCTATTAATGTGAGGGAATTTTTTTGTTTCTTTGAATCGCCTTAATCGGCGTGACAATCGCGGGTACGATAATCCCCGCCGCAATCGCCTCAAAGATACTGTTTGACACCACAATCCCAAGCAACGCGTGCAAGATTTCGCCGACGGGAACGTTTAGTATTTTCGCGTATCCGTCGCGGTACAAAAAGTAGATGAGGGTGAGTACCAAGAACGTGTTCACAAGCGCCCCCGCAATCCCGCAAGCGGAATACGCAAGGACTGATTTAGTTCTTTTAACCGAAAGGAACTTGTACAAAAGCCCGACAATAATCCCCACGGCAAGCCGCGGCAAAACCGATATAATCGGGTTCATAAAGATAAACGACGCTATCGACGGAGTGACATAGGCGCGGAGCATACTAAGGAATCCCCACGTGAATCCGAGAACCGCGCCGATTTTTCGACCGTATAAAATCGCGCCGACAATCACGGTAATGTGAACGATGGTGGGATTTATCGGCGGTATCGGCAAATACCCCAAGAAAGGCACGAAAGTTTGAGCAATCAAGATACCTATAAAAATACCTAAGACGGCTATTCTTAATGTCTTGCTCATATCTTCCAAAACCTTTCGCGTTATTTTTTCGATTGCTTTTTGTACGCGTCCGCCATATACTCGGCTTTGTAATTAAGCACTCTGGGGACATACTTTTGCGTTTCGTTATACGGCGGAATCCCGTCATATTTGTCGACCGCGTTAGGTCCGGCGTTATACGCGGCAAGCGCAAGGTTTTCGTTCCCGTTGTATTTCTGAAGCATTTCGTAAAGGTATTTCGTGCCGCCTTCAACATTTTGGAAAATATTGTAGGAATCGGCGACGCCTAGGGAGGTCGCCGTGCCGGGCATAAGCTGCATAAGCCCCTGCGCCCCCGCGCTTGAAACGGCGTTCGGGTCGAAGTTGCTTTCGCCTTTAATCACGGCGCGGATCAGGTTCGAGTCAACGCCGTATTTTTCGGAGGCGGTTTTGACGGCTAGGTCAATCGCGTCCGTCGTGGTTTTGTCCGAAACGTCGCCGTTCAGATATTTTGTCAGAACGTCCTCAAAATTGGCTTGTTGTGACGGAGCAGCCAATGAAAGAGCTTGCGCCGTTTGCCTGTACGGTCTGTTTCTGACAAAACTCAAGTCGATACGCGAGCTAAGGTCGCTGAAAATTTCGTTCACAATACTTGCCGCCATAGCGTCCAATGTACTCGCCTCCCGAATTTACATATACAAGTATACAACAACCGCGTAAAAATTGCAAGCGTTTACGCAAAAAAACCTTCCAAATTTGAAAGGTTTTTTTGAAATCATTCGGGTTGTGATTTTTTGGGTGTTAGCGCAATGTTTTTGAGGTCGCTTATGTCGCCGCTAATCATCGCTTTTTTGTTTTCCGCGTGGATTTGTTCGTATATTTCTTTTCGGTGGATTGGGATACTTTTCGGGGCGATAATCCCGAGTTTGATTTGTTCGCCGCGCCAGTCAAGCACGACTATCTCAACGTCGTCGCCCACCATAATGGATTCGCCTTTTTTGCGGGTCAAAGCTAGCACGTTATATCCCCCTCATCAAACACGAGGTGGTGCACGGTGTACGCTTTCTGGTCGGCGTTTCGCGCGATTACCTGCTGTCCTTTTCGGAGTTTTTGGTTTATGATAACGGGCGCAAGGAGATTGACGCTCATTTTTTTAACGTCTTGTGGGAGTACCACGACGTTGTATATCAAAAAGTCCGATTTCGTCTCGTCTGTGTATTCGCCCAAAGTAGAGATATCCGAAGGGTCGATTTCGGGGGCGTAGTCCGTGTATTTTTGGAACGCGTCCATAAGTATAAACGCCAGCTCGCCGTCGTCAACGGACTGGAGGTAACAAAAAGGCGTGTCGTCGTCATTGTCTAAAAGCACAAAATTTTTGTATTCGGAAAAGCCCGGCAATCCCTCCAGAAATAAAATCGTTTGGGATTCGTCAATTTCGAGTTCGCCGAAGTTCTTAGTAGTTATCGTCAATTTATCTCTCCTTAAATGTAGGTTGCCAAAGTCATTTGAATAATGTTACTGCCCGTTTTGAGCGACGCTTGGTAAACAGCCTCAAGGGAGCTGAGCCTCATCATAGTTTCGGCGTAATCGACGTCTTCGTTGTCGGACAGAAGTTTCATATAGTTCACGCGGTCGTCTTCAAGCCTTGATTTGATGAGCTCCAGTCTGTCCATACGCGTCCCGAGGTCGGTATGTTCGCGGGCGATTTCGGCTATAAACGTGTCGCATTTCCCAATCAGAGTGGAAAAACGGTCTTGGGAGACAATTTGAATTTTCTGAACTTCCTGCGCCACGGCGTCCTCTAGCTCTTCTCCGTAAAGCGGCGGCGTACCCTGCTCAAACCTGTTTCGTATGGCTTCTCTCGTATCTCTGTTGATATACTTCATTTCCTCAATCATAGAATGCAAGTCGCCGTAGGCTTTGTCGGTGAAAACGTCGCCCGCGTTGGAGTTGATACGCACACGCGTATTGACGCTGAATTCGACCTCGAAAAACTGCTGTTGGTTATAGATATCGCTGTTAAAGTTTTTCCCGCTCGTCAAAGTTCCCGTTTCGTTGTTTTTAGCCACAAAATATATCTCGGGGTGGAGATTGCCCTGAATAAACCCTTTTTTGGTGTAGTTCACGCCGCGCAAGGTCGGAGAGTATTCGTTGTAGGCTTGCTCGCCCGTGCCGTCGTCGTTTGTATAAAGCTGAAAACCGTTTTTGGTAGCTCCCGCAACGGGAACCGCCCCGCCCGGAACGGGAACTCCGTCATAGTAGAACAGTTCTTGGGCAGTCCCTGTCGAATAGTCAAGCATAGGGTCTTTCAGATTGTCAAGTATAGGAAGTACGCTTACGTCGGGTTTTCCGTTAGCGTCAAGCCCGAGTATGAGCTGTCCTGTTTCCTTTATATAGTTGCCGGGTGAGTAGGCGTTGTCGTCAAACATACTTACAGTCACGATACCCGAGCTGTTGCCCGTAAAGGACGAGTTGTTTCCGAGCGCCCCTATATTCTCATACGCCACGTTGAACCACGCGGTTTCTTGGGGCGGGTCGGTAAGAACGCCGCCCATTCTGCTTGGAACGAACCCCTTTGTCACTTGGTCGTCTCTATACGCCTGTTCAATATCATAGTCCATAGAGTCGCTGGTTTCGCTGATGGTGGGGGAGGTGTCCGTGCGGTATCCCGAGAACACATAACGCCCCGCGTAGGTCGCGTTTATTTCGTGCCCCAGCTGTTCAAAAAGCGAGCTGATTTCCGTCATTACCTTGTCCCTGTCCTCAAAGGTGAGGGTGTCGTTCGCGCCGCGCTCGGCTAGGTCGCGGATTCTGAAGAAGATGTTGTTTATGTTGTTGTACGCCGCCTCCGTGACTTCCATCCACGAGGTCCCTTGGGCGACGTTCTTGAGGTACTGCTCCGTCTCGGACACGTTCGTGCGGAATTTGAGGGCGCGGCTGGCAAGAATCGGGTCGTCCGACGGCACTTGTACTTTTTTGCCCGTGGACAACTGGTTATAATATTTGTTAAGCGACGCTGCGTTTCGGTTGATGTTGAGCATCATACCGTTTGTTATCATAGGGTTCGTTACACGCATTTTTTACCCTTCCCCTCTTAGAAATTGCCCAACCTGTTTACTGTCTGGTCATATATCGAATCGATAACGTTCATAAGTTTCGCCGCGGCTTGATACAGCTGCTGATATTTCACCATATTTATCATTTCCTCGTTGATGTCAACGCCCGAAACGGACATACGCTGCTGGTCGACCATAGACGTAACGTCGTTGTAGTTACTCTCGAACTTTGACGCCTGTTTCACGGCGACGCCCAAATCGGAGGAAATCGAGTTGAGGAAATCCGACCCCTTGCCTTGGCTGAAAAGTCCCGCGTATTCGCGGAGCTTGAGAAGCCCTAGGATAACGCGGTTGTCGCTCTCGTCCGACGGATAGAGGGGACTTCCTTCAAGCGCCGCGCCGAGCATATTGGGGTTTTGCTCAATGTCGGGGTTCAGGGCGAAGTTGAAGATATTCATACGTTCGTAGTCGAGGGCGTTTCCCATAGCGTCGATTTCGGCTTGCGTAATCGGCATAGGCGGTCCGCTTTCTTTCATAGTGAAAAAAAGGAGGTCGCCTGGGTCTGGTTCGTCAGGGTTTCTTTCGTGTCCGTTCACCAGCCCCACGACTCCAGGGATATCTTTGCCGTCGTGGTCTTTGCCCTCGTTGAACGCCCGCGCCAGTGTCTGCACAAATTCGTTCAATTTGTTCATATAGTACGGAATACCTTTGTACGTCGTTTCGTAAGGGTACGGCGTGGTCGTGCCGGGTTTGTAGATTGTCGTGGTCGCGCCGTTTCCGTCACGCACATCAACGAGTCCCTTGAGCTGTCCCGACAAGGTTCTCGAGTATATGTCGAATTTGTTCCCGCCGACATATATATCGTAAAGCCCTATGTTATCAAGCATATTATGCGCGTGGGTCGGGTCGGGGTCGGTTTTGTCGGGCTGGGTGAACGCGCCGCCCGTGTATCCGTCATAACCGTCTTCACGCGGGCGAATGGTGAATTGTGACGCGTTGAAGTGGTTTACGAGTTCGTACCCGTTTATCATAACCACATAATGCTTGTCGCTGCGTCCTCTGTCCTCGGGTTCGGGGAATTTGCCCGCCGCGTACTCCGCGTTCATCTCTTTTTCAAACACTTCGGTATTGACATAGCTCGACAATTTGTCCACAAGCCGCGCGCGTGAGTCGCGCAAGTCGTTTGCTCGTGAGCCGTCATTTTCAAAGGTCACAATCTGGCGGTTAAGGGACGCAATCTGATTCCCGATGCTGTTTATAAGTTCGGCTATGGATTTAATCTCGCTGTTGATATCCTGCTGTTGTTTGCGCAGGGCGTTCGCCTCAAGTTTTACGGTGCTTATAAGGGAATTTGCGGACTGGATTAGGTTTGTTCTGTACGTAGCGTTTCCCGAATTCTCCGACAAACTCTGCAGCTGCGTAAAAAGGTTGTTGTACACGCCCGAAAGCCCGTTATCCGAAAGGTCGTTAAAAATACTCTCCGTAATGTCGAGCTGTTGTTTTTTCGCTTGGTATTCGCCCAGAGTTCCCATATCCGTCCAGTATTTTTTGTCAAGGTAAAAATCGCGGTGCTGTCCGATTCCGTAAACCTCCGACCCCGTGCCTATCATACCTTTTCCGTTGTAGAGGGTGAGAGGCCAGCTTGCGCGTTGTTCCGCGTATTGGCGGGAATAGCCCTGCGTTTCGGCGTTCGCCACGTTGTGGCTTGTAACCTGCAAATTCGCGCGTGCGGTCATAAGCCCCGACGACGCAACGTGATATTCAAAAAAAGACGATTTCATTAGTCATAAGCCCCCTAGCTCTTAAGTCCGTTTACCAGTCGGTCAATCATCGAGTCTATCACGTTTACCATTCGCGCCGCGGCGTTGTAGGAACGCTGATATATCATCATCGACTTCATTTCCTCGTCGAGAGAAACGGCGGAGACGGCTTTTCGTTTGTTGTCCGCCTGAATGACGAGGGTCGATTGCTCGTCAACGTAGTTAAGAGCCTCGTTCGTCTCGATTCCTATATTCGCGGTAAATTGTTTGTACGCGCTGTCAACGCTCAGTTTCTCGCCTGTGTTCAAATCTATGATTTCGCTTTTCCATTGTTCAAGCAACGCGTCAAGTACGGTGTGGTTGTCGCTGATACCGTTCACCGCCGCGTCGGGGTCGTCCGCCTTCAGCGACTCCGCGAGCATCAGCGCGATGTAGTCGTGTCCGCCCTCCGCGAGGAGTACGGGGTTTACTTTGAGGTTGCCGCTGGTGTATAACGAATAGTATTGCCCCGGCGTTTCGGGGTTGTACGCAGCCCCTGGATTTTCGTTGTCTGTCGGGTCGAAGGGGTCGCCCCAGCGGTCCTGATAAAGACGGCTGAAAATCTCCGTGCCGCGTGTGTTAATGTAAGCTCCCGTCACGGGATCCGCCTCTAAATCGTAAGGCGCGTCGGGGTCTTTGAACCCGCCCTTTTGCGGAGCGACGCAATCGTTAATCATCGTGACGACTTTGTTCACTATTATGTCGAATTCCTTTTGAAATGTCGGAATAAGGGTATCCTCGTTGTTGAAACGTATTTTTTGCCACTCGTTCATAGCCGCTTTATCGACGGTGGGATTTCCCGTGGGCGTGGGTTTTGGCGGCACTTCGTCCGCGTAGTTCAGCGGGTAAAGCCCGCGTGTCACAATCAGGCTTTTCAGTTTGCCGCTGTCGTTCCTGTTCGCGGGGTTAATCGGGAGGCTGTAATCGAAAACGGTTCTGGCGAATTCGCCCGACGACATAATGTCTTCCCGCCTTGTAAAAACAGGCTCGACAAAAGAGTAAGTCGAGGTGGTGTACCTAAGCCCCAGCTGGTTTACATACCCGTTCGAGACAAGTTCGTTGCCCTCCGCCATAACGGTCACCGTGCCGTCCGTCATTTCCTTGTAGTCGATGTCAAGGAGGTGCGACAACTCGTCAAGGCAGTTGTTGCGGGAATCGCGGAAATCGTTGGCGTGGTCTTCCGCCGCCTCCGCGTCAGGGATAAGTCTGTTGTATCTGTCGATATCGTTAAGCAGCTGATTAATCCGCGTCACCGTGTCGCGTACCTGTTTGTCAAGGTTATGCTGATACTCCACAGTACGCTGATACACGTTCGTCACCTTGTCGACGAATGTAACCGCCGTCGAGATAAAGTTGGCGCGTGTCGCCAAACTTTGCGCGTCAAAGGAGAGTTCCTGAAGCGACGCGAACAAATCCTTGAACACGGAATCCGTGTTGTACTGGCTTTGAAGTTCGCCCAGAATACTCTCGACTTCAACCCCCGCCATTGCGCGGACGTTGTAATACTCGAGTTTGCCCGCCTCTTCGCGGTAAGCTATGTCAAGGAATTTGTCGCGAATCTGAAAAATCCCCGCAACGTCCGTCCCGAGCCCGACCTGCTTAACCAGAGGCCCCGCTCCCTGCGCGCCGACGTTTTGCGACGCGAAATCCTGCATAAGCGGACGCTGGCGCGAAAACCCGATGGTGTCCACGTTCGCCATATTATGCCCCGTTACGTATAAGCCCGTTTGCGCGGCGGTCAAGCCGCTTGTGGCAGTCGCCAATGAAGTAAATCCACCCATTTTTTAAGCCCCCCGATTCATTGCTTAGCGTCAAAAAACCCGCTTTTAAGCCCGATTTCTTCCCCTCGTGTGTCATAAAACTTCTTGTCGCTCGTGCGTATCAGATTTACGGAAAATTCAATGTATTCAAGCGAGTTTTCTATAAGCGTCTTGTTGTGCGTGTTGCTGTTCTTGAGCTCCTCCAAAACGGAACGCGTGTCGTCTGTGAGAGGAAAAAGCCGCTCGTAGTCCCTCTTGTTCGATTTTTGCAGAAGTCCGCAGAGAGCCGAGAGCGTGTATTCCCTGTCGGGTATATTAAGAACCGTGCCGATTTCAAACATTGTCCCGATTCGCTTTTTATCGAGTTTGTGGAGTTTCCCGACGATTGTGTTTTCCTCCGATGTCAGCCTTTGGAGGGTTTTTGTGTCATTTTTTACTATTACGTCCTTCTTTTCTTTTGAAACCTTTAAGAGTTCCCTGTATAGTTCAAGCTGAGTTTCGAGAGTCACGACAAGTTCGTCCATAAGCCCCGCCAAAGATAACACCCCCTTTTTTATGTAAAACTAAAATGAGCACGGAAAGAAACGTCTTTACGGACATTACTCTGTGCTCATAGAAGAATCGTCCCTGAATAAAATCAAGAGCTTATTTATATTAAATCGCAAGAAGTTCCGCATTTTTTAATATTTTGTCGGCTGTGCTAGCGGAAGAAAATTTTCGCGCCGCTAAGTTTTCTGGAATGTTCGGGCGAATATCAGGAACATCGGACAGAGCTCTAAGAGCCGCTTGGAAATTTTTCGCGTCCCGCGAGATTGAGATTTTATCTTTTTCACCGTGCGGCTTGAGCCTTGCCGCCGCTTGGGTTTTTTTCGCGCTGTAAACCTCGTAAGTACTATTTACACCGCTGACTGCATTTACTGCGCCTACCATATGAATCACCGCCTTTAATAAAGAATCACCGTTGACAGAGAGGCGAGGGCAAATCCTTTTACCGTAACCGCGCCGCATTCGCGGAGAACCTTGGAACATTCATTCATAGTGTTTCCTGTCGTATATATATCGTCAATTAGGAGGATTGCTTTAGCGTTTAGTAAATTTTTATCGTAAACGGCAAAACAATCCCTGACGTTTTCCGCCCGCAAGGCGTAAGGCACTTCTTTTTGGGGACGGCGAAAGGTGTGGGCCGCCATCGCGTTATACACAGGTTTTCCCGTTATCTGCGCCAAAATTTCCGCTACTGTCAGGCTATGGTTATATCCTTTCGCTTTTTCCCTGTTTTTATACATAGGAACGGGGACTAACATATCTACGCCGTCAAAAAAATCCTGTTTAAGGGATTCAATCAAAATTTCGCGGACAAGACGTATGGAATGGACGTTCATACGCGCCTTGAACACGCGGATAAAATCGGAAGTCTTCCCGCTGTACGAGAAAACCGAGTGAACCGTGTCCATATACCGCCCGCCGTCGATTTTGTGGGGAAAAACGTATGTCCCGAAAACAAGGCTCTCCAGGCAGGGGGTATGCGCTATGTCCTTTGTTTCAAAGGGCATAAGAGAATTGCATATCGGGCAGCGGGGCGGAAAAAGAAACTTTGCGATAGATTCTCTTATTTCCATAGTTTGCCTACTAACTTCTCCCCGATTTCAGCCGCTTTTTCAGTTTCTTCTTTATTAATAAGAATAGAGATAACGTCGCCCTCTTTCGCCTCTTTAGGCAAAATCTCGGCGGGAATATTCACGATACGGCGGTTCGGCAGCTCTACCGCCGCGAAATTTCCTTCAAATCTGTCTATTGTTATGTTCATATTAGGACGCTCCTTTTTCGGTAAAAAAATTTACAATATGTACAAACTAAGTATTGACAAAAAAGAACAAAAGAACTATAATTCTTACTAAAAGATACAAAAAAAACCTATTGCAATTGTAATGCGTAGGAGCTATAATTATATTTATAAATTTCCAAAAAATGGCAATATAGTAAAAAAAAGGATATCAAAAATTGGGAGGTAATTATTTTGAAAGTGATACTGGCAAACGACAATGAGGATTTTTGCAATACCATAGCCGCGTTTTTGAAAACACAGGGGGACGTCGAACTTGTATCGGTAGTGTATGACGGGTTGACGGCTTACGAAAAGATACTCGAACTTCGCCCCGACGTATCCGTAATCGACGGCGTTATGCCCAAATTGGACGGGCTCGGGATTCTTGAGCGGTTCTCGGCGGAACGCGAGAAAAACGACGACTATTTCCCTCCGTGCATAGTGATTTCGTCTATCACAAACGATAACGTCATTCAGGAGGCGTTTGAACTTGGCGCAAGGTACTACCTAGCAAAACCGACGACCCCCGAGATTATCCTCAAAAGAATCCGCCAGACGGCTCTTCGCGGAAACCATATGTCGATGAAGATGATGGCTGTCACCGACAACGTGAACCTTGAGACACGCGTGACGAAAGTCCTCCACGAAATCGGCGTGCCCGCGCATATACGCGGCTACCACTATATGCGTGAGGCGATTATGATGGCCGTCACCGACATAGACGTGCTTAATTATATCACAAAAGAACTGTACCCCTCAATAGCGAAAAAATGCAACACCACCCCGAGCCGCGTGGAACGCGCAATCCGCCACGCAATCGAAGTCGCGTGGGGACGCGGACACTCCGACGTGATAAACAATATGTTCGGCTATACCGTCAACAGCGACAAGGGCAAACCGACAAACAGCGAGTTCATTGCGCTTATCGCCGACAACCTCCGAATCGAACTCAAAGCGGGCTGATTGGAAATAAAAAAGGCTGGGATAACCAACCTTTTTTTATGTGCGCGACAGGATTTGAACCCACGACCTTCTGGTCCGTAGCCAGACGCTCTATCCAGCTGAGCTACGCGCACTCGCAACAGAACATTAATATAATATCATAACTTTTTACAAAACGCAATACCTTTTTTCAAATTTTTTCTAAAATATTTTTTGATTTTTGGGAAACAGCCGCTTGACTTTTTGCGCCAAAGCGATTATAATGTTCTTGTGTGGTAGATATGTACGCACGGATAGGTTCGCAGTTTCACAGCACTTCCTAATATATTATAATTGGAAATAACCGCTACTCTTTGCGTTGGGAGGCGGTTATTTTGTTGTTAATTCGAGAACGGCAACGACCAAGGGCAGATTTGACTCAACCCAAGGAAGTATATGAGCGACAGGCGATAAAATGTTGCAATAAACGTTTCCGCATAACATCACCTCCTTATTAGGGAGGTGCGTAACCGCGCCGCTATCCGCGCAACTGTATGCTATCACATTCCGACAAGAAGCGCAATCGGAAAATTGGCGAATATTTTTTTCGACAACATTTTCTAATTGACTTTTAATAAAATTCTTAGTATAATATAATTGATTTTGGTTATACTATATTATTTTACAAAAGGAGAGTTTGCTTATGAAAGGATTTCTAAGAACAAAGAGAGTGGTGGCGGTCGTTTTGTCCGCTGTTCTCTTGAGCCTATCAGTTCCGACTTACGCCGCCGTTCCGCAGTTTACGAACGCCGTGCGCGACCGTCTCATTGATTTTGTTCAGGACACGAAAGAGTATCGGTACGATTACGACCGTTTCGCTGTCTACGACCTGGACGGTGACGGCATCCCCGAGGTTTTAATGGGAAAAAGTCAAGCGTGGAATCCGAAATATATCAGTTACGATGCGTGGAAATTCGATTCCTATGAAAACACCTTCCATAAAGTCGGCTATATTGAGAGCTGCCGATATCTCGTCAAAGACCGCTTTTCCTACGCGCTTTTGGGCTTTTACGGCGACAAAAACAAAGATTATGAAGTACGAAGCTACTATATGAGCAACTCTACTCTGCACCAAAACGTTCTTTTGCAAAAAACCGCCGCGGGGACATACACGCGCAACAAAATCGCCATAACGGCAAAGGACTTCAACGACGAAATATACAACTACTACGGCAACTATGACGAAGTTATCGTACACGACCAACAGGACGAGTTTAACTTCGACAAATACCTCACGCGTTTAGCCGTGTATTCGTGGCGTCCGAACACGACCCAAACCGCCACCGCCCCGAACGGGAAAGAAATCATCATCGCTCCGTCGGCGGGCAAACTGACCGCGCCGACCACAAGCACCGTCAACTACACCAAACAATGGCAGAAACCTATGCAAGATTTCATAGACAATATGATAGGACCCAAGAACACGTTAGAGGACGAATGGGCGGCAAACCCGACCAACGCGCATCAGGAATACACCAGATACACCCTCTTCGACCTTGACGGCGACAACGTACCCGAAATACTTATGGGCGTGAATCACGACACGGACGGACACGGACATCTTCTGGCATATGACGTGTACAAATACAACAAAACTAACGGTATCATATTCGTGGGCAACTTCAACGCGTACTCAAAGTACCTCTCAAAAGTAGGCTCGAGCGTCTTCTCCTATGACCCCGTTCGCAACTCGTTCTACGCGCAATCGGCGAACCTCTTCTCCTACAAACCCGACAAAACGCAGCCTCTCGGCTCGTGGACGAGCAACACTCTCCTTGCAATCCGCTATGAGGACGACCTCGGCTCAAAATTTGAGGGGCTGAACTCCGCGAAAACCGCACTCCAAAAAATCACGGAAGCAAAATATATCAACGACCTGAGCTGGTATGTGAGCAACTACACGCCTATCAAGACGTGGGACGCGGAACTCGTTCCGTCGTCGTCAATACTGCTTCGCTGGAGACCGGGCAACTACTTTAACTAAATACTAGGGGCGGATAACATTGAAGAAAAAAATTGCGTGCGCGGTTTTGGCGGCTCTGCTGGCGTCGCTTAGCACGGTAAACGCGTTTGCCGTGTCACAGGCTGCTTTGGACGGTTTACTTGGCGTTTCATCAAAAACTCCAGTCGCGGCGATTGCAGCTCCGTTACCAGTGGAGTTACCAGCGGAAGAAACGCCCAGACCTAGGTTGGTTTACCCTGATAAGGGAATTTTATACTATCCCGATTTCGAAAACGACATACCGGACTTGGCGGTTTTTTTGAAAATCCCTTACGAGGATATGATTTACGTCTATCCGCCCTCCTCCGAAGAGTTTCACTATAACGCCGAGCCTACAAATTCTTTCACCTACACAACTCAGTTAGCGGACTATGCCGGGCTTAACGCGGCAGAGCTAAACCGCTACAAAACGTACTTGAAAAATCTGGGCTTTGCGGTTCAGGATACTACGGGCAATCTCCCTTTTCCCGAACATTACGCTAATAAGGTTTCGGAAGACTTGCTTCAGGACGTTGATTTCGTTAGGTCAAAAAACGGCGTATATATATACGACAACGACGATTTCGCCGCGACAATTGTAATCATTTTCGGCAGGTCAGTCACCTACAACGCCGACAATGTGCTGATAAACTGTGACGAACTGCGTATGTACCGAATCAAACAAACTTCAAAAATCCCAGGCAAGACAGTCCACGATTTCTCACAGGATTTGGGATTTTAAATACACAACAAAAAACACCCCCGCGCATAACCTAGATTAAAAGCGGGGGTGTTTTTTATGAAATTTATATGCTTTCGCGCACCGAGATTTTTGGGGCGTTTCCTAAGATTGATATTACGCTGCAATTAGATTCACGGGGTAAGCCGCCAGTCAATGGTTGCTTGCCCTTTTTTTGTCAAAAATTCGTTGGCTTTGGAGAAATGGCGGCAACCGAAAAAGCCGTTGTGGGCGGACAGAGGGCTTGGGTGGGCGGCTGTTAACAAAAAATGGCGCGGGTTTGTGATAAGTTCGCGCTTAGCTTTGGCGTTCGCCCCCCAGAGCAGGAACACAACAGGCGTTTCCCTCTCGTTTAGGAGGGATATTATTTTATCTGTAAGGATTTCCCAGCCGCGTCCTTTGTGGCTTTGGGGACTTCCCTCGCGAACCGTCAATATGGTGTTCAGGAGGAGTACGCCGTTTCGCGTCCACTCTGTGAGCTCGCCGAAGGATTTATCAAAGGTTACGCCCGTATCCGACGCTATCTCCGCGTAAACGTTAAGCAAAGACGGCGGCGGCTTTACTCCGCGCTTTACCGAAAAGCACAGTCCGTGTGCCTGTCCCGCTCCGTGGTAGGGGTCTTGCCCCAAAATAACGGCTTTCACGTCCTCGTATGCCGTGTACTTCAAGGCGTTAAAAATATCGTGCATATTCGGATAGATATTGTAATTTTTATACTCGTCCTTCAAAAATTCCCGTAATTCCGTGTAATATGGTTTTTCCCACTCTTCTTTCAGTAAATCGTCCCACGAATTTCCAAGGTTTATCATAAAAATTTATTCACCAATTCCCATAAAACCCCGTCGTTGTTTGTCGTCGTCGTTACATAGTCGGCGCGGTCTTTGAGAAAATCTATGCCGTTTGAGACGGCGACGCCCACCCCCGCCATATCAACCATAGATACGTCGTTAAAATTATCGCCGACAGCGACGACCTCGTCAATCCCGAACCCCAGAATTTTGGCGAGACGTTTCGCCGCCTTCCCTTTTGTGGCGTTTTTTTGCGTGAACTCAAGGTAAATATCCTTTGAATAAAACATATTGTACGAGTCGTCAAGATACTGTTTCATATGCGCCTCGATTTGTTTCAAGTCCTCGTTCTTTCCTTTAAGCAGGATTTTCAGCGCGTCTGTCTCGAAATCGTCAAAGGTGTTTATGAGTTTGTGCGGGATTTTCGTGAACGTAAAGTATTCTTTGAAACCCGCGGAATCTTTACAACTATGCAGAACTGATTGAGGGTCGTAGACTAATATGTCGATTTTTTCGCTTGCGGGGTGTTCCAATACGTTCCCCGTTATTTTTAACATTAAGTCACGCGGGAGCATCGCCGTGTCGACGAACGACAAATCAAGGGTTTTGTAGATAATCCCGCCCTGTATCGCGATTCCGTATTCGCCCTCGCGCTTTAGCCCTAAACTCTTGACAAAGGGGTCAAGCGAAATGTGACTTCTGCCCGACGCTAGGACAAACCGCACGTTTTTTTCGCGCATTATCTCGAGAGCGGCGCGGTTTTTTTCGGGAACTTTGCTGTTGTCGTTGAGGAAGGTGTCGTCTAAGTCGGATACAATCATCTTTATGTTACTCATTCAAAAGCCCCCTAGAAATATTATATCTTAATTGTAGTATTATGGCGGGAGGGTGTCAAGGGCATATTCGTATAAATTCGCAAAAAAGGAGCATAATGGTTCTAAGAGCCTGTTCAGTATCTCGCTTTTGGAGGATTTTCGAGCAGGTTTTTCGGCGGACAAGGAAGCGGCGACGACGCACACTCCTAAGCAGTTTGCTAGGAGCCGCTGACGCAGTACGGCGGAAAAAATGCCGAAAAGACCCAAAATGGAGATGCTGAACAGGCTCTAAGAGAGTGATGTTATGTTAGGTATGGCGGCGGCGCCTGTTTGCGTGTGTTTGGTGTATATTTTTATTCGTGACAAATATGAAAAAGAGCCGATAAAACTTTTGTGTACGGGATTGCTGTTTGGTATTATTATAACCGTTCCGATAATCCATACGCAGAATTTTTTGGTGCGGTTTACGCCGTATTCGCTTGAGGGCGAGAAGATTTTCCATTCGTATGTTGTGGCGGCGGCGGTTGAGGAACTTTTCAAGTTTCTGGTGCTTTGCGCGCTTATGTGGCGGCACAGGGAACTTGACGAGCATTTTGACGGGATTGTGTACGCGGTGTTCGTGTCGCTTGGGTTCGCGGGCGTAGAAAACGTTATGTATGTGACTAATCCCTCTATCGGCGGGGTGTGGACGGCGGCGTCCCGCGCCTTCTTTTCCGTGCCGGGGCATATGTTTTTCGGGGTATGTATGGGGTATTACTTTTCTTTGGCAAAATTTGAGAAAAAAAGAGCGTGTATATTTAAGGCGTTTTTTGTAACTTTTTTAATGCACGGAACATATGACTATGTGTTGCTTTCGAAGAGCAGGTATATGTTTGTGCCGTTTGGTATCCTTGTGGTATATATGTGGGTTCAGGGATTTTACAAAATGAGGAAACATTTGCAAAAATCTCCATTCAAATAAAAAATATATGTTGAAAAATTTGGTTAGCAGAGGTATAATATTGTGACAGAGGTAATCAGTTGCGGCGGTATCGTCTTTTTTCGCGGAAAAATCTTACTGTTGTACAAAAACCAAAACGGACGCTACTTGGGGTGGGTTTTGCCAAAAGGCGCGTTAGAAATCGGCGAAACCACGAGCCAGACCGCCCTTCGCGAGGTTTTGGAGGAGACGGGCGCTTGTGCCAAAATCGAGCGATATATCGGCAAAACCCGTTATAGTTTCCGCGCCGGCGGCGTTCTCGTGAGCAAAACCGTACACTGGTATTTGATGAGCGCAAGTTCCTACTACTGCCGCCCGCAATCCGAGGAGTTTTTTCAGGACGCGGGGTTCTACAAATATCACGAGGCTTATCACCTGCTTAAATTCAGCGACGAGAGGCAAATTTTGGAAAAGGCTTTTACGCAATATAAATATTACCGTAAATACAAGGAGGGTTTAACAAGTGAAAAACTTACTGAACGAGAACCTGTCTATATCGGACATAAAACGAGTGGTGAGCAAAACTATCAAAAAAAATAACAAAATCGTTATCGTGGCGATTGCCGTCGGCGGCGTGGTGATTGTGGCGGCGACCGCCCTTATCGTGATTGCCATCATAAACAAAAAACGCTGTGACGACTGGTATGACGACTACGACGACGACTACGACGATGACGATTTCGATTATGACGACGAGTGCGGCTGCGAACACGAAGGACATGAAGAGTAAATAGAACGAGAGCGGGTTGTCGGCAATAAAATTGCTGGCTGCTGAAAATGTCAATAGTAAATGCAACATTTGAAAAATATAATGGCTTGTTTTTTCTATGGATTTGGGGTTTCAAGACACAACAACAACGCGGGGTGCGTAGCGGCTCGCGTTGTTGTTGTGTCTTGTCGTCGTTCGGCTTTATCCCCTTTACACGCGACACGTGTTTCGCTTGTCACACTTGCGACGTGGCGGGTGGACTGCTATTAACGCTACTAAATTTTCTTCAAAAATTTCACGCGCCGAACGCCGGCCTAATAACTTTCGCGGGTAGTTGTTAATCCACGTGTTTATTTCGGCTATTCCGAAAATATTTATTTTTTTTTGTAATTATTGACTTCGCCTTTTTATGGAGTTATAATCAAATTGTTTAGTTAAAAAGTGTTGCAAAAATTTAAATTAAAAGGAGTTTTCAAATGAAAAAGTTTTTAGCTTTAACATTCGCGGCGGCGGTTTTAGGTCTTTCGGCGTGTTCGCCCTCGTCCGCCGAAACGGGAGGCGGTTCTAATACCCCCCCCGCAAAAATTGTCGAAAATTCGCCGACAATAGAACCGCCGCAAGAGCCTACTGAAAAGGCGGCAGTTGAAGCCTATGAGGTTACATATTCCGGCGTTGAATTGTATACGTCAAGTTTAGGTAAGGTTTGGTCGCAGGTTATTATTGAGATAACCAACACGGGTGACGTTCCGCTTTATTTGGGGTCGGCTTCTTACGACTTGGAAGACGACGACGGCGCGTTGGCGGCTACAAGCACATTGCCGTCGACTATCCCCAATGTTATTTTAGCGGGGGAAAAAGGTTATATTTATGAGGAAACGACACTTGACGGCATTTCGGCGGACGCTAAATTAACCGTTATCCCACACGTAAAGCCCAAGGCGGCAAAAGTTGAGCAAATTCATTATCCTGTCAGCGATATAAGCATTAAAGACGATACTGTTTGGAGTATGTCGTTTATGGGACGTGTGGAAAACAACACGGAAGAACCGCTGAAATTAACGAGCGTTGCGATAATTTTATATGACGCTGACGAAAAGCCGATAGGCATAATGGACACGTTGATAACGGACGATATTGCGGTGGGCGAAAAAATGGGGTTTGAGGGCAAAGCCTTAAAGTTTCCACCGTCCGTCAACGCGGACGCGGTGAAGAGTTATAAAACTATCGCCTATCCGTCTATGCAATTTCAATTTTAATCAAAAAAACAAGCCCCGCGCCAATATAACGGCGCGGGGCTTGTTTTTGTATGTAATTCATTTTTTACCCTCCACTTTTATCTTTTTAGGGTTTATCCCTCCACGCATAAAAAAAATAAATGCAACGCAAGCTTGTCCTGCCCTGTTGCATTTAATTATAAAACTTGCCAAAATTGCTGGCAGCCTGTTTTTATATTGCGCTTAGTGTCAGCTTATGCTATAATGAAAATATTTGAAATGATAGGGGAATTATATTGAGAGTTATAGCGGTAGCGAATCAAAAGGGCGGCGTCGGCAAGACGACCACAAACATAAATTTATCGGCGTGTCTGGCGCAGGCGGGGCGGCGCGTTTTGACTATTGACTGCGACCCGCAGGGGAACACCTCAAGCGGGCTGGGGGTTGACAAAAATTCCCTTTCCGCCACGGTGTACAACGTGCTTTTGGGGGAGGTTTCGCTTGATTCCGTGATACAAAAAACGCCTGTCGAGAATCTTTTTGTAGCTCCCGCGAACATAAACCTTGCGGGGGCGGAAATCGAGCTTATAAACGAGGGCGGGCGGGAGTTTCTTCTTAAGAAGATTATAGAAAAACAGCGCGATAAATATGATTTTATACTGATGGATTGCCCGCCCTCTCTTAATCTGCTGACGATTAACGCGCTTTGCGCGGCGGATTCCGTGCTTGTTCCGATTCAGTGCGAGTATTACGCGCTTGAGGGGCTTAGCCAGCTTATCCACACTGTCGGGCTTGTGCAGAAGAGTCTTAACCCCGCGCTCAAGATTGAGGGGATTGTGTTCACAATGTACGACGCGCGTACAAACCTTTCGATGCAAGTCGTCGAGGAAGTCAAGAACAATATCGGGAAAGAAGTCTACCGCGCTATTATCCCGCGCAACGTGCGTTTGAGCGAGGCACCGAGCCACGGACTTCCGATAACCTTGTATGACGAGAAGTCGAAAGGCGCGGACAGTTACCGAATTTTGGCGGAAGCGGTTTTATCGGGGACGACTATCGAGAGGTAATAAATATGGTAAAAAGAGGATTGGGCAAGGGGCTTGGCGCGTTAATAACCGAGGCGGAGAACCGAACGTCGGAGGAGACTCCGCTAGCGCAAACGGCGGCGCAAGCCGAGGGCTTGACCGAAATCGACATAAACAAAATCGAGCCGAACCGCAAACAGCCGCGCCGCTCCTTTAACGAGGAGACGCTTTTGGAACTCGCGGAGAGTATCAAGGCGCACGGAATCCTCCAACCGATACTCGTGCGTCCGAGCGGACACGGATACGCCATTGTCGCGGGGGAGAGACGATACCGCGCCGCGCGTATTGCGAAACTCACGGTTATTCCCGTAATCATAAAGGAATATTCGGATTCGGACGTTCTTCAGGCGGCGTTAATCGAGAACTTGCAAAGGGAGAACCTGAACCCCGTCGAGGAGGCTATGGGCTACAAACAGCTTATTGACGAGTTTTTTCTAAGACAAGAGGATATTGCGGAACGCGTGGGAAAAAGCCGAAGCGCAGTCGCGTACTGTTTGTCGCTTTTGCAGCTCGACCCCCGCGTACAGGGGCTTATTTCGTCGGGAAGGCTTTCGCCGTCTTTGGGAAAGGCGCTTTTGCAGATTAAGGATAGCGATATGCAGTTTCACGCCGCCGAAAGGATTATCGAGGAGGAGCTGACCGTCGCCCGCGCCGACAAACTAATCAAGGGCGTACTCTCCGACACGCCCGTACACCGCGCCTACCAGCCTAAACCCAAAAATTACGGCGCGCTTGAACAAGACCTTCACACAATCCTTGGGACAAAAGTTCAAATAAAAGAAGCTATAAATAAAGAATCGGGTAAAATAGAGATAGAATATTATTCTCACGAGGAACTTGACAGGCTTTTGGGTATTTTGAAAAGGGACTGATATAATGAATTTAATGGAAATCTTAAACCTTGTAACGGAACATCAAGCGAAGATTACCCTGTTTCTTAATAATATCGACAATATAATCAAGGCGGCGATTGGCGTCGCCGCGCTGGTTATCGTTTTGCTGATTTTGAACATAATAAGCCTTGTTAAGATAAGCCGACTTAAAAAACGGCTTAACAAGTTTACGCAAAAAGGGGACGAATTCGACATTGAAAAAATGCTCGCCCAGTACATAGACCGTTCGAACGTCATAGACGGCAAGTATGACGAGGTTCTTTATCAAATCAAAGACATTAATTCGCGGCTTAGGTTCGCCGTGTCGCGTCTGGGGCTTGTGCGGTACAACCACTTTGAGGACGTGGGCGGCGACTTGTGTTTCGCGCTTGCGCTTTTGGACGAAAACAGCTCGGGCGTCGTGATTAACACGATTTTCTCGCGGGAGGGGTCGTATATATACGCGAAACCCGTGTTTGAAGGCGAAAGTTCAAACCCTCTTTCGGACGAGGAGAAAAAGTCGATTGAGGTAGCGTTGAGGCGGTAGATATGGACGATATTATAAAAATCGAAAACGTGACGTTTGAGTACGCAAGGTATGACGACGACAAAAAGGTTACGCAAACGTACAGGGCTCTTAACAACGTCAGTCTCTCCATAGAAAAAGGGGATTTTGTCGCGGTTTTGGGGCATAACGGCTCGGGAAAATCGACGCTCGCCAAACTGATTAACGCCCTTCTTGTACCAAAAAACGGCAAAATATATGTGAACGGTATGGACACGGCGGATTCGTCGGAGGTTTACAAGATACGCCGAATGGCGGGTATGGTTTTTCAAAACCCCGACAACCAGATTATCGCGAATATCGTGTCGGAGGACGTGGCGTTCGGACCCGAAAATTTGGCGTTACCGCCGCCGATTATAAAAGAACGCGTGTATAACGCCCTTGAGAGCGTGAATATGACGGACTATGCCGACAGCCCGCCGCATTTCCTTTCGGGCGGGCAGAAACAGCGCGTGGCTATCGCGGGGGTTTTGGCTATGTCCCCCGAAATCATAATACTTGACGAACCGACGGCGATGCTTGACCCTGTCGGGCGAAACGACGTGATGGAGACGGTCACGCGGCTTAACCGCGAACGCGGAATAACGATTATCCTTATCACCCATTTTATGGAAGAGGCGGCGCGGGCGAACCGCGTAATCGTTATGGACGACGGCGAATGTGTCCTTGACGACACGCCCCGCGCCGTTTTCTCGAATACCGAAAGACTTCGGGAGCTCTCCCTTGACGTTCCGCAGATGAGCGAACTCGCCGATATGCTCCGCAAAGAGGGCTTGGCTATCCACGAGGGTGTGCTTACCGTGTCTGATATGGTGGTCGCCCTGAACGCGCTTAAAAATGATATTAAAGTTGAAGATTAAGCAAGGAGGAGATTTTTATGGCTACATTGACCGAAGAACCAGAATTTATTTGCGACTGCTTTTACAACAGCGAACCGAAATATAACGCCAGAACTATGGCGGCAATTCAAGAAGCTCGCGACATAATGAGCGGAAAGATACAAACGAAGAAATATTACAGCGTCGCCGAACTTATGGAGGATTTAAACAGCGATGTTGACGATTAAAAAAACGTCAAGTTTCCGCTTTCGGGTGATATGCTGGGATTCCGCGAGTGCCACATAACACCCGACTGGCTTCTTGTTTATAGTATCGAGCGGGATATACTAACGCTTACGCTGACCCATACGGGTACGCACTCCGATTTGTTTTCGAAAGGACATTAAAATGTCGATTGAATTACAGAACGTGACATACACATATAACGCGGGGACGGTGTTCGCGAAAACCGCCATAGACGACGTTTCGCTTACGATTTCGCCGGGGGAGTTTGTCGGGCTTATCGGGCATACGGGGTCGGGGAAGTCGACGCTGATTCAGCACCTGAACGCGCTTTTGACTCCGACGGCGGGACGCGTGCTGCTTGGCGGGGAGGACATAAACGCCGACAAGTCAAAGCTGCGGGCGGTGCGCCAAAGGGTCGGGCTTGTGTTCCAGTACCCCGAACACCAGCTTTTTGAGGTGAGCGTCTACAAAGAGGTTGCCTTCGGGCTTAAACTAATGCAAACTCCGCATATGGAGGCGGACAGCCGAATCCGTGACGCGCTTTCGGCGGTGGGGTTGTCGGAGGATTACTATGAGAAGTCGCCGTTTGAACTTTCGGGCGGGGAGATGCGGCGCGTCGCAATCGCGGGGGTTTTGGCGATGAATCCGTCCGTGCTTATTCTGGACGAGCCGACGGCGGGGCTTGACCCACGCGGACGCGACAAGATTCTTTCGCAGATAAAGTATATGCGGGAGTTGCTGGGGATAACGGTTATTCTCGTATCTCACAGTATGGAAGATATCGCCAAACTTGCCGAGCGAATTATCGTTATGCATAACGGGAAAATCGCCCTAAACGGCACGGTTTCCGAGGTTTTCTCACAAGCGGACAAACTCGCGGAATGTAACCTGACCGTTCCGCAATCCACGATTCTTATGAAAGAATTGGCCGCGAACGGTTGGGACATAAGCACCGACGTTTACACGACAAGTGCCGCCCGCGACACGATTACGGCGGCGGTTAAAGGTGACGAAAAATGAACACACGCATATCTTTCGGGCAATTTTACCCCGCCGATTCGTATATCCACAAACTCGACCCCCGCGTGAAACTGGTGTCGGTTTTTATCTATATCGTTATGATTTTCGCGGTGGAGTCCGTCCCCTCTTATTTCTTTGTCATGAGCTGCCTGTTTGTCGCAATGTACGCGTCACACGTGCCGTTTCGGTTTGTTATGAGGGGACTCCGCGCTATTTGGTTTATGATGTTCTTCACGGTCGCGCTTAATATTTTCTTCACCCCGTCGGACGAATACCTTGTGCATTTTTATTTTATAAAGATAAGCGCGGACGGGCTTGTTTTTGCCGCGAAAATGGCGGTGCGGCTGTTTTTGCTTGTCACTGCGTCGTCGCTTTTGACGCTCACGACAACGCCGCTTTCGCTTTCGGACGCTATTGAATTTTTGCTCAAACCTCTGGCGAAAATCGGGTTTCCCGCGGCGGAAGTCGCTATGATGATGACGATTTCGCTTAGGTTTATCCCGACGCTTATGGACGAGACGGACAAGATTATTAAGGCGCAAAAGGCGCGGGGGGCGGATTTTGAGACGGGAAGTATTATGAAACGCGTACAGATGCTTGTGCCGATTCTTGTCCCTCTGTTCGTTTCGGCGTTTCGGAGGGCGGAGGAGCTGGCGACGGCTATGGAGGCGCGTTGCTACCGCCCCGAGTCGCCCAGAACCAAAATGAAGGCACTCAAATTTGAAAGAATTGACTATATCGCGGTGGTCTGCGTGATTGTTTTTATACCGCTTGTGATTGTTTCAAGGAATCTTTAGGGATGAATATATTACTTACATTGGCATATGACGGCACAAATTATTGCGGCTGGCAAAAACAGAAGAACGGCGTGTCGGTGCAGAGTGTGCTTGAGGCGGCGTTGTACTCCGTTTTTGGCGCGTATACCCCGACTGTCGGGGCAAGCCGCACGGATTCGGGCGTTCACGCTATGTCGCAAAAAGTGTCTTTTGTTGTTGAAAATTCAAAGATACCTGCCGCCAATCTCCCGAAAGTCATAAATTCAAAGCTGCCAAACGATATATCCGTGCGGGACGCGGAGTTAGTCGCGGGCGGCTTTAACCCGAGATTTCGCGCCGTCTCCAAAACATATGTTTACAGGATACTTAACGATACATACCCGAACCCGCTTTTGCGGAATTACACGTGGCACGTCCCGCGCGGGCTTGACGCGGGACTTATGGCGCAAGCGGGGGGATATTTTGTCGGGACGCGTGATTTCGCCGCGTTCGCGGCGGCGGGAAATTCGCACAAAACCACCGTGAGGACGATATATTCCCTTGATATAACAAAAGAGGATACAATAATTTCCATAACCGTTCGCGGTAACGCCTTTTTGTATAATATGATTCGGATTATGGCGGGGACTCTTGCCGCCGTCGGGGTTGGAAAAATCCCGCCCGAACGTATCCCCGAAATCATCGTCTCGGGAGACCGCGAAAAGGCGGGGCAGACCGCGCCGCCGCAAGGACTTACGCTTTTAGACATAACATATTAAAGGAGAATGTAAAATGGGAGCTTTAGCGGAAAAATATCAAGACGAACGCCCGTATGAGGTTTTGGGCGGGCAAATATACTATATGGCAAGCCCTACGACAAACCACGGCACTGTCCAAAGCAATATTTATAATATTTTCGAAAAGTTTTTAAAAGGTAAAAAATGCAGAGCCTTCAATGTACCCACGGATATTTTTTTTGACGACGAAAACACGCTAGTTCCTGATGTATTTATCGTATGCAACAGGGATATTATAAAACTTGACGGAATACACGGCGCGCCTGATTTAATCGTCGAGGTGCTTTCGAGAAGTACAGAAAAAAGAGATAAAAGCGTCAAGAAGAATGTATATGAAAAGTACGGCGTAAAAGAATACTGGCTTGTTGACGTTGTAAAGCGTTCGATAGATATTTACATTTTGAAAGACGGCAAGTACGAACTCGATAACGTTTACGGCATATACGAAAAAGAACTTTGGGATTGTATGAGCGACGAGGACAAAGCGAAAGTCGCCGCCGAGTTCAAAACCTCTTTGTACGGCGACGACTTGATAATACAACTTGCGGACGTTTTTGAGGATTTAATATAGCGGGGAGTTTTGATATGTTAAGACGGGTGTATGTTGAAAAAAAGCGGGATATTTTCGCGGACAAACTAAAATCGGATTTGAACGAGAATTTGTTTCGGGGCGAGAAGGTAACGGATTTAAGGATTTTGAACGTGTATGACGTTGAGGGGCTTGATGATTGTGAGTACAACGCTTGCAAGTACACCGTGTTTGCCGAACCTCCCGTTGACGTTTTGTATGAGGACGATTATCCGCGAAAGGACGGGGATTTCGTTTTTTCGGCGGCGTTTTTGCCAGGGCAGTTTGACCAATGCGCGGACAGTTTGATACAATGCGTTCAGGCAGTCACGCAAAGAACCGTACTTGCCCAAACCTCGAAAACATATGTAATATCGGGGGAGTTGTCAGAGGACGAATTTTCGCGGATTAAAAAGTATTGCGTAAACCCTGTCGACTCCGAGGAGATACCCGAGGGAAAACCCGCCGCAATCAAAGAAATCAACACCGAAATCACCCCTATGCGCGATTTTTCGGGGTTTACGGCGAAGTCAAACGAGGAAATCAAGGCTCTTCGCGCTGAACTTGGGCTTGCGATGAGTGACGAGGATTTGTTGTTTTGTCAGGATTACTTTAAGAACAAGGAACGCCGCGACCCCACCGAAACAGAGATAAAAGTTATTGACACATATTGGTCGGACCATTGCCGTCACACGACTTTTCTCACGGAACTAACGGAGATAGAATTTTGTGACGGAAAGTACAAAAAGTTGTTTGAGGACACTTTTGACGAATACCTGAAGATACACGACCCGCAAAAGAAAATAACCCTTATGGATATTGCGACGGCGGGAGTCCGCGCCCTCAAGCGAGAAGGGAAACTCCATAATCTCGACGAGTCCGAGGAAATAAACGCTTGCAGCATCGTTATCGACGTCGACACAGCGGGGCGAACCGAAAAATGGCTGCTCCTTTTCAAGAACGAGACCCACAACCACCCCACGGAAATCGAGCCTTTCGGCGGCGCGGCGACTTGTCTCGGCGGAGCAATCCGCGACCCTCTTTCGGGGCGGGCGTATGTGTATCAGGCGATGCGAATCACGGGGAGCGGCGACCCGACCGCCCCCGTCTCCGAGACTTTGCGGGGCAAACTCCCCCAGCGAAAAATCAGCAAGACGGCGGCGGCGGGGTTTTCTTCCTATGGGAATCAAATCGGGCTTGCAACAGGGTATGTGAAAGAAGTGTACCACGAGGGATACAAGGCGAAACGTATGGAACTCGGCGCGGTAATCGGCGCGGTTAAAAAGGAGAACGTGCGGCGCGAACGCCCCGAAGACTCCGACCTCATAATACTGACGGGCGGCGCGACAGGGCGGGACGGAATCGGCGGCGCGACAGGCTCGTCAAAGGAACATTCCGACAAGTCCCTTTTGGCTTGCGGCGCGGAGGTGCAAAAGGGCAACCCCCCGACACAGCGCAAACTGCAAAGGCTTTTCCGCGACAAGGACGCGGCGGCGTTAATCAAACGCTGCAACGATTTCGGCGCGGGCGGCGTCGCCGTGGCTATCGGCGAGTTGGCGGACGGTTTGGTGATTGACCTTGATAGTGTGCCGAAAAAATATGACGGACTGAACGGAACGGAGCTTGCGATTTCGGAATCACAGGAGCGTATGGCGGTCGTCGTATCGGCAAAAGACGCAAAGCGGTTTATCGAGCTGGCGCAAAGGGAGAATCTGGGGGCGGTTGTCGTTGCGCGGGTGACGAAAGAACCGCGCCGATTACCGCGC
>BNUF01000014.1 GCA_025997155.1 Clostridia bacterium
CCTTTGCTTGGATGAACAACTCCAGACGATTATCAAAAGACTATGAAATATCCAAAACATCTTCTGAAAATATGGCTATAATCTCTAATTTATCAACACTTTTAAGACGTTTTTGAACACGGGTTCTTACATAAATTATAACACATATTGGTAATGTTGTCAACTTATTTATGACATTACCCGCTCTTTCTGTTTATTATCAATCCTTGCGTGAACGCGGAAAGCATCATTTAGTCGCGGTCGGCGCGGTCGCTCGTAAAATGTGTAACATTGTTTTTGCTGTCCTAAGAGACAACAAGCCTTATCAACCTAAACTCTGATTAGCTTGCTCATTTTTTACACATACATTTTGTCACTCGCCTTTTCTATGTCATTAGGTCTTTTTTTCGTGTTATTTTTTCATTTCTGTGGTTTTTGCTTTTTTACTAAAATTTTTTTAAGTTACCTATTGACTTTTAATAGCTGGTCTTCCTCGTCAATTTCATCAAGTTCATACCCCAACATTACCCGCACGCACCCCCTCACACCTTCTTCTTGGCGTACGCCTCAAGCCCACTAACGTCCTTCTTTAACCGCCGCCATATCCTCTTTAAGACCCTCGACAGCCTCAGCTAACGCCGCCAAACCCGACCCAAACTCCGACTTATAAAGTGCCATATGAATCGCGTCGTTCAAGTCCGCAATCGTCGCGTTCTCATACTCCCCGATTCGGCTCTCCACCTCCCGCACAACCCCGATGCTCATTTCCCCGAAAACCCCATCTCCGCCTGGACGTGTTGGGGTATCGCCCCGTAAAACTGCTCCACATTCGCCACGACTGGCGCGTTCCCGCCCGACCTCTCGGATACGCTGTATTTGCCCGTTTTTCGTATAGATGGCAAAACCTCCGAGCAAACCCACCGCTTGAACTCCCGCGCCTTCGGGAGTTTCGACCCCATTATCAAGGAATATACACCCGATTTGTTTATCAAGGTGACCTCAGTGTCTTTGTATGTCATTTTGCCGTTTTTGTCCACTGAGCTACTGTTTTAGGATGTCATCTTTGTCAATGTGTTGTTGTAATGCGTTGTAGGTATTTGAATATCCCGATATTTCCGTCACATCTTTCCCGACAAATCACGACGCACCCTCAATTTCCAACACCATAACCGCGCCAAACTCTTCTTTCTCAAAAATTTTCAACTCGTTCAAAAGTTTTTCAACTCCTTTTTAATTCCCGTTTAACTCCGTTTAATTTTTGTTCAACTCTCCTAAAAATCAGACTATATTTTCCGACAACCCCATAATCTTTTTTATATATTTCCGCCCCAACTTTCGCCCGTGCATTATCCGGCTTAAATAATTATCGTCCGCACCCACAGCTTCCGTAAATTCGGCTATGGTAATTCCTCTATCTATCGTGTAATTCTTGATTTCTCTCCCAAAAGGAGTCAAACCCTTGTTGCACCCCTTCACAATACACGTCACCCCCAACTACTCTATATTTCGTCCACACACCTCATAAATACATGGGTTTTCGCGTTATCTCATAACTAACGCGACTTTTTTACGACTTTTAACTCACACGCTTTTATGATAATATTGAGATACATTTTTGTTCCTTGTTATGTTTATTATTATAATTCGTATTTTGAAGATTATTAATAGGTTTTTTCGCAAAATACGAATTATTTTTTTGAGAGGCGTTTTTATGGGAGACATAATTACAAGAATTTTAGATTTAATCGATATCCATAACATCACGGCGAAAGAATTAACCGAAAAGCTACACTTAAACAAAACCTCAATATCAGACTGGAAATCTGGGCGAATTAAGCCCTCAACCGAAGTTTTGATTCGTATTTCGCAACTTTTCGACATTGACTTGAAATGGCTTCTCCTCCAAAACTTCCGCGAAATGAACAAATACCAAAAACGCGAAATGCTAAACGAATCGGCTATGTATTGAAAGAACACAATAAAAAAGCGGTATCCTCGAACAACGCCAACTCTCCGACTATTTCCGCTAAAACCTCCCTAACCCACGCCGCGTCCGAATCAAGGGCTTAATTTTTATACCCTTTTCCGAGAACATTTTACCCCCTTTCCCACTCACCGTGCCGAATCATCCCCCAGACTCAGTACTTTCCACCATGCCCAAAACCCCAACTCTCCCATTTCCCCATGGCTCCCCTCTACAAAATCCGCACCAAAAACAAAAATATTGCACAACCAAAAAAATAAACCCCGCCATTTCGGGATTTCGCGGGATTTTTCGGTTTTTTTCACTTTCGCGGTTTTTTGGTTCTTGTTGCGGTTTTACATTGACATATATTGAAATATGTTTATAATGAAGGTTGACGCTTGTTGAGGGGTTTTATTTTTGAGTGACTTAAATTTTACAGAAATTAACATATGGCTTTCTTGGTTTGAGGGAATCGGCTCGTTACGCTTGTTGAATCTTTTGGATAGTTTTGACAATCCTGCCAAGATATGGTATGCCAATGTGCCTTATCTTATGAGAAACGGGGGCTTTAGCGAAGATTTGGCGAAAAAAGTCGTTTCTCGCCGAAACATTGACGACTTACGCTCTTACATAAAAAATATGGAGCAAAAAAATATTTCGTGCGTGACGATACGGGACGAGAAATATCCCGCTCTTTTGCGCCAAATAGACAACCCGCCTGTATTACTGTATGTTTTGGGGGAAATTCCCGACGACGGCGCGAAAAAAGTAAGCATAATAGGTTCGAGAATAAGTACGGAATACGGACGGAACACGGCGTATAAGCTTTCATATGAGTTGGCGCAAAACGGGGTGACTGTCGTAAGCGGAATGGCGAAAGGGATTGACGCTGTTGCCCACAAGGGAGCTATCGAGGGCGGCGGCAAGACAATCGCCGTTTTGGGGTGCGGGCTTGATATCTGCTACCCCGCCGAAAACTTACACCTCAGAAACAATATACCATCGAGCGGCTGCGTTATTTCGGAATATCCCTTGGGCAGTCCTCCCGACAAGTATCATTTCCCGGCGCGGAATCGGATTATCAGCGGGTTGTCGCTCGCGACCGTCGTTATCGAGGCGGGAGAAAGAAGCGGCACGCTTATCACGGCGGGGCTTGCCGCCGACCAAGGGCGCGACGTGCTTGCCGTCCCCGGGAACATTACAAACCCGAAAAGCAACGGTACGAACGCGCTCTTACGCGACGGAGCGGGGCTTGTGCTAAACTGTAAAGACGTTTTAGACGCAATCGGGATAAATTCCCCCTACAACGTTCCCGCGCCGCCAAAGACGCTTACGGACAAAGAACGCGCCGTGTATGAGATTATAACGGACGCGCCGCTCACCTGTGATAAAATCGTTCTCGCGGCGGGTTTGCCTTTCGGGGAGATTTTTGAGATTCTGATACTGCTAGAAACTAAAAAATACATTAAAAAAATACCCGGTAACAAATATGTACGGTTTATATAATTCGGTTTATCGAAAGGAATATTGTTATGGCAAAAAAATTAGTTATTGTGGAATCACCGACAAAGGCGAAAACTTTGAAAAAATTTCTCGGCAGCTCCTACAAAATCGAGGCGTCCGTGGGACACGTCCGCGACTTACCGAAAAGCGAACTCGGAATAGACATTGAGAACGATTTTGAGCCGAAATATATCACGATTCGCGGCAAGGGCGAAATTTTGGCGAAACTTCGTAAGGAAGTCAAAACCGCCGACAAAGTATATCTCGCTACTGACCCCGACCGCGAAGGTGAAGCGATTTCGTGGCATCTTAAGACCGCGCTGAAACTCGAAAACGCGTATCGGATAACGTTTAACGAGATAACCGAGACGGCAGTAAAAAAGTCGATTACGGAGGCAAGGCAGATTGATATGAACCTTGTGAACGCGCAGCAGGCAAGACGCGCGCTTGACAGGATTGTCGGGTATAAAATCAGCCCTCTTCTTTGGAAAAAGGTACGCAAACGTTTGAGTGCGGGGCGGGTACAGTCTGTGGGGCTTAAGATTATCTGCACGCGTGAGGAAGAAATTGACAATTTTGTTCAGGAGGAATACTGGACGATTGACGCTGCGCTCAAAACCGCGGCGAACGATGTTTTTACGGCACACGTTCATTATATAGGCGACGAAAAATTGGAACTTAAGAACGAATCGGAGACGAAAAAAGTTATCGCGAAACTTAAAAAAGCCGATTTCAAGGTGAGTGAAATCAAAATCGGACAGCGTACAAAAAAGCCGTCGCCGCCCTTTACCACAAGCACACTTCAACAGGAAGCGTCTAAGCTTCTGGGGTTCGCGACGAACAAGACGATGCTCTTGGCGCAGCAGTTGTACGAGGGCGTGGACGTGGCGGGACTCGGCACGATTGGGCTTGTTTCGTATATACGCACGGACTCCGTTCGCGTGTCGGACGAGGCAAGAGACACGGCGGCGGAGTATGTCAAAAAGAACATAGGCGAAAAGTACCTCCCGAAAGAACGCGTCGTGTATAAGTCAAAAGGGCGTTCGCAGGACGCGCACGAGGCAATCCACCCGACATATCTGGACAAAACGCCCGAGGAACTCAAGGCGCAGTTGTCGCGTGACCAATACAAATTATACAAACTCATATGGGAACGATTTGTCGCAAGCGAGATGCTCCCCGCGATTTATGACACGATTTCCGTAAAGATAGGCGCGGGAGAATACGGCTTACGCGCCTCGGGGAACACCCTCAATTTTGACGGCTATCTCGCGGTATATAATAAAAACGAGACAGACACCGAAAAAGACGTCAAAATGCCGTTCCTTAACAAGGACGACCTTTTGACGCTGAAGGATTGCGACGGGGCGCAGCATTTCACGCAACCCCCCGCAAGGTACTCCGAGGCGGCGTTGGTCAAAACCCTTGAGGATTTGGGGATAGGGCGGCCTAGCACCTACTCCGCGATTATATCGACTTTGCTTGCGCGGGGATACATCACCAAGGAAGCCAAAGTGCTTTATCCGACTGAACTCGGGAATATCATCGACAACATTATGGAGGATAATTTTCGGGACGTTATAAACATTGGGTTCACGGCGAATATGGAAAACGAACTCGACAAGGTAGAGGACGGCAAAACCGACTGGAAAGACGTTCTGCGCGGGTTCTACCCCGATTTTGAAAAGAAAATCGAGGAGGCGGCGGAAAGAATCGGGGATATTGAGATTGCCGACGAGGTAACCGACGTTATCTGCGAAAATTGCGGGCGTAATATGGTCGTGAAATTCGGGAAATACGGCAAATTTTTGGCTTGCCCGGGATTCCCCGAGTGCCGCAACGCGAAACCGTTTTTTGAGGACACGGGGGTTGTATGCCCGAAATGCGGCGACGCCAACGTCGTCATACGCAAAACCAAAAAAGGCCGCCCGTACTATGGGTGCGGGAACAACCCTGAATGTGACTTCCTTTCGTGGAATATGCCGACAGGCGAACAATGCCCCGATTGCGGCGAGTACCTTGTCGTCAAAGGCAAAAAAACGCCGAAAGTCGTTTGCTCAAAACAGGGCTGCTCCTTTACGAAGGACTATTTGTCCGATAAATAGCTCTTCGTCCGCCAACCGTATTCGGCTATGATTTGCAGCGCCCTTTCTTTCGGCATAATAGCCGTTGCGGCGGCAACCGCCTTTTGGGCGGCGATTCCGTAAGCAAACAGGCGTTCATACGGGAACAGGCAGTAAACTTTGAAGGTGTAACTGAATTTGTCTTTACCAAAAACCTCCGTGATTTCACGCGGGGTTTTTTTGACGTATTCGTAAAAAGGCGTGTCCCAATAGTTCTCGTCGCCGAATTTCGACGTAACTTCCCTTATAAGCGGGATAAGCGCGTCATGTGCGTTGCTATCGTCCGCGGCGGTGTCGTAGAAAGAGAAAAAGTTGGCTGAAAGTAAGTCGCCCACAACAAACTTTTCGCCGCCAACCGTATCCACAAACACTAAATCCGCCCCTTTCCCTAAATCCGCCGCCCGCGCCGCCTCAAGCGTGCCGTTTAGACATTCCGCTCCCCCCAACGCCCCGATTGCCGCCAACAGCGACTCCGCGTGTACGCGGTTTTCCGCGTCCTTAAACCACTCTGTCAAGTTCAGGTAAATCTCCTGCCCCGCCAGTTTCGCGCCGGCATACCAATCGGTTTTGCGTTTTTCGTAAACGGCGGCGAACATAGCGTCGTCCTGCGGGCGTTCGGGGTTATTCGGCAAATATTCTTTCTTCAATTCACCGCATTCATACCCCTGAACGGAAAACGGCATATAAGCTAGCAAATACATTTTTTTCAAGTTCTCGCGCTGACGGGACTGAATGACTTTTGGGTGTTTGTTAAGCAATGCCAACCCGAAAAAAAAGATTGCGCAAAGAATATGAGCCGCGAATTCCCACAGGATGCCGTCAGCCAGTTCCTTAGCCGCGAGCAGAAGAGACAACAACCCGAAGATGACAAGACCTACCATTGTTCTTTTTTTATTTTTTTTCATTGAAAGTATCCTTTCCGCATAGCATATCAGTAGGACAAGGGGGGAGAGCGGTGCTTAACTTCATATGGGGCGCAATGATTTTTTTGGGTGTTTTGGTGGCGGTATTCACAGGGAAGATTCCCGATTTGACGGGGGCGGCACTTGGGTCGGCGCAGGACGCGGTTAATTTGTGCGTCAAAATGCTCGGGATAATCTCGATGTGGACGGGGCTTATGAGTATCGCGGAGAAAGCGGGGCTTATCGGGGCGTTATCCGAAAAAATGTCGCCGCTCCTCGGGTTTTTGTTCCCCGATTTGCCGCGCAAGTCAAAAGCTGTCAAATACATAGCGACAAATTTTATAGCGAATCTTCTGGGTATCGGGTGGGCGGCGACTCCCGCCGGGATAATGGCGATGCAGGAGATGCAAAAACTCAACCCGAAAAAGGACACGGCGACGCGCAGTATGTGTATGTTTCTTATAATCAATATGTCGTCCTTGCAGATTGTGTCGGTGAACATAGTCGCGTACCGCGCCGAATACCTTTCAAGGAATCCGTCCGAGATTATCGGCCCGGGGCTTGTGACGACGCTTATTTCGACAATCGTCGCGGTTATTTTTACGAAAATATTTGAAAAGGCTGATGCGAAATGAAAATAATGCTGTTTGTGTCAGATATGATAATCCCGCTCACGTTTATAATAATAATCGGCTACGGGTATCTTAAGAAAGTCAATGTATATGAGGTGTTTATCAAAGGAGCGGAGGAAGGTTTTAAGACGGTTCTGGGGATACTCCCGACGCTTATCGGGCTTATGGTGGCGGTCGGATTCCTCCGCGTTTCGGGGACTCTCGACTTGATAAGCAATTTCCTTTCGCCGCTGTGTGAGGTTCTGGGATACCCAAAAGAGGCGGTCCCGCTCACGTTTATGCGTCTTGTTTCGTCCTCGGCGGCAACGGGGCTTCTCCTTGACATTTTCAAAAATTACGGCGCGGATTCGTTCCTTGGGCGTTTCGTTTCTATAATGATGAGTTCGACTGAAACGATTTTGTACACAATGAGCGTATATTTTATGTGCGTAAAGGTGACAAAAACGCGGTACACCCTGGCGGGAGCGTTTATCGCGAACCTCGCGGGGATACTCGCGGCGCTTTGGATTACAAAACTGTTATTCTAATATTTTCCAAAATCTCCGACCAAATAATTCTGTATATATATCGACTTGCCGTCGATTAGCTTTGCTCCGGACGCGCCCGAACCCGTCATCAGCGGCGCGACGTGTCCTCTGATGGAATTTGCGGACGCGTTTACCGTTTTTGCGGGAGAGAAAGTTTTCAACGCTCTGACCGGCATTTTTTCTTGTCCCTTCTGTACACTCTCGAGCTCGCGGGATATATCGTTAAGTTCGCGGGAAACAAGCGAAAGCCCTTCCCTGATAGCCGAAAAAGACCCGCCCATAGTCCTCGGGTCGCGGTTATACCTCTTGTTCGCAAAGTCGATTAGCACGGACGAAATGTCGGAGGTATACGACACGACGTTTGCCGCCGCGCTGTTGAAGTTATCTTTAAGCGGCGCGAAATCCCCCGCGAAATCCCCGCTGATTTTGCCCGAAAAATCCCCGTTCGCGGAGTTTCGCAAAACGGCGGAGAGTTCCTTTACATTAGAGGCGACGCTTTCGGATATGCCGTTGAGGCTTTGCGCCATAATTTTCCAGTCGCCCGTATACGTGCTTTCGGGCATTTTTGAAAAATTGCCCGAGGCAATGTTTTTGGCGAATTTATTGACTTCTTTTGTAAGTTTTGACAAAAACTCACACATATACCCGTAATCTTCCTCAAGTCTCTGTTCATAACTGAATTTGCCGTTTTTAACGTCCTCGCAGACCCTGTGCGTATGCTCCCGCCGCTTGGCGATAAATACCGCAAGCTCGTTAAGGTCGTTCGCCGCGTCCCTATACCCGCCCTTTAGGCTGTTCGGGTCAATCGGCGCGAAACTATCGCCCTTTCTGAACGTGTTTGAGAGTCGGTCAATCCCGCTTAAAATAAATTTTCTATGTTCGTTGATTTCTTTGAGATTAGACGCAATCTCGCTGAATTCACCCGTATATGTATCGCGTTCAAACTGCACTTCCGCGCCGTCTGAAATTCCCTTTGCCGCCCGCGCAAGCTCGGATACCGCGCCGACTGACGACACAAGCACCGAAAGGCTTACGAGAGAAACGACAGCTCCAAGAGCCGCCAACCCCCAAACCATACCGACCGCCCTGTCCGCCTCGTGGAGTTCCGCCGACGCGGTCTCCGCGAGCCCGAATATTATCGCAATAATCAAGATATGAAAGATTAAAATCTTAGTTTTCATCTAAAAATCACCTTTGCTTAGCATAATATTTACATACCTCGACAAAATATGGAAATATCTTGCCGACGAGCGAACCTTTGCCAAAAGATTCGGGGTGCCACTGGACGCCCAAAGCGAAACTGTCGCCGAAAAGCTCGACCCCCTCCAGAACGCCGTCTTGAGATACCGCGTTCACGATTAGGTTATTGCCCAGTTTATCTATCGACTGGTGGTGAAACGAGTTCACGCTGAGGGTGTCCGTGTTGTATACGTCGTACAGCGTAGTCTCTCTCGTTATGTTAACCTTGTGCGACGTTTCGTTCCTCTCCCCGCTCTGGCTATGCCCCGTGACGTGCTGGCAAAGCGTCCCGCCCTGCGCGACGTTCATAAGCTGCAGCCCTCGGCAGATACACAAAACGGGTACTTGGCGTTTCACCGCCCAAAGAAAAAGTTTGATTTCAAATTCGTCGCGTTCGCATATCACGGACTCCGTTTTCTCTTCAACGGTGCGGTTATACAAATGCGGCGCGACGTCCCCCCCTCCCGACAAAACTATTCCGTCAAAAATCGAGCCGAAGGCAAGGGAGTTTTCCTTAAGGTCGCAATAGGGCAAAATCAGCGGAATACTTTCCGCTGGAAGGAGAGACGAGACGTAATCGAGGTTCAGCGCGTAACGGTGTTCGTTTATAGTAGGTGTAATCCCTATGACTGGTTTCATATATACCATCTCCAATCGCGCCTATTTTGAACCCAATATTATGGTTACATTATATATGTCTTTCGCGGTATTATCAATCTCTATTTTTGAATTTTCAAAGATTTTCGCAAGGTCGTCCGTAGGTACGGTATCGTCCTTGACGAGTATCCGCGTGTAGGGCTGCAAGACCCCTTTGTAATCCCCGACTTCCACGACGTTGTAACCCTGTTCCGTAAGAATTGCCGCGTTTTTAGAGGCGTAGCCGTCAATAAAAGTACCATTAAGCACGGTAATTTCAAGCTCGCTTTGGGAAATCTCAGGCGCGTCTTCTTCGGCGGGCAGCGGGATTCCGCGAAAAACCGCGTCAACAATCGGTTTAAGTAAAGTTTCGTCAATGATTACATAATCCGAGCCGTCTATTACTTTCGTCTCGCAAGGCAGATTATACGATTTGATATTTTCGGGTTTTATCTCTTTAATATACTTCAAATACTTAGGCGTGTCAAGAGGTGAAAAGTCCGTCTCCGTGTATTCGAAAAGAACGGACGCGACTGCGGGAAGGGACGAAATCTTGTTGTTAAGTATCTGCTTCATCATCTCCTTGATAAAAGCCTGCTGCACCTTCACCCTGTCTAAATCCGCCATAGGGTACGCTTTCGTTTCGTTCGCCGTCTTGAAATTTCCGTGCCTGTAGCGCAAAAGCCCCTCGGCGTTCGCCCCGTTCAGTTTCTGCACCCCCGGGTAAAGGTTTATATGCAGACCCTGCTCGGGGTCGTCATAAATCATTCTCTGGGGAACGTCAAAAGTCACGCCGCCGATTTTGTCAATCAAGGCGCGAAACCCGTCCGTGTCCACTTTCATATAGTAATCGAATCTAACCCCCAAAAGCTCCCCGACTTGTTTCTTGGCGAAATCAACCCCGTATTTTTCCCCCGCGTAATGATACACCTGATTAATCTTCATATACCCGCTCTTCGGCACAAAAAGCTCCGCGTCCCGAAGCGTCTTCTGCCTGTCTTCGGGCATATAAACCCTTGTGTCCCTAGGAACCGACAACAGCGAAATCTGTTTTGTGTTCACGTCAAAACACCCCGCGACTATGGTGTCCGTATGAGTTCCCTCTTTGTCTATGCCAAATATGACAAAATTGACATTCTTCACATTGCCGCCTGCCGGCTGCGGCATCATATCAGAAATCGCCTCCGTCGTTTTCGGGTCAAAAAACGCGTATGCCGCGAACGCGCAAGCCACGACAAGCGTCACAATAAGCAACGCTCCCGCGAAGGTGTTGTTTTTCTTCTTTTTCCGCCGTTTTTTGGATTGCATAGAGGACACCCTATTTCTTCTGGATTGCGAGATACAACGCGCCCATTTCCAGTTTCTCTTTTAACATTGTTATGTTAGCCTTTGGATAACGCTGTTTAACATGAGCCATGAAAAAGTTGAATATCTGCGGAATCGTCTCAAAAACGACTCCTGTCGTGACAATCAGCGGCGTTTCGTGTTCGTTTTTTTGAATGAGAGAAACGGCGATTTGCGCCAGTTCCGACGCGGCGATAGATTCAATCTCAAGCGCCGCCGCGTCGCCCGCGAGCGCGGCTTTTTTCACCAGCAGAGACATACCCGAAATAGTGTCGTCCGTCAGTTCCCCGTTATGTAGTAAGTCGATTACGCCGCGTATATCAGGCGTTTTGAGGTACGCGGGGATACTCTCCGACAGCGCGGTTTTCGGCAAAATCTTATCCGCACCCTTGAGCGCGTATTTAACCGCCGCAAGCCCGATTCCCGCCGTCCCCGCGTCCGTCAGGCGCGTGCCGTAACTCCCGCAGGTGTAGAAATCCCCCGCCGGAGTCACGGCGAACCCCGAAACGCTGCTCCCCGCGTAAACCGCGATTCCCGCTCCCCCGCGTGTGTGTGCCGAAATCGACATTTGCGCGTTGTTCACCAGAGTCGCCTTGCAGCCGATAATCTCCGCAAGCGCGTCTTTGAGAGCCGCCGACTTTTCGGGCGAATCCGCCGAGTTGCTCCCGAAACAAAGCCCCGCGCAATCCGTCAGCATAGTGTTCGTGAATTTATTGAACTCAAACAGCAGCCGCCGTATGTTCTCCCGAACCCTAACGCCGCCCTTGCCCTCCGTCTCGTCCTTCTTGCTCGTGTGCCGCCCGATAACGCGCATATCGTCCGTCGCCGCGACAAGCCTCATATACGTTCCGCTCGCGTCAATTCCTATATAATACATCTACAACTCCACCTTATCGATAAACATTGTCGCCTGCGTCACAAGGTCGAACTCCAAGCGTTCTGTCGGGTCGTTTGAAAGAAGACGCACGACGGGACGCGCCGGCATACTGCTGTTTTGGCGGACAACCAACGCCTTAAGCGCGTTGTTAAGCGTGACGGTAGCTCCCGTCGGGTAAACCGCGATATGCTCCGCGAAAACCTTGACGACGTCGGGGTCAAGAGTCGTCGCCGCTTGCGCCATAATAAACTCCATAGCCTGATAGGCGGGGAGGCGCGGAAACCCCGCGTAACCCGACGACACGCCGTCAAACATATCCGCCACGGCGATAATTCTCGCCCCCTCGTTTATCTTATGCCCCTTAAGTTTGCGCGGCGCGCCGCTTCCGTCAAAACGCTCGTGGTGCATAGCCGCCGCCATATAACAGGTCGCGTCGTATGTAATCCCGCTCTTGAGATAATCGTAGAGTTTCGTGGTATGTGAATCTTCGGTGTAAGAGTCCTCAGAATCGTTTTCAAGTTTCTCAAGGAACATATCGTGGAGCATAGCCGCCAAAACATAGTTTTCGCAATATTTCTGGGCGATACCTAGTTTTGCCGCCATAAGCGCGGTGAGAGTCGCCACGTTGAGGGAATGTAAAAGCAAAGGGGAGTCCACCGCGAAATTCGAGACAATGCTCACGGGTTCTTTCTCGAGCGCCGTCACCCGCACTTCCTCAAAAATTTCGCGGGAGGACGTTTTCGCCGCCGCCTCGTCGATTTTGCGTCCGCGCCTGATACTCTCGTGCATAGACTCAATCTGCCCGAGCAAACGCGCCTTTGTGCTGTCGGAGAGCGCGGTGCGTATCTTCACGTCGTCAAACAGGGAATCCTCGACATACACCGTGTATATTCCGACTGTCTTCAGGCGCGACACGCGGTTTTGCGTAAGCATTTCGCCGCGCCGCAACAACATTCTTCCGTTACTCGAAAGAATGTCGCTCGCCAAAAAATCGTCGGTTTTCAGCGAGTTTATCGAAACAAGTTTCATACACTGTTCCCCCTAGAGCAAAGGAGCGTCCGTAATCCGCACCTCCGCGATTGCGTCCTCCGCCATTTTTTGGAAAACCAGCTGTGAACGAATAGCTTCTTTTCCGCGCCTGTCGATTTTTTCATAAGTTCCGTCAAGTTTTTGTACGCGAAGTTTGAGCGTATCCGAAAGGGTTATGTTAAGGATTTCTATGATTTTTTTCTTGAGGTTTTCGTCCTCGACGGGGAACGCCGCCTCGACGCGTCTGTCAAGGTTGCGCGGCATCCAGTCCGCGCTCGCCAGATACACGAGAGGGTCGCCCGCGTTCTCAAAATAGTATATGCGGCTGTGTTCAAGGAATCTGTCAATAATGCTGAACACCTGAATATTGTCGGAAACTCCCTCTATTCCCGATTTAAGACAGCAAATACCCCGCACGACAAGTTGTATTTTCGTTCCCGCCTTTGACGCGTCATAGAGCGCGCCGATAATTTCCATATCCACAAGAGAGTTGAGTTTCGCGATAATCTTTGAGGGCTTGCCGTCCTTGGCGTTTTGCGTCTCCTTTTTGATAAGGCGCAAAAAACCTTGCCGCATATTTGACGGCGCGACGAGAATTTTGTTAAAACTCTGATTCCTCGCGTATCCCGTCAGGAGGTTAAACATAGCCGAAATATCCGCGCCAAAAGTCTCCTTGCAGGTGAAATACCCCAAGTCCGTGTAAAACCGCGCCGTGCTGTCGTTGTAGTTGCCCGTCCCGAGATGAATGTACCGCCGAATCCCGTCGTCCTCGCGCCGCACCACAAGACACGCCTTGCAATGGGTCTTAAGCCCCACAAGCCCGTAGATGACGTGGCAGCCCGCCTTTTCTAACTTTTTCGCCCAGAGTATGTTGTTTTCCTCGTCAAACCGCGCCTTGAGCTCCACAAGCACAGTCACCTGCTTGCCGTTTTCGGCGGCGGTGATAAGCGAGTTCACGATAGGCGAATTTCCCGAAACGCGGTACAGGGTCTGCTTAATCGCCAGCACCTGCGGGTCGTTCGCGGCAAGTTCGACAAAATCAAGCACGCTGTCAAAAGTCTGGTACGGGTGGAACACCAAAACGTCGCTCTCTCGGATTCTCTCGAAAACGTCCCGCTCCCAAAAATCGCCCGAGGGCTGCGGGGTAATCGGCGCGTTGCAAAGTTTGGGAAATCCCGAAATCCCCGCAACCCCAAACCACACCGTCAAATCAATCACGCCGTTAATTTCATATATATCGTCGTTTTTAAGGTTTAGGATTTCCTGCAAATAATTCCGCGACGATTTTTTCATCTTTTTTTCAATCTCAATGCGGACGGGCGACCCCCACCGCCGACGTTTTATGCTCTTCTCGATTTCGTGGAGCAAGTCGGCGGAGTCCTCCTCGTCAACCTCGAGGTCCGCGTCCCGTATAATCCGAAAAATAGCGCGGGAAACGAGGGTGTAGCCCGAAAACAGGGTATGCAGATGCGGGCGTATTATGTCCTCAAGGAGTATAAACGACGGCTTTTTCTCGGGGAACTGAAACAACCGCTTTACCACCGTCGGCACTTGAACAATAGCGTACTTGCCGCTCCTGCCGTCGTCGTCGTTCGCCAAATCTTTCGGTTCGGGAATCACCGTCGCCTCGCTGTCGTTTTCGAGTTCCACCAAAAAATTCAGCGAACGGTTATTGAGAAGGGGCAGGGGGCGGCTCTGGTCAACCGCCATCGGCGTCAAAATCGGGTAAATCGTCGTTTCATAGTAATCGTCGGCAATCTTGCGCTGCTCTTCGTTTAAATCCTCGTATTTGAGTACCCTCACCCCCTCTTTCGCAAGTGCTGGCAAAAGCGACTTGTTGAGGCAGTTGTACTGCGCCTCGAACATAGAATGAGCCTTTTTGCTTATGGCAATCAGCTGTTCCTTAGGCGACCCCTCGCCCTTGTCCCTATTAATCTTAGCCGCCTTCTGGTCCATAAGCCCCGACACGCGTACCATAAAAAACTCGTCCATATTAGACGCGGTAATCGCCAAAAACTTAAACCGTTCCAGCAGGGGGTTCGTCTTGTCCTGCGCCTCCTCAAGGACGCGTTCGTTAAACTCAAGCCAGCTTAGTTCTCTGTTGAAGTGCGGCAGTCTCTCCAGTTTTTCTGCTTTATCCATTATACACCTACTCGTTTTTTCTTAACGACCGCCTTTATCCCAAAAACTTCCTGAAACAAAACGCGCTTTTCGTTGAAACTGAATATCTCAAGGTCAATGTTTTTGTCGGTCGATATCGTGATTATGCACTCCGCGTCGGAGAAGTCGATTTCAATGTCGCCAAACTTCTGCTCGTGACTCCCGTCAAGACTGTCGGCGATTTTGAGTATCGCCGTCAGTTTGGAGATAAGCACCCGCGTGTCCGTCTTGAGTTCGGCGTAAAACAAATCCGACATAGAGGGGTTGCGTGTCGAGTGGTAGCGCGAAATTTGGGCGGTGATTTTTTTCTCGAGTTCGCTAAGCCCTATGATTTCCGAACCCTCGATGATTTCCTGCGAGTGTTTGGCGTGGTGCTTTATGTTAATGAATTTGCCTATGTCGTGGAGAATTGACGCGCTCTGGAGGAGCAGTCTCTCGCGTTTGCCCATTCCGTGTAATTTTTTCATTTTGTCAAAAATCTTCAGCGCGAATTTCTCGACAAGCGCGCTATGCGCCTCCATATTTCGGTATTTCGCCGCAAGGACACGCGCACACAGGATTGTGTTTTTGTCAAATTCCTTGCCGATTTCAAGAAATTTTTCGGGGGACAGCATCTCGAGCATTATCGCGTCTGGGAGGAACACACGCGGCGTGATAATCGTTTTCGCGGAGGTGAGCCGCACGAGGTTTGAGTATATGCAAAGCGCGGGGAGCAGTATCTCCGCCTGTTCAAGGGGGAGGTTGTAGTCCTGCGCTATCCTGTTTGTCGTCTTGGGCTTGATTTTTTCAAACAGTTCGTTGAGTTTTTCGATTTCTATATATGTGAACGGCGTCTCGCTCTTTGCCCCCGTGAGCTGCGCAATCATCGCGATTTCCTGCCCCGAGGTGATGAAGTGCTTTATGTTTTTCGGGTAGTCGGGGTCGATTATGTGGATAAAACTCCGCAGGTAGTCCTCGACGATTGAGTAAAAATGGGCGGTGCGGTCCTGTATGTCGCCGAAAAGTTCCGAAACGCGGAGCGAGCCTATGCGGATACTGTCCGCGTAGGCGGACTGCCCGTGTTCCCAGACGGACAAGCCGACGTTGCCCGACCCCGTGTATACCATAAGCGCGGATTCCTTGATTTGGGGGGAGGCAAGGTACGCCATCAGTTTGTACACGTACAGTTTCTCCTCGGAGTCGTCGATTACCGTCACGTCAACGCCCGTCTTGATTTTTATCTGGTCGAGAATGTAGTCGCGGTTCGTACTCTCGCGAACGGCGGTAGTCGCCACGACGCGGCACTCTTTAACGTCATACGCCTTTGTCAGCGTTATGAAATTTTTGATTATCCCGCAAACTTTTTCCAATTTATCAAAAGATATGCGTCCGTGGGTAAAAGTATCCGCGCCGAGACTAAGCGGATAGGAGGCAGATTCCAAAAAATTCATCGTGCCGTTTTTGATTTGCGCAATCCTAAGGCGCGTCTCATTTGAGCCGACATCGATTACCGCCGTCACGTCGCCCTTTTTTATTTCGTTCTTTTCGTTTTTCTTCGGCAAGATAATCAGCCCCATATTTCAATATGTATATTTAATATTATATAGTATAAACCTTTTATATTCAAGTCAAAACGACAAAAAAAGAGTGGATTTTTCCGCTCCTTTTTTGTAATCTTCTGATATTTTTTAACCGAAAAGTTTGAGTATGGTTTGAGGAGCTTGGTTTGCCTGCGCAATCATAGAAACGCTGGATTGTTGGAGGAAATTCGCCTTTGTGAGGTTCATCATTTCCTTCGCCATATCCGCGTCGCGTATGCGTGAACGTGACGCGCTCAGGTTTTCGCTTGTCACGTCAAGGCTCGCTTGGGTGTAGTCGAGACGATTAGACGCCGCGCCAAGTTTTGCGCGTTCTGTCGTAACGATAGTAAGAGCTCTGTCAATCGCGTCAAGATAGTTTGTCGTGTTGCGTCCCGATTCCTCGCGGAGGTCGAAGTTCGTCTGCCCCGCGCCGTTGCCGATTCCGAGATGAGCCGTGTTCACGTTGTTTATGGAAAGGTACATACCCTGTCCCGCGTTGGGTCCGATTTGGAAATACAGCCCGCTCGTTTCCTTGTGGTTTGGGTCTGTGAGGATATCCTGTTCCTCGCGCAGCACCTTGTTGTATCTCGACAGGTCGCCGACAAGAAGGATATTGTCCTTGAGACGGGCAAGCGCCTCGCCTTGAAGGTTGTCAAACTTTATGTCGTTGTTCTTGATAGCCGACTCCCACGCGTTAAGAGTATTCATAATCGCGTTAAGTTCCTCAAGAGAGTCGAAATCCTGTTCAACGGCGGTAGCCGCACCCGCGAAATAGTCCTCAAATACCGCCCCCGAGCCTGCGTTCTCGAACACGTTAAGAACCTCGTTAAGGCGCGTCGCGTCCTTGGTGATAACTTGGTCAAGAGTTTCCTCAGCGCCGTTGTGGTCAACGTCAACCTGCTGCACGCCGCTGATGGTGGTGAGGTCGTTGTTGATAGTCGACAAAATGTTTTCGAGGGTGGCGAGGTTGAGGTTGAGCCGCCCCTGAATCTGCCCCAAACGCGCGCTCGTGTCAAGCTGTTCGCCGTTTAGGAGGGTTTTCTTGTTGTACTCGACACGCGCCGCGGTTTGGTCGATTTCCGTGATAAGCTGGTTGATTTCGTCCTGTATTTTTTGGCGGTCGCCCGTGTCTGTAGAGGACACGCTCTGCTCGTTCGTATCGTTCGAGGCGTACACAACGAGTTCGCGGATACGCTGGAGCATATCGTCGATAGTCTGCAATCCGCCCTCGGCGGTCTGAATCAGAGACTGCGCGTCGACGGAGTTTTTGCTCGCCATATCAAGCCCCGCAATTTGCGCGGACATTTTTTCGCTGATAGCGAGTCCCGCCGCGTCGTCGGAGGCGGTGTTAATTCTCTTGCCCGAGCTAAGCCTTGAGGAAGCGCGGTTCTGAATCGAACCTATGTCCTTCATATTACGATGCGCGTTTAACGCTAATATATTTGTTTGGATAACTGCGTTTCCCACAAATATTACCTCCCTGTAATAATATTTTCGATTCTCTTGTATGAACGGCTAGTATCCGTACTCCGCCGTGATAATCATCGCCTGTATTTAAATTATCGGCGTATTTTTCAAAAAAGTTTAGTAAAATATCACAACTTTTTATTAAAATTTTACGCGGTGGAAGGTTTTTTTGCCTTTTTGGAGCATTACGCCCTCTTTTTTGGCGAAATCCGCCTTTTGCAGAACGTGCTCAAAGGAGGTTATCTTAACGCCGTCAGCTTTTACGCCTCCCTGCTCAAGCAGCCGCCGCCCCTCGCTCTTCGTCTTTATAAGCCCAGTACGCACGAGCAGCTCGACTATATTCACCCCGTTCGCCGCGTCCTCTTCGGAAAGAATCGTCTCGGGGATACTCCCCGACAACGCGCCGCCCGCGAAAAGCCCCCGCGCCGCCTCCTTTGCCCGCTCCGCCTCCTGCTCGCCGTGGACGTTCTTTGTCACCTCATACGCCAAAATCTCCTTGACCCTGTTAAGTTCGCTCCCCGCAAACTCCTCGTATCCCGATATTTCCTCAAGCGGGAGGAACGTAAGCAGTTTAAGGAACCGTATAACGTCCGCGTCGTCTACATTCCGCCAATACTGAAAGAACTCATACGGCGGAGTCTTGTTCGCGTCAAGCCACACCGCGCCGTTTTGGCTTTTCCCCATTTTCGTCCCGTCCGATTTCGCCAAAAGCGCGAACGTAATCCCCTGCGCGTCGGCGTTCTCCACGCGGCGGATAAGTTCCACGCCCGCGATAATGTTCGACCACTGGTCGCGTCCGCCCATTTGCATAACGCAGCCGTAACGGCGGTACAGCTCCAAAAAGTCATACGCCTGAAGCAGCTGATAGTTAAACTCGAAAAACGACAACCCCCGCTCAAACCGCGTTCGGTACGAGTCCGCCGTAAGCATTTTGTTTACCGAAAAATGCACGCCGTATTCGCGTATGAAAGGAAGGTATTTTAGCTCGAGAAGCCAGTCGGCGTTGTCGGCTATAATCGCCTTGCCCTCCGAAACGTCAATGAACTTCGACAACTGCGCTTTGAAACAATCCACGTTATGAGAAATTTCTTCCGCGGACATTATACGCCGCATTTCCGTCTTGTCCGTCGGGTCGCCCACCATTCCCGTGCCGCCGCCCATAAGCATTATCGGGATATGCCCCGCCTTTTGCAAATGCGCCATAGCCATAGCCGTAAGGTAATGCCCCACGTGCAGACTGTCCGCCGTCGGGTCAAAACCTATGTAAAACTTGATTTTTTGCGAACCGAGAAGCTCCTTTGCCGACTCCTCGTGCGTACATTGCTCAATAAACCCCCTCGCCTTCAGCGTGTCATATGCATTTTCCATAAATTTCCACTCCCTCAAAAATATCCTCAATCGGGATTATAAGGTCGATTTACACTATTTTTTCCGTCCAAAATCTCATACCGCCACTTAATCACGCAAACCAAACCCTTTCGTTAATCTATATTATACAACATTTTCGCGCTTTGTACACCTCAATTTTATCTATTCATCTATTCATATTGAAACCTTAAGCGGAATCTGAAAAAATATAGAAAATACTCGACAATATATATAATGGTACAAGAGGTATCAAACTTTACAAAAATGAGGGGGTTGTATTTATAATCACTACAAAAAAGACAAAGGCATATAGTCGACATTTGCTCCTTGTACATATGTTCATAAAATTTAATAAAACCAAAGGTTGTTGATTAGTATGATTTTTTTAGTCCTTTTTGTCGTCCTAGTTGTAGGTCTGATTGCTAAGGATTGGCATACCATTTGCGAAGAAAGAAAGTCCAAAAGAACAAAAACCAACAAAACGCCTACTTCAACAACGCCCGCAAGCTATATTGGTACGGGGGGATATAGCAATTCTGGTGCGAGTGGATATAGCGATGTTTATAGTGCTTATTATAGCGGTATATGCAGCGGTATATGCAGCGAGATTGAGGATAATCTTCAAAAAATACTCTCAAAGTTGTGATTAATTAAGCATAGTATTTTTTCGCAATGGCGAACACCCTGATTATCTAAAATGACAACGCTTTTTTTTGGGGGGGTATGTTCACCTCCCTTTTGACGTATAAACTTGCGGAACAAAGAAATATGAATTGCTTCTCACTTCATCTTATCCCCTCGTCGTCTTTTACAAAAAATGCCAATAGCGCGGCGAAAGACAGAGTACCGACGACGACATATATATCCGCCAGGTTGAATACGGGGAATTTCACGAAAACAACGTGTATGAAATCGACGACATACCCTTGACGCACCCTGTCGATGCAGTTCCCGAGCGCCCCCGCGACTATGAGTACAATCGCCCCGCGCATAAACGAGAAAATCCGCCCTTTTGGCAAATTTCGGTAATATATGATTGCCGCGACTGTGATTGCAAGCGTCAGCACGGCAAAAAACCAGCGTCCGCCCTGAAAAATCCCGAACGCCGCCCCCGCGTTTTCGACATAGGTAAAACTTAAAACGCCGCTTATAACGGATTTCGTGCCGATACCCATAAGCGTCGCGTCCGCTATATGTTTTGTGATTTGGTCGAGCGCCACAAGCACCGCCGCGACGACAAGCGTACAGATTGTAAATATCTTTTGTTTCACAAAACTTGCTCCTAACGATAATCCATCATATATTGTATTGCGTCAAAAACCGCCTTTTTTGTGGGGTTTTTGTAGATTTGCGCAAAGCCTATGTCTGTAATCAGCACAAAATTCAGTTCGCCGTTTTTGGTTTTTTTATCTTCAAACATCTTATCATAGAGAAGGTCAGGCGGGTATTCCGAGCTCAGGCGCGAAAGCCCGAAAAATTCCAGAAGTTCGGTCAAATCGGACAGATAATGGTCTTTTATGTCATACCCCAAGAGTTTCGAGAGATACATTGCGGCGCGGCAACCGTGCATAACGGAATGTCCGTGGGAAATCCCGAATCCGCTCAAACTCTCAAGAGAATGTCCGAAAGTATGCCCGAAATTGAGGATTGCGCGAACGCCCGTTTCCTTTTCGTCGGCGGTGACGATTTTCGCCTTGATACGGCAGGTTCGCGCAATTACTGTCGACAGAGGCGTCTCCTCGCGGTTTCGTATCGCCTCTCGGTTATCGCGGATATACTCGTACAGCTCAGCGTCCCGAATGAGCGCGGTTTTTATGACCTCGCCCATACCCGCCGAAAATTGCTCGGGGGGAAGGCTCTGTATAGCACTCGTGTTAATGTAGACGAATTGCGGCTGATAGAACGCGCCGATTATGTTTTTGCTATTGCCCAAATCCACGCCTGTCTTGCCGCCGACGGAGGAATCCACACAGGCGAGAAGTGTCGTCGGGAGCTGCACGTAGGGTATCCCGCGCATATATGTCGAGGCGCAAAACCCCGCCACGTCCCCGACCACCCCGCCGCCAAGGGCGAAAATAACGGTTTGCCTGTCGGCGTGAAACTCCTGAAGCTTGTGGTATAAAGCAATAAGCGTCTCGTGGTTTTTATTCGTCTCCCCCGCGGGGATTACCGCCGCGTAGACATTCGTAAAAATCCTTAAAAGAAGCTCGCGGATAGAGAAGGTGTACAGACGGTCCACAATTTCATCTGTGATTATGACAGCGGTGTACCCGCAAAGGTTCGTCGTCTGTATAGCAAACGCCAACTCGTCGTAGGAATTTTTGATGTATATTTGGTATTCTGTAAGCGGGGTTTGCACATATACATTTGCCGCCATATCTCCCACCTCTTTTTAATATGTAAGAGTCTGTTCAGTATCTCGCTTTTGGAGGATTTTCGAGCAGGTTTTCCGCCTTACAAGGAAGCGGCGACGACGCACACTCCCAAGCAGTTTGCTAGGAGCCGCTGACGCAGTACGGCGGAAAAGATGCCGAAAAGACCCAAAATGGAGATGCTGAACAGGCTCTCTAGCCGTGTAAATACGGCTAGATTGCTCTGCTCCCCGGCTTAACGACGGGCATCTTGCCTTCCTTGCAAAGCGGGCAGTCCTCCGCCTCATACGCAGCTATGTCCGCCTTGTACGCGCAGGCAAGGGGTACGCCGAAATCGACGCTCCCGCCCGAACGGTCCACCAAAACCGCCACGCCAATGACGTTCCCGCCCTGTTCACGCACGATTTCGATAACCTCCCGCACCGACCCGCCCGTCGTTATCACGTCCTCGGCGACCACCACTCTCGCCCCCTCGGGGATAGTGAAATTTCGGCGCAAAACCATTTTGCCGTCTACGCGTTCCGTGAAAAAACTTTTTGCGCGAAGATGCCTTGCCAGTTCATAGGCGATAACGATACCGCCCATAGCGGGTCCTACGACTATATCGGCGTTTTCAAAGTTTTTCGATAAATCCTCCGCGAGTTCCGCCGTGAACTCGGGGTACTGCAAAATCTGGGCGCATTGCATATACTTGCCGCTATGTTTGCCCGACGTGAGCCGAAAATGCCCCGTGAGGAGCGCCCCCGCCTTTGTCAGGATTTCTTCGGCGCGTGTTCTGTCCATAGTATACCTCTATTCGTCAAGTTTTATCTCGTTTAATGAAGAAAAGCCGTATTTCGTCATATAATCCCGTATGCCCTGCAAAATGAAGGAAGTTGCGCGGGGATTCTCAAAATTCGCCGTGCCGACCGAAACGGCGCTCGCCCCCGCCAGAAGAAACTCAACCGCGTCCTCGCCGCTTGAAATCCCGCCCATTCCGATTATCGGAATATACGGGATAGCGGTTCGCACCTGATGCACCATTCTAACCGCGACAGGTTTAATCCCCGCCCCCGACAAGCCGCCGTAAACGTTGTTCAGCACGGGTTTTCTCGTGTGTACGTCTATTTTCATTCCGACAATCGTGTTTATGAGGGACAGCGCGTCCGCGCCCGCGTCCGCCGCAATCTTCGCCATTTTCGAGATATTGGTGACATTGGGGCTTAATTTCACGGAAAGGGGCTGACGGGCGAAACTCTTGACGTCATACACCACGTCGTACAACGCCTTTTCGTCCGTGCCGAACGCAATCCCGCCCTCGGTTATATTCGGGCAGGAGATATTGAGCTCAAGCATATCAACGTCCGCGTCATAAAGTTCCCTTGCGACGCTTACATATTCTTCCGCCGTATGCCCGCAAATATTCACGATAATCTTCGTGCCGAATTGCCGCAAAAACGGGATATCTTCCTGTATAAACTTCTCCAAGCCCGCGTTTTGCAAGCCGATGGAGTTAAGCATACCGCCGTGTACCTCGGCTATACGCGGCGGCTTGTTGCCCTCCCACGGGACTATGGAAACTCCCTTTGTCGTGACCGCGCCAAGGGTGTTTATGTCGATAAAATCCGCGTATTCTCTGCCCGCGCCAAAAGTCCCCGACGCGGTGAACACGGGGTTTTTGAAGGTAACGCCGGCGATATTTACGGACAAATCAAGCTCACTCATCAAAAATCACCTCGTCCGCCAAAAACACAGTTCCGTCCTTGCATACTTTTTTGTAGCCGTGTACGGTTTTGACGACACACCCGATACACGCGCCGAATCCGCAGCCCATACGCTCCTCGAGGGAGAGATACGCAAGGGTGTTGTTTTTTGCGGCGAAACTTTGCACCGCCCGAAGGAGCGGTTTAGGACCGCAGGCGTATATCACGCGGGGCTTGTCGCTATCGGCTAGCTCCTCTTTGACAAGTGAGATAATGTTCCCGTGGTATCCATACGAGCCGTCGTCCGTCGCGATACGCAAATGTTCAGTCGCCGCCGCAAAATCTTCCCTAAGGATTATTTGTTCTTTTGCGCGAAACCCAAGGAAAACGCGAACGTCCCCCCTGCGGGTCTGCGCCAGACGGAGCAAGGGCACAACGCCGATTCCCCCTCCGATTACAATGTGTTCATAGGACGCGTCAAAATCCACGGGAAAACCGTTCCCCAAGGGGGCTAAAATCCTTATGCCGTCCCCTTCCCGAAACTCCGACAGCCGCCTTGTGCCGTCTCCGACCGTCTTGTAAATAAGCCGCAGGTTGCCGAGTGCCGCCTGACATATGCTAAGCGGACGCGGGAGTATATTTATCCCGTTTTCAAGATAAATTTCGGCGAATTGCCCCGGCAGAACCCTGTGCCATATATTCGGGGCGTACAAAAGCAGTTCATATATATCTTCGGCAATTTTACGATTTTTTAGTATCTTTACCGTTTCTAATTCCATACAATACCTCTTAAATCCTCGCGCATATCGATAACCGCCTGAAGTACGGAACGCGTAAAGAACTCACCCGCGAATCTCGCGTATTTCCTGCTGGTGTGGGCGGCGATGATTCCGCGTGAACTGTTGACTATCGCCCCTATGCCGTTTTTGAAACAAACCGCGATGTCCTCCGCCGTCGCCCCCTGCGCGCCGTATCCCGGGACGAGAAAGAAAGTACTCGGCATAAGCGCCCGCAAGTTCTCCGCCTGCGTCCTGTGCGTCGCGCCGACCACCGCGCCTATCGCGCTGTACCCGTATCTGCCGATAGAGGTTTTACCCCAGTTCGCGACAAGTTCGCCCACTTTTTCGTGAACCGCTATGCCTGACGTATACAAATCCTGTATTTCCCCGCTGTTGGGGTTTGAAGTCTTGACAAGCACAAAAAGCCCCTTGCCGTATTTCTCAAGGTTGGAGAGGTACGGTTCAACGCTGTCATATCCAAGGTACGGGTTGATTGTGATAAAATCCTCGTCATAAACCGACACGCTCTCGCCGTCTATGTCCACGCGTCCTATGTGTCCGTCCGAATAGCACTTCGCGGTCGACGCGATATCCCCGCGTTTCACGTCCCCGATTACAACAAGCCCGCGTTCCTTCGCGAATTGCACCGTGCGTACAAACGCGTCTATGCCGTGCGCGCCAAACTGCTCGTACATGGCAATCTGCGGCTTTACGGCGGGGACATAGGGAGCGATAACGTCAATCACATATTTGTTGAACTCAAAAATCGCCTCCGACGCGCCTTTTGCCGTCTTCCCGAATTGTTTGTAGGAGCTTTCCTTGACACAATCGGGGATAAACGAAAGCTGCGGGTCAAGCCCCACAACCGCGGGGTTGCTTTTTTCTTTTATCTTGTCAATCAGCACGTCCGTTATATTGTCCATAGAAATCAGCCCTTCCTCGGGTTATCGCCTATGTCGGCGCGAAGTTCGGCGCGGTTTTGGCTTATTATCCCAAGGTTGTCGTCAAACATTTCGTTGATTTGCCCGCTTGTGCGGTTCATAAGGGACATTGCCTCGCGTACCGACTCCTCAACCTTTGTAAGGATTTCGTCGGCGTACTCTAGAGCGCTCTGGCGCATCATTTTCGCGTTGTTTCGCGCCGCCGTCTCGATTGCCCGCGCCTTCTCCTCGGCGCGTCTGGTGATTTCGTGTTCGTCGGAGAGACGGTCCGCGTCCGCCTCCGCGTTTCTTTTTATGTCGGACGCTTTGTGTCTCGCGTCGTCCATAACCCGCTCGTGGTCGTTCACCAGCCGTTTCGCGTGTTCGATTTCGGCGGGCAGGTTCAGGCGTATCTCCTCAATCAGGTCGCGGAGCTCGCCTTTGTCCACCGCGATTTTGTTACTAAACGGCGCGACTTTGCTCGTTTCAAGCAGTTCGTCAATTTCGTCAAGGTAATCAATTATACTCTCCATATTTTCAGACATTCCCCCAATCCTTGTTTTGTACTTTCTTTTTCACGGCGTCTATAATATAGTTCGGCACCATTTTTTTTATGTCACAGCCAAAACGCGCCGCGTCCTTGACCATTGTAGAACTAATGTGCATAAGCGCGGGATCCGCCGCGAAAAACAGCGTCTCGATTTTCGGGTTTATACTCTTAAGCGCATTCGCGTACAGAAATTCGTGGTCGAAATCAGCGGGTGTCCGCAGTCCGCGTACAACCGCGTCCGCCGAAAGTTCCCCGAAAAGTTCGATAAGCGAACCCGAAAAACGTACTACGGTTACGTTTTGTATGTGACCTGCAAGGGATTTCATCTGTTCAAAACGTTCGTCAAGGGAGAAAAGCATATTTTTGTTGCCGTTGTTAAGAACGGCGACGGTAAGTCGCTCCGACAGGTTTGCGGCGCGGGTGATTATGTCCATGTGCCCTAGTGTAACTGGGTCGAAACTTCCCGAATACACCGCGTTCACAAAAATCCCTCCTTTTTGACTATCAAAATCCCCGCCTTGCCGTACTTTTTCAGCTTGTACAACTTGTAGGGCAGACTCTCCGCTATTTTTTCAAGGTTCTCGGGCGGGGATTCTATGACAAGAAACCCGCCGTCCTCAAGTTTTTCATACGCGTATGTCAAAATTTTCGGGACGTCGCCGCTTTTGTAGGGCGGGTCGGCAAAAATTATGTTGTATCTTTTAGAGTTTTCCGATAAAAACAGGAAGACGTTTGAGTTGTACACCTTTGATTGTGATTTCAATTTGGTTTTTTCAAGATTTTTTGAAAGGGCAAAGAGCGCGTCGCGGGAGTTTTCGACAAAATCCGCGTGCGCCGCCCCGCGGCTAAGCGCCTCAATACCGATTGCGCCTGTCCCCGCGTATAAATCCAAAAATTGGCAATCTTCGACATTTTCATAAAGTATCGAAAACAACGCCTCCTTTGTCTTGTCCGATGTGGGGCGGGTGTTTTGCCCCTTTGGGGAAACAAGCGGTACGCCTC
>BNUF01000015.1 GCA_025997155.1 Clostridia bacterium
GACACTCGAACATCGAAACGACAAGGATATATACCAGACGCTCCGCCGAGGAACAACTCGGAATCGTCAACAAAGTGGTGACCTGGTGACGTTCGGTGTGGTAAAATAGACAAAGAAGCGCATCACCTCGGATTGGAACGTGTCCTCAATAATAAAAGCAAAAGTCCCGCTCAAAGGGCGGTATGAGCGGGAACAAAATAATTGTGTGAGCATTATCGACATAGTTATTATAACATATTCCCGAAAAAACGTAAACTGAATCAAAAAGGTCATACGCGGCCGACAGGTTGAAGAGTATCCCGCCATAAAGCTCCTCCGTTGTACAAAAATAATAGTTACAAGTCGGTCTGATTTTACCACAAAAAAGCACGGTTTTCAAACTTTTTTTGAAAACCGTGCTTTTTCTTTATATTTAGATGTTTACTGGTTTTAAGAGAGAAACGCCAAGCGGAGGAATGTTCAGCTCTAAACTGTACGGTTTTCCGTCCCACGAGATTTCTTCCGACCAAATCGGAGAGGTGTTCATAATGCCGCTGCCGCCGTAGATTGGGTTGTCGCTGTTCATAATTTCGCGGTATTCCGCCTTGCGAGTCGCGCCTATGCGGAAGTTGAGGTAAGCGACAGGCGTGAAGTTCGCCACAACGACGATATCTTCGCCCGGGTATTCGGCGCGGCGAACGAAAGCAAGGATACTGCGGTCCGCGTCCCAATAGGTAATCCATTCAAAGCCGTCTTGGCTGAAGTCGTCGAACCAAAGGGCGCGTTCGTTGAGGTACAAGCCGTTGACGTGCTGAACGAAAGTTTTGATTTGTCTGTGGTGTTCGTATTCGAGAAGGAACCAATCGAGCTGGCGTTCCTCGCTCCACTCGTCAAATTGCCCGAATTCAGAACCCATAAACAGGAGGCTTTTGCCTGGGTGAGCAAGCATAAACCCGACGGTAAGGCGGAGGTTTGCGCATTTCTGCCAAAGGTCGCCCGGCATTTTGTTGATGAGTGAGCGTTTGCCGTGAACAACCTCGTCGTGGGAGAGTACGAGTATAAAGTTCTCCGTATACGCGTACACCATGCTGAACGTAAGCGTTCCGTGGTGATAGCGGCGGTGTACGGGTTCTTTTTGGATATAGTGGAGGTAGTCGTTCATCCAGCCCATATTCCATTTGAAGTTGAAACCGAGAGTAGACTGGTTCACGTCGGGAGGAAGCGTCACGCCGCCCCACGCGGTGGATTCTTCCGCAATCATAAGGGTTTGCGGGTGTTTGCTTAGCACAATGGAGTTCATATGGCGCATAAACTCAACGGCGCGGAAGTTCTCTTTGCCGCCGTATTCGTTCGGAACCCATTGACCGTCGCGTTTGCCGTAGTCAAGGTAGAGCATCGACGCAACCGCGTCAACGCGCAAGCCGTCCACGTGATATTTTTCAATCCAGAAAATCGCGTTCGCTATGAGGAAGTTCTTAACCTCGCTCCGCCCGTAGTTGAAGATTTTTGTACCCCAGTCGGGGTGTTCGCCCTGACGCGGGTCTTCATGCTCGTATAAAGCGCTTCCGTCAAAGTTGGAAAGTCCGTGCGCGTCCTTTGGGAAATGGGCGGGAACCCAGTCGAGGATTACGCCGATGCCCGCTTGGTGGCACTTGTCCACAAAATACATAAACTCGTCGGGCGAGCCGTAGCGGCTTGTCGGAGCGTAGTACCCCGTCACCTGATATCCCCACGAGCCGTCAAAGGGGTGTTCCTCAACGGGCATAAGTTCGATATAGTTGTAGTTCATATCTTTTACATAGGGAATGAGTTCCTCGGCGAGTTCGAGATACGAATAGTAGCGGTATCCGTCGTCCTCTTTGCGTTTCCACGAGCCGAAGTGGACTTCATAGATGTTTATCGGGGATTTGTATATATTGGACTGGCTGCGGTTTTTGTACCATTCATCGTCGCTCCATTTGTACTTGTTGAGGTCGTAAATAAGCCCCGACGAACTCGGGCGAAGTTCAAAGAAATTTCCGTAGGGGTCGCTCTTTTGGATAACAAGCCCCGAACCTGTTTTGATTTCGTATTTGTAGTGGTCACACTGACATAACCCAGGCACAAAAAGTTCCCAGATACCCGAACTTTGACGGATACGCATCTGGTTGCGGCGACCGTCCCACGAGTTGAACGAGCCGATAACGCTGACGCGTCTCGCGTTTGGAGCCCAAACGGCGAACAGCACGCCCTCAACGCCGTTTACAGTCTCAAAATGCGCGCCCAGTTTCTCATAGATTTGGTAGTGGTTGCCCTCTCCGAAGAGCTGCAGGTCAAAGTCGCCCAGAACGGGCGGGAACGAGTACGGGTCGTATGTAACCCATTCGTTGCCGTCGTGCCACGTAATCTTCAATTTATACTTAAACCATTTTTCGCGCGGAATTATAACCTCGAAAAAACCGTCCACATGCACAAGGTCCGCATCATATGTCTTTTTTTCGTCCGCGTCGTCAATCACGGTGACCGACTTAGCCTGAGGAATAAAGGCGCGGACGGCAAGCGCGGGCTTGTTGCGTACGCTGATTTCGTGCATACCCAAGATGTGGTGCGGGTCGGCGTACTGGGAATTGATAATATCCATCAGTTCCACCATATCAACAGTAGAAACCATAAACAAACACTCCTTCGTTGGAGTTTTTTCGAGAAAAACCCCGTATATTTTCGTACAAGATACTGTTATATAAATAATACCATACTGTTGTGGGTTTATGCAACATAAATTTTTATTCGGCTAACGCGCCCGCGAAAATTTGCCGAAATTCCTTGACAGCTCCGCAAACGGAGTCCGCGCCGAATACGGACGAGCCGCACACGACTATATCCGCGCCCGCGTTTATTATGTCGCGGACGTTTTTGGCGGTGATTCCGCCGTCCATTTCGATTTGGGTTTTGAGATTGTTTTGGCTGATGTAGTTTTTGATTTGCTCGGCGCGTTTTAAGGATTGGGGCAGAAACTTCTGCCCGCCGAAACCCGGGTTTACGGACATAACGAGAACCATATCCACCGCGTCAAGGTACGGCACGACGTCCTTGATAGAAGTCCACGGGTTTATGGTGATTGCGGGGGATTTGCCGTGTTCGCGTATGACGGAAGCTATTTCGCGGGGGTCGCCCGCCGCCTCGAGGTGGAAATTCACGATATCCGCCCCCGCGTCCGCGAATTGCCCTACATACTGGGACGGGTGGATAATCATAAGGTGTACGTCCACCACCGCGTCCGTCGCGGCGCGGACGGCGCGGACTATCGGAAGTCCGAAGGTGATGTTGTCGACGAAAACTCCGTCCATCACGTCCACGTGTATGTACTCCACCCCGGCGGAGACGGCTTCTTTCACGGATTGCCCAATAGACGCTATGTCGGCTGACAGTATAGACGCGGCTAATTTACAAATAACGCTCACCCTTTCAAAACAAATTTAACATAGTTCTTGTATCGGCTTTGCGGGATTTCATAGCCGACATGGTTTTTGACGCCGCAATTCGTTTCGTTTATGTGCAGGCAGTCCCTGAATTGGCAATCCCCGAGAAACGCCGCGAACTCGATAAACAATCTGTCCATATCGCGGATTTCCGCCCCAAACTCAAGGGACGAAAACCCGGGAGTGTCGAATATAAAGGTGTCGTTTCCGAGGTCAAGCAGTTCCGTGTGGCGCGTGGTATGCCGCCCGCGTCCCGTCCTCCCGAGTTCGCCCGTCTCCATACTAAGACTGTTCGTAAGCAAATTTATAATACTTGATTTGCCGACTCCCGAATTTCCCGTAAACACGGCGGATTTCCCGCGTATAAACTCGCGCAGTTCCTCCGTCCCGCTCCCGCTTACCGCACTCACCCTAAGCACCTTGTACCCGACTTTTGTATATATATCATATATTTTGTCATAATCTTCCATAATGTCGGTTTTCGTAAGGCAAAGCGCAAGTGAAACGCCCGCCGCCTCCGACAGTATTATATACTTATCCACAAGCTCCAAGTCGATGTTATCCCCGAATAATGTCAGGAGAACAACGTCAATGTTTGCAACGGCGGGACGCAAAATCTCGTTCTTTCGCGGAAAAATCTCCGTAATCGTCTCCCCGTCTACCGCGCAAAAATCCCCGATAAGCGGCTTAATCCCGCGTTTCCTGAAAATCCCCTTAGGTTTGGCAAGAACATAGCCGTCAAGGGTACGCACGGTATAAAGCCCGCCAATGCCTTTCACAATCCGCCCGTTCATAGATTGTCAAAATCGACTTCCTGACTTCCCTGTAATTTCCATTTGTCCCCGCTTCGTATAGAGAAAATAAACTCCGCCTTCCCCGTCCCCGAAACTTCAATCGTCAGCGGGAAATCGGATTTCGCCACGGTGTCCCGCGCAACCACGGTCGCCGTCGCGTTTTCGTCGGAGGGGTAGCGTACAAGGCGGTATTCCACCGTGTCGCCCGCGTCCGAAAGGCTGATTGGCTTAAGCGTGATTTTTGTGGTTTTCATATCGCCCGTGTTTTGCGGGGGAACGCCGCCTTTGCCCGAACTCACCGTAAGCCCCACGGCGGTTGAGGACGCGGCGACGCGGTTGCCCGACGGCACGGACTGCTCTATTACAACGCCCTCGTCATACTCGTCGCTTTTCTCATACGATATATTCCCGATTTGAAATCCCTGACTCCGCAAAATCTCCTTTGCCTCGTCCTCCGTTTTCCCGCTAAGTTCAGGAACAACGGTAATCGGAAGTTCAGGCCCGTTACTCACATAAACCGTAAGCAAACTCCCTACAGCCACCCGCGTGTCCCTCACGGGGTCTTGCCGCACGATTACGTCAATCGGGGTATTGCTGTCATATATATGCTCAACCTTAACGTTAAGCGGGATTTCCTTAAAAATACCCTCAAGTTCGTCCACCGTCCGCGACGTTAAATCGGGAACGGCGACAAGCTCCTCGCCGTCGCTCACGATTACAAGCACGTTCTCGTCATTGTAAAACTCCTGCCCCACGGGCGTGAACTGCTCGAGTATCGTCCCCTCTGGTTTGTCGCTGTATCTGTGGTCGGTCTGCGAAACTCCGAGTCCGATTTCATCGCCCGTTCTTTTAGCATCTTCGATATTCATTCCGACAAGATTCGGCACGTTCCCGATTGGGCGGTTCTTCCCGCCGTATATATGAATCACAAACGCCAAAATAATCCCGATAATGGCGACTGACGTTAAAATCGCGGCGACAATAACCTTTTTTTCGGAAGCGGCGTCTTCGTCCTCATAATAATCCTCTTCCTCTTCCTCTTTTTCGTCTTCGTCTTCAAGCAACGCCTTAGCCCTCCGTCGTATCTCCGCCATTTCATCGTCCGTAAAACGCGCCGTCGGCTCTTTCGCCTCTTCCTCCTCGTCCACAAAATCGCCTGTTTCGTTGGTGATAGCGCGTTTGAGGTCGCCGCTCATATCCTCCATTGTCTGATATCTTTTTGAGGAAAGTTTTTCGGTGGCTTTTTGAATTATTTTAATGATACTCTCCGAAACGTCAGGGTTAAGTTCCCTGATGCCCGGCAAGGGGTCGTTTATATGCTGCATCGCAATCGAAACAGAGGTGTCCCCCTCGAAAGGAAGCGTCCCCGTCGACATTTCAAACATAACGATACCCAAAGAATATATATCACTCTTATTGTCGGTATATCTCCCCTGCGCCTGCTCGGGCGAAAAATAATGCACCGACCCCATAGTGTTAGACGACGCAATCTGCGTCGTGTCCGACGCGACACGCGCAATCCCGAAATCCGTAATCTTCACGTTGCCCTCTGTCGTGATAAGAACGTTCTGCGGTTTCACGTCCCTATGCACTATCTGATTCTTGTGCGCGTGCTCGAGCGCGGTCGCAATCTGTATCGCCACGCCCAAAGTCTCCGCGTTCGTAAACGGAGCTCGCTTTCTTATCATATCCTTAAGCGTAAGTCCGTCTATATACTCCATTACTATATAATTCACGCCGTCCGCCGCGCCCACGTCGTACACGTTCACAAGGTTCTGGTGCGAAACCTGCGCCGCCGCCCGCGCCTCCTTGTGAAATCTCTTTATATAGTCGTCGTCGTTCTCATATTCCTCGCGCATCACCTTAAACGTGACGATTCTGTTGAGATTTCGGTCGAGCGCCTTGTAGACGACCGCCATTCCGCCCTGCCCGATTTTTTTCTCGATTAGGTAGCGTTCCGCTATTATATCACCCTCGTTAAGCAACATTCAAAACACCCGCCCTCAAATATCAAAAACTATAACTGTACAGTTATCCGCCCCGCCGTTTTCAAGCGCCTCGTCGATAAGGCGGCGTACAACCTCCGCGTTATTCTCCGACTCGGACGCTATTTTTGAAAAAAACGGAGGCGCAACCATATTCGACAAGCCGTCGCTGCACAAAAGCACTTTTGTGCCTGAGGCAAGTTCCGCAATGTATCCGTCCGCCTGTACGTATCTTTCAACGCCCAACGCCCTTGTGAGCATATGCCTTTGCGGGTGCGCCCGCGCCTGCTCAAGGGACAGCTGCCCGTTTTTTACCATTTCGTTGATAAAACTGTGGTCGCTGGTCAGCTGTACCGCGTCGTCTGGGTTCACCGCGTAAATGCGCGAATCCCCGATATGCGCTATATACAATTTGTTTCCGTCAAGGGAACACGCCGAGAGAGTCGTCCCCATTCCCTCGTATTCCTCGCCCGTCAGCGACATTTCATACACGGCGCGGTTCGCGAACACTATCGCCCCCACAAGCCTATCCATAATCCCCTCGTCCGAGGGTTCCTCCAAAAGATACTCCCGAAAGAACTCGATAGCTTTGCTGCTCGCGACCTCGCCGCACTTGTGACCGCCCATTCCGTCCGCTACGATATAGAGGTTCGGCAGCCCCGCGACTGGCTCGTCGCTGTAAAAAAAACTGTCCTCGTTGTTCTCTCGAACCTTGCCTACGTTTGTGTCACCGAATACGTTCATAACTCACCTTTTTATCTATTCTTATTTCCTAAATCAAGTCCGCTTTGAGGGCGTTTTGGAATTTGAGGACGCTGGCGCGGAGCTGCCCGCAGGCGGCGTTTATCTCGTCGCCGCCGCTTCGTCTCGCGGTGACGTTTACGCCGCCGTTTTTGAGGAGTTTGATAAAGCGGGCGGTGTTTCTGCTTTTTTGGAGTTCCGTGCCGCTGTGTTTGTTGAGGGGAAGCACGTTGACGTGGGCGAGTTTCCCGCGCAGGAGTTTCGCGAGCTCCTTTGCGTCCCTGTCGTCGTCGTTCACGCCGTCCATAAGCGTGTATTCGTATGTCACGCGCCGCCCCGTGGTTTTCGCGTAGCCGTCGGCGGCGGCGATAAGCTCCGCGACGGAATACGTTTGCGCTATCGGCATAATACTCTGGCGTTTGTTGTCAAAAGGGCTGTGGAGGGAAACGGCAAGGTTGATTTGGAGTTTTAGCTCCGCCATTTGCCGTATTTGCGGAACAAGCCCGCAGGTGGACACGGTTATGTGCCTTGCCCCGATATTTCGCCCGTCGGACGAATTTATGATACCGATAAATTTAAGGAGGTTGTCGTAATTGTGCAGGGGTTCGCCGCCGCCCATAACGACAATGTTGTTTACGGGTTCGCCGCTGTCCTTATAGATTTCGTAAATCTGGGCGCACATTTCCCCCGCCGAGAGGTTGCGCGTAAGCCCGCCAAGGGTTGACGCGCAAAACGAACAGCCCATAGCGCAGCCGATTTGTGACGACACACATACAGTATTCCCATAATCGTGCTTTAGCAATACACCCTCAAGAAAATGTCCGTCGTGCGTCTCATAGCCGTATTTTACCGCGTCGCCGCCCGACAGAGTTTTTTTGGTAATATTAAGCGAACGGAGCGGAGCTTTTTCCGAAAGAGTCCGCCTAAGCCCTATCGAAACGTTAGTCATTTCGTCATAATTCTTGCACCCGCTCTTGTGCAGCCACGAAAAAATCTGTGAGGCGCGGAAACTCTTTTCCCCGAGAGTTACCAAAAACGCGCCGAGTTCCGCCATGGTCATTGAAAGTATGTCGTTTTCGTCCATTATCTTCACCTCATTAGTTATGTACCCGTACAAACATTTTGCTGTAAAATCCGTCAGAGTCGTATATATGGGGTTGTATCAGAGTTTCACGATGGGTGTCCTGAAATCCGCCTATCTCGTTCAGTATAAAATCGTCGTGTCCTTGGTTTTCGGGATATGTGATCGTGCAGGCGCAGTACAGGAGAATCCCGCCGCGCTTGACGTATTTCGCGCAGTTCTTAAGCATAGCGCGTTGTGTTTTCGCCAGCGTCTGTACGTCGTCGGGTTTTCTGTTAAATTTTATATCAGGTTTTTTCCGCAAAAGCCCAAGCCCCGAGCAAGGCGCGTCCACCACCACTATATCGAACGCCTCGAAAAAATCCCCGCTAAACTTAGCCGCGTCCATATTCAGAACGTTTATGTTGTCAAGCCCCAGACGCGCCGCGCCCTCACGCACCCGCTCAAGTTTGTTTTCGTATATGTCGCAGGCGGTTATCTCCCCTTTCGGGTACAGCTGCGCCAAACGGAAGGATTTCCCGCCGGGAGCGGCGCAGGCGTCGAGGATTTTCGGGGCGTTCGGGACGTCCCCGAATTTATACGGCATATCGGCGGCAATCGACGCGGAAACGTCCATTACGTGGAAAAGCCCGTCCTTAAACGATTGTATCTCCGAGATTGCGGCGTTTTCTATTTTAAGAGTGTTCGGGCTTGCGTCCGTTTTTGAGACGAGTGCGCCCTCGCCCTCTAGAATCCTTGTAAGTTCCTCCGCGTCGGTTTTTCGCGTGTTCACGCAAATGTATATATTCGGGCGTTTCGCGTACTCTTCGCAAATTTTTTCCACAAACGCGAAGCCGTCCCCGCGCGAAAGCCAAAGGTCGATAATCCAGATGGGCATAGAGTATTTTACGGCGATATATTCCTTTTTGTCTTGCGGAAGCTTAGTGTTCCCCTTGTCCGCCGACACCTTCCGCAGTACCGCGTTCACAAACCCCGCGTTTTGCGGCTCGCGTCTTTTCACGATATCCGTCGCCTCGTTGCACGCCGCGTAATCGGGTATCTTGTCGGCGAAACAAATCTGATACACCGCCACCCTAAGCAGATTCTTAACAAACCTCTTCGGGGACTTGCTCACAAATTTCGATAACACATAGTCTATATATATCAGGTTGCGTATAGTCCCGTTGACGAGTTCCGTCACAAGATGCTTTTGTATTCCCGAATAACCTGACGCGTCAAGGGTTCTCTTTAGTATGGCGTTATTGTGCGTGCCGTTAAGGACTTCCGTCAAGATATCGACGGCGGTTTCCCTTTCGTTTTTGCCCATTATTCTGCCACCTATTTATAAGATTTTGTTAATATTATATTATAATCAAGAATATTTTACAAGGCTATTTTATATATGCTATAATAAACCAAAAACAATAGTTTGCCAAACAGAGGTGCAATATGAAAAACGTGGCGGTAATATTCGGCGGGCGCTCAAGCGAACGGGAGGTGTCGAAACTTTCGGCGGCTACCATAATCGGGGCGTTGCCTCCCGAGCATATAAACGTACTTCCGATATACATAACGGAGGACGGCGACTGGCTTTTTTATGACGGTTCGCCCGACCGCGCCGTCGGTATCGCGTGGGATAAACTGGGAACGCCCGTGACTCTCGACTGCGGGCGGCGCGGCGGCGGGCTTTTGCGGATTGCGGGGGAGAAAACTCGTCCGATTAAGGTGGACGTTATATTTCCCGCTCTCCACGGAAAAAACGGAGAAGACGGCGTTTTGCAAGGGGTTTTTGAGACGGCGGGGATTCCGTATGTGGGGTGCGGCGTTCGCTCTTCGGCGGTCTGTATGGACAAAGCGTTCACAAAGGCAATCATAGCGCGGGAGGGCGTTAAACAGGCGGCGTATCTTTCGTTTCGCGAGAGGGAGCTGACTGACGACAAACTTGACGCTAACCTTAAACTTATCAAAGAAAAAATCGGGTATCCTTGCTATGTAAAGCCCTCTTCGGGCGGCTCGTCTATCGGGATTTCGCGCGCAGCTACAAAATCGTCTCTCGCAAAGGCTATTAACGCGGCTCTTGACTATGACGACAAAATCGTCGTCGAGAAGGAAATCAAGGGGCGGGAGTTTGAATGCGCGGTGCTAAGCCGCGGCGATTCGCTTATCGTCTCGGCGGTGGGGGAAGTTTTGTCGGCGACAAAATTCTACGACTATTCGGCAAAATATGAGAACAGCGCGTCCCGCACGCAAATCCCCGCCGACCTCCCCGAAGAAGTTTCCGAAAAAATGCGGGAGACCGCCGCGCTCATATTTAACGCGCTTGACTGCGGCGGACTTTCACGGGTCGATTTTTTCTACGACGGAGAGCTCTACTTCAACGAGATAAACACTATGCCCGGGTTCACGGTGATAAGTATGTACCCCCTTCTTTTGGCACACGCGGGCGTTACGACAGAAGAACTGCTCCTCTCTCTGATAGACGACGCCGAAAGGCGGTTCGCCAATGGATAAACGCCCCATCGGGATTTTTGACAGCGGGGTAGGCGGGCTTACTGTGGTCTCGGAGTTCCTTAAAATTTTGCCCGCGGAGGAAATCATATATTTCGGGGACACCGCAAGAGTGCCTTACGGCTCGAAATCCAAGGAGATTGTCACAAAATACAGCACGCAGATTATGAATTTTCTCACGGAGAAGAACGTGAAATCCGTCGTAATCGCGTGTAATACGGTGAGTTCCAACAGCTACGCGGAGCTCGCGGCAAAGTTCGAGCTTCCGATTATCGAAGTCGTTTCGGCGGGGGCGAACGAGTGCGTGCGTACCACAAAAAACAACCGCGTCGGCGTAATCGGCACGGAACGCACGATAAAAAGCGGCGCGTATGAGAAATATATAAATGAAATAAACCCCGATATCTCCGTGTACTCAAAAGCTTGCCCGCTTTTTGTGCCGCTTGCGGAGGAGGGGTGGGTGAATAACAGCGTCTCCGCGATTACCGCCGAAATATACCTTCAGGAACTTATCGACAAGGATATTGACGCGCTCGTTCTGGGGTGTACCCATTACCCCCTTTTGCTGAACCAGATTAACAAGGTTTGCGGGAGCGTAAGCGTCATAAACCCCGCGCAGGCGACCGCTCTGAAGATGAAATCCCTGCTTGACGAAAAACAGCTTTGCCGAAGCGGAAACGTCGCCCCCGCCCACTCTTTTTTTGTGAGCGACAATACGGGAAAATTCGGAAAAATATGTAATCTTGTGTTGCCGCGCAAATATGACGCGAAACTTGTGGATATAGAGGAATACTGATATGATAACGGCGAACTGGGAAAATTTGGCATTATCCGTAAAAGACGGCGAAACGGAAGTGGCGGGCGGACTTCTTGAAATAAAAGACGGCGAATACTATATCTCCTTTGAGGAGTATGAAACGGGGCAGGGTTTCGGCGACTTCGCGGCGCGTGTTTTGCTGCGCCGCGCTTTTGATATGGGGGCGGGGACGCAATACGCCCTGACAAAAAAAGACGATACCGCGCTTTTCAAAAAACTGGGATTCTCCGAAATCTCACGGGAGGGTGATTTAGTCAAATTGCGGCGTGTCGGAGATATCCTTGGCGACTGCTAAAATTTTTCTTGCACTCCTATGATATTTATGTTATACTTTGAAGATAATTTAAATCGGTTACGCGGGGGGGGTTGATATTTTGGATTTTCGGGTAAAAGTCGCGGAGAAACTGCGCGAAATCATTACTGAAATAGGTTTTGACGAAATAAATCAGATGATTGAGATTCCTCCCGATTCCCTCCTTGGCGACTTTGCGTTCCCGTGTTTCAAACTTGCGAAAGTTTTACGCAAGCCTCCCGCCGTTATCGCGGGGGAGATTGTGTCGGGGTTTGCGCCTTGTGAGACTGTTGAGCGGGCGGCGCAAGTCGGGGCGTATGTGAATTTCTTCCTTAACAGGGAGCTTGTCGCGAAAACGGTTATACGGGAAATTTTGGAGCAACAGGAAGAATATGGCAAAAGCGGAATCGGCGGCGGCGCGACAGTTCTTATAGACTACTCGTCGCCTAACATCGCGAAACCGTTTCATGTCGGGCATATCCCGACGACGGTTATCGGACACGCCCTGTACAATATTTATAAGCATCTGGGGTATAATACCATAAGTATAAACCACCTCGGCGACTGGGGTACTCAATTCGGCAAATTGATTACCGCGTACAAAAACTGGGGGAACGAAGAGGAAGTCGAGCAGGGCGGCGTGGCGGAACTTATGCGCCTTTATATCCGTTTTCACGACGAAGCCGACAAGGACGCGTCCCTGAACGACACGGCGCGGGAATGGCTTGTCAAGATGCAAAACGGGGAAGAGGAAGCTATCGCCCTCTGGAAATGGTTCAACGACATAAGCCTGTACGAGTACAAAAACAACACGTACAAGCGTCTGGGGATAGACTTTGACTACTACACGGGGGAGAGTTTCTACAACGACAAAATGTCCGCCGTGTCGGACGAACTTCGGGAAAAGGGATTGCTTACGCTAAGCGAAGGAGCGTCTATCGTCGATTTGTCGGCGTATAATATGCCGCCTTGCCTTATCCTGCGGAGCGACGGCGGGACGCTTTACCCCACGCGGGATATTGCCGCCGCCTTTTACCGTCAAAAAACCTATAATTTCGACAAGGTTCTTTATGTCACCTGTATGGACCAAAGCCTGCATTTCGCGCAATGGTTCAAGGTAATCGAGCTTATGGGATACGACTGGGCGAGCAAACTCGTACACGTCCCGCTGGGGCTTATCAATTTCTCGGAGGGCAAACTCTCGACGAGAAAGGGCAACGTGATTCTCCTTGACGACGTGCTAAACGACGCGGTATCGAAAACGCGGGGCATAATCGAGGAGAAAAACCCGAATCTGGCGGACAAGGACGAAATCGCCGAGAGTGTCGGCGTCGGCGCGGTCGTGTTTAACAACCTCTACAACAGCCGAATCAAGGACGTTTCTTTCTCGTGGGAGCGTGTGCTTAGTTTTGAGGGGGAGAGCGGGCCCTATGTCCAGTACACCCATGCGCGAGCGTGCAGTATCCTCAAAAAGGCGGATTTCACGCCGAAGGACTCTGTGGATTACAGCGTTTTGTCGGACGAGATACCCTCAGACGTTATCCGCGCCCTTTCCGCTTTCCCGCGAAAAATACTCGAGGTGTCGGAGACGAACGAACCCTGCGTTCTAAGCCGCGGGCTAATCGAAATCTGCCAGTCCTTCAACAAGTTCTACAACAGCCAAACCGTCCTCACAGACGATGAAAACATAAGAAACGCCCGCCTCACTCTCGTTTATTGCGTGAAAACGGTGCTTGCGCTGGGGCTTAAACTTTTGGGGATAAAATCCCCTGAAAATATGTAAAATACACGACTCGAAGAAAGGAATATTCAGCTATGAACCTTAACAACATTAAGACGGGCAATAAATTAACTATGGGTTTCGCCGTTGTTTTAATTCTCGTGACAGTTCTCGTCGTGATGGGAATAAAAAACATTCGGGAAACCGACCAAACCTACAGCGACATTATTAATATAAGCGTCGAGAGCGCGACGCTTGTGGCGGACGCGACCGAGAGTTTTACGGAAATGCGCCGCGCCGTGAACGCGACGGTAGTCTATATGAGAGCGAACGATTTCGACACGGGAAAACAGCAGTATAACGCCGCGGAAACCGCAAGGGACACCGTTTTTTCCGATTTGGACGAATACTTAAAACTTCTTGAAGAAAACCAGCTAGTCGCCGAAGCGGATAAAAACCGCCGCCACGAAGAGGTCGCGAAAATCAAAGAAAGTATAACCACCAGCTATATGCCCGTTTATGAGGATATGTACACCAAACTCTTGGCGGGCGCGGATACGTCGGCGATAATCGATAATATCAAACAGACCGCGCAGGTGAGCACGGATGTCGCCTCCGGTTTGGCGACTCTCAAAACGCAGATTAAGCAAACCTATCTCGAAGTCAGCAGCCAGACGACGACAAAAGTGGGCAACACGACGACGACTATGATAATCTCCGCCGTCGCGACTTTGATACTCTCGATTATTATCGTCAGAATTCTTACAGGCGCAATCGTTAAACCGGTAAACGCCGTTGTCGTTATGCTTAAAAGAGCCGCGGACGGCGACATAAAATTTGACGCGCGTTCGAACGCGAGGGACGAAATAGGCGAAATCCGCAACTCGTTGGCGGCGGTTATCGAATCTATAAACTCTCTCGTGAACGGAATCATCAAGACCTCCTCCGAGCTGGAAAAAGGCGACATTGAAGCTCGTATCGACGACTCGAAATTTAAGGGCGCTTATAAGAACGTCGCGGAGTCGGTGAACGAACTCGCAAAGGGGCTTATAAGCGACACCATGATGTCTTTGAACTGCGCCGACGCGTTCGCTAAAGGTAATTTCAACGTTAATATACCTGTTCTCCCAGGCAAAAAAATCGTCCTCACGAACGCTTTTGAAACTCTTAAGCATGGTTTGATTGACGTGGCTAAGGCGATAAACACGATGATTGAGTCCGCGTCTAAGGGCGAACTCGACCGCGAACTTCACGCAACCTCCTTTGAGGGGTCGTGGCGCGAAATCGCCGTCTCGCTTAACGACCTTCTTAAAACTGTCGCCGAGCCTGTTAACGAGGCAAGCAGCGTACTTTCTGAAGTATCGAAGGGCAATCTGTCGGCTGGCGTCAAAGGGCATTACAAAGGCACTTTCGCGGAAATGTCAGATAACATTAACAGCGTCGTTAGTACGGTGAACTCGTATGTGGGCGAAATTTCGGACACTCTCACAAAAATGTCCAACCAGAATCTGGATTTACGCATAAGCCGCGAGTACATAGGGGATTACGCCCCTATCAAGGTTGCGCTTGAAACTATTATCGATACCTTTAACGAACTTATACACAATATCAACCGCGCCGCGGAGCAAGTCGCAATCGGGGCGAGAACAATCTCCGAATCGAGTATGGAACTCGCGGGCAACTCGACGCAGCAGGCAAGCGCCGTCGAGGAACTTTCGGCGTCTTTAAGCATTGTCGCGGAGCAAACCCAGAGTAACGCGGGGGCGGCGAACAAGGCGAACGAACTCGCGTCCGAGGCGAAAACCACGGGGACAAAGGGCAGCAGCGAGATGAACCATATGCTTAAATCGATGGATGAAATCAACGAAGCGTCAAAGAGTATCGGCAAAATCATCAAGGTTATCGACGACATAGCGTTCCAGACAAACCTCCTTGCGCTTAACGCGGCTGTTGAGGCGGCGCGGGCGGGCGAACACGGAAAAGGGTTCGCGGTTGTCGCGGAGGAAGTCCGCTCGCTTGCGGGAAGAAGTTCTGTCGCGGCTAAGGAAACCACCGAACTTGTCGAAAACAGTATCCTCAAAACCGACGAGGGCTCAAAAACCGCCGCGCAAACCGCCGAAGCTCTGAACGCAATCATAGCGCAGGTTGACGATATCTCGCAAATAATAGAACAGGTGTCGAAAGCGTCGAACGAGCAGAACGAAGGTATCGGGCAAATTAACCTGGGAATCAACCAAATCGCTAACGCGACCCAAAAGAATACCGCCACGAGCGAAGAATCCGCCGCGTCCGCTCAGGAACTCTCAAGCCAGTCCGAAGTTTTGCGCGGAAGTGTCGCGAGCTTCAAGTTCAGAAAATAGCCGAAAGATAGGGTGGTTTTTACGGTTCAGGAAAAAGGTGAAATTATGACGGACTATCAGTACAAATCAATGGTATATATGGCTTACGATAAGGCGAAATCCATCGCGCAAGAAAAGCTAAGCCCCGACGAAGCCGAAAAGTTCCTAGGAGAGTGGCAAGAATGGTACGCCAACATGACAGGTTTAACTGCGGGCGAAAGAACTACTAAAAGTTAGGTGGTGATTTTATGACAAATCCTGAACTTTTAACCGTGCTGTTATCCTTGCGGTACGCCGCCGAAAATACTACACCAGAAGCTCTTAAAGCTCTGCTTGACGAATTAATCGAAAACGCGAAAAAGAAATAAATAACTTAAAGGGCGCGGGTTTTTCCCGCGTTCTTTTTTGGAGGTACGCGCTTGAATTTTGCACAAATTTTACAAACGACGATAGACGGGCTTAAATCGTTGACGGGAATTGATTTTGTGGTGTTTGAAGGTTACGGAAAAGTCGTCGCGGCGACGGAGGATAGTGGGGAGTCGACCGACCTTTTGCCTCTCGCGAAAACGGAGGAAGAGTATATAAAGTCGGAGGATTGCTGGTTTTTCAAGGTGGCGAACGAAAACACAGTCGAGTATGTTCTGGGGCTTCGGGGAGAAGGCGAGAATATCGTTAAACTTGGGCGGTTGGCGGTGTTTCAGATTCAAAGCCTTATGCTTGCGTACAAGGAGCGTTTTAACCGCGACAATTTTATACAAAACCTAATTCTGGGGAATTTAGCCGCGCCCGAGCTGTACAATCTCGCAAAGAAACTGCATATCGACACGGAGGCAAGGCGGGTCGTGTACATAGTCGAAGTCCCCGCCGAACGGAGCGTATATGTCGTTGAGATTCTTAAAAGCATCTTTCCGCAAAAAAACAAGGATTTTATTATCGTTATAGACGACCGAAACATTGCGCTTGTTAAGGAACTGCGCGAAAAAGACTCTGAAAAACCGGCAAAGAATATTCTGGGTACTATCTCGAGCGAAATTATGATAAAAGTTCGTATAGGAATCGGGAGCGTTATCTGCGAACTCAAGGAGCTTCCGAATTCCTTCGGCGAGGCGAAAACCGCGCTCGAAATCAGCCGAATCTTCGAACCCGAAAAGAATATCGTAAACGCGGACAAACTCGGAATCGGGCGGCTCGTCCACGGAATCGGCAAAGACCTTTGCAGGACTTTTGTGAGGGAGATTATGAAAGAGGTCGACCTTGAAAATTTTGACGAGGAGACAATCGTGACAATCCACAAATTTTTTGAAAACAACCTGAACGTGTCCGAAACGGCGCGTCAGCTTTATATCCACAGGAACACCCTCGTGTACCGCCTTGACAAACTCCAAAAAATTACGGGGCTTGACTTGCGGGTTTTTGACGACGCAATCACCTTCAAAATCGCTATGCTTGTGAACCGCTTTATAAACTACAAACTTCAGTAGTGTTGTTTTTTTCATTTTTTTATGGTATAGTATGTTCACAATGGGGTGATGCGGAGCTATGGGTAAAAAGTTTTTTTCTATAAACAAGAAAATACTGCTTGTGGTGTTTATTACGGTTATTTTTTGTTCGTTGTCCGTAAGTATATACAGTTATTTTTCTTTCAGGGATAAATCGATTTCCGATAAGGCGGAGTACGCGCTGGCGGTCGCGGATTCCGTGGCGGTGGGGCTTAGAGACGCCGAATTCAGAGATATCGGGGTGGTGGAAGAACCCAGCGAATACTACACGAACCTTTCGAAAGAAATCCTTAAAATACAGGAACGCACGGGCGTGTACATAATATACGCTATGCGCGAGGAAGGCGATGTATTCAAGTATCTTCTCGCGTCGGACTTCTTCGCGTCGGGACAGTCTTATGAAACGCTGGTAAACGACTCCTCCCCCGTTTCGGATTACGGCGGCGAGCCTATTATAACGCTTCGCACGGGGCAATCCACGATGACGGATTTATGGTTTCAGCCCGGCTATGGCTGGCTTGTTTCGGGATTCGCGCCTATATATGACGACGACGGCAAGGTTTACGCGGTTTTCGGCGTGGATATGAACGTCGACGACGTGCTCGCGGACGTTCGGGCGTTTCGCAACACAATCATCTGCGTGGTTTTGGGTATCGTCATATTGTCGCTTATTTTGGTGAGCGCGTATTTCCGCAAAAGGGTAATCTCCCCGATTTACGAGCTGGCGAACGCCGCGGGCAAACTGTCAAAAGGCGATATGGACGCGCATGTCGAAATAAATTCAAATGACGAACTCGGGCTGCTTGCCGCTAACTTCAACACCTTTGTGGGAATGATGAAGACGCTCGTTTCGGATTTCGGCACAATGTCGTATAGACAGGATTCGGGCGACTTCGAGGCGTATATAGACACAAAGGACTACGCGGGGTCGTTTAAGGAAATAGCGAACGGCGTGAACAATATGGTGCGGGGATACGTGACAGTCGTGAGCGAGGTCCTTGCCGCCGTCTCCTCCTACGGCGGCGGCGTTTTCGGCTTGACTTTGCCGAAATACCCGAAGGAAAAGGCTCTTGCCCACAAGACTATGGAATCTCTTGAGGGATTGCGCCAAAACCTTATACAGGTGAATAAGATTATATATTCGCAGGTGGAGGCGGTGGCGGCGGGCAACCTGTCGGGACGCGCCGACACGTCTTTGCTTGAGGGCGAGTGGACAAAAATTCTGACGGGCATAAACGCCCTTCTCGGCGCGGTGTCGACCCCCTTCAACGAAACGACCGCCGTGCTTAATCGCCTGTCGAACGGGGATTTCAGCCGCACTGTCGACGGCGACTACAAAGGCGACTTCCTGATTATCAAAAACTCAATCAACAGAACAATCTCAAACATATCTTCATATATATCCGAAATTTCGGAGGTTTTGGGGGAGATTTCAAAAAGCCGCCTTAACCGTCAAATCACCCGCGAATATGTGGGGGAATTTTCCGCTATCAAGAAGGATATAAACCAAATCATAACCGCCCTGAACGGAGTCGTTTCGGAAATCGCGAACGCGGCGGAGGGCGTGGCGGCGGGAGCGTCTATCGTTTCGCAAAGCAGTACGTCCTTCGCGCAGGGCAATTCGACACAAGCCGCCTCCGTCGCGGAGCTTAACGCGGCGGCAATCCTTATAAGCGCGTTCAGCAAAACCACCTCCGAAAACGTCAGGGAGGCGGAAGGGTTTTCGGCGTCGTCAAGGGGTAACGCCGACGATTGCCAAAGATACATGGCGGAACTTCTTGCCGCAATGGACGGGATTAACGACTCGTCGCAAAGTATCTCAAAGGTTATACAGACAATCGAGGATATCGCGTTTCAGACGAACCTCCTTGCGCTAAACGCCTCTGTCGAAGCGTCCCGCGCAGGCGTACACGGAGCGGGTTTCGCCGTCGTCGCGCAGGAAGTCCGCGACCTCGCTCTCAAAAGCCGCGGCGCGGTGGACGAAACGGCGGCGTTAATCGAGGAGTCGGCGCGGCGCGTCGAAGAGGGGGCAAGGCTCGCCGAGACGACAAACGGCGCGGTAGGCGCAATCGTGTACGACACCGCGAAAATCGCCGAAATCATATCCGCTATTTCAAAGGATTCAAAAGAACAGTCCGAGTCTATGCGCGATTTCACGGGCGGACTCTCCCGAATCTCCGACGTTGTGCAAAAAAATTCCGCCATTTCCGAGGAATCCGCCGCGTCCTCACAGGAGCTCTCCGCCCAAGCGGAAATTATGCGTAAGCTCGTTGAAATTTTTGTACTAAAAGAATAAAAAAATTTCAAAAACATATTGACTTTTTTTGTAATATATGGTAATATATTAGAAAAGGAGGTAAAAATATATGATGAAATCTACAGGTCTAGTAAAAAGACTAGACGAATTAGGGAGAATTGTTATTCCGGTAGACATACGCCGTACCTTTGGGCTTCAATCGCCGAGCAAAGATGGCGCGGGCGACTCAATCGAGTTTTTCACCGAAGACGATAAAATTATCCTTCGCAAATACCAGCCTGCCGACATATTCACAGGCAGTATGGAAAACTTGGTTGAATACAGAGGCAGAAAAGTATCTAAAGATACTATAATCGAACTCGCCGAACTGGCGGACTTGAAGATAGATAAATAAACAAAGGCTAACCCCGCCCCCGCGCGGGGTTTTTCTATGTTGCATATTATTTGCGAATGTGGTAAAATCATTACTGAAGTAAATTTAAGGAATGATTAAATGAAAATCAAGAGAATTTTTGCGCTGATACTTGTTTTAGGGCTTACCGCCTGCGCTAAACAAACGGCGACAGAGGCGACGCCCGCGGTTTCGTCAACAAAAGTACCCGAAATCGGGATTATTCAGCTAGTCGAACACCCCGCGCTTTCCCTCGCGAGAGACGGGTTTGTCAAGGCACTCGCCGACAACGGCTATACGGACGGCGCGACCGTGAAACTCAACATTCAGGTGGGTTCGGGCGACACAAGCAACCTTTCGACAATTGCCGACCAGTTCGTCGGGAACAAAGTCGACCTGATTTTCGCAATCGCCACTCCCGCCGCGCAGTCCGTCGCGGGGAAAACCCAGACGATTCCCATACTCGGCACGGCTATCACGGACTATGAAACGGCGGGGCTTGTGGATTCGATTCAAACGCCCGGGCGAAACGTTTCGGGGACGAGCGATATGAACCCCGTGACCGACCAGATAGACCTGCTCCTCCAATTCGTCCCCGATTGCGAAACAATCGGATTTTTGTATAACTCAAGCGAGGACAACTCAAAATTCCAAATCGACATCGCAAAGGAATACGCGGAGTCAAAGGGACTTAAATGGAAGGAAATCACCGTCGCGAACTCGAACGACGTTCAGCAGGCGGTTACCTCAATCGTGACGGACGTTGACGCAATCTACCTTCCGACAGACAACGTTTTCGCAAGCACGATGCCGACGGTGTACAGCGTCACGGTCGCAAGCAAAACTCCCGTAATCGGCTCGGAGGCGGCTCACGTCGAAAACGGCGCGCTTGCGACTCTTGGAATCAACTATTACGATATCGGGTATCAGACGGGGCTTATGGCGATTGAAGTTTTGCGCGGCGGCAAGGACGTTTCGGATATGCCGATACAGTATCCGAAAGATTTTTCATACCTTATAAACGGAGATACGGCGGACGCTCTGGGAATCGCCGTCCCACCCGAGCTGGAGCAGTACGTGATAAGAAACTAGGTAGATTGTATGATTATGAAAAGCAATCTGGAGCTTTCGGGCAACGCGCTTAAGGTAATCGGCGTGGTTCTTATGGTTTTTGACCATATTCACCAAATGTTCATAAGTGTTGCCCCCGCGTGGTTTCCTATGCTTGGGCGGCTGGTTCTCCCGATATTCATTTTTATGTGCGCCGAGGGGTTTTACCACACAAGCAACCGCAAACGCTATATGTTGCGGCTGCTTGTCGCGGCGGTTGTTATGAATATCGGCAATAGGATTTTGGCTAACGCGATGCGCATTGTCCCCGATATCCCCGAACACGGCGTGGAGCTTATTAACAGCGTGTTTACCACAATGCTTATGACGACGTTTTACCTGTTTTTTATCGAAAGACTTCGGGAGGGGCTTAGAGAGAACAAAGTGGCAAAAATCGCGGGGAGTATAGCTCTTATGGCGTTTCCTGTCGCGCTTACCGCCGCCTTGGTGTTTCTCGTGTATGCCTCCGACAATTCCCAAACGCGTGTATTTGTCAACGCCTTTTTTCTTATCCCGAATCTTTTGGCTATGGACGGCGGAGTGCCGTTTATGTTGCTGGGTATCTCGTTTTACTATCTGCGGCAGTGGCGGCTGGCGCAGATGACCGTCCTTGTCTTGTTCAGCGCGCTTAATTTCTTCGCGGGCGTCGGCGGAGGCATACAGTGGCTTATGGTGTTCGCCGTTATCCCTCTCTTTTTGTACAACGGGCGGCGCGGAGGCGGCAACAAATACTTCTTTTATATATTCTATCCCGCGCATATCTGGGGGCTTTACACTCTTGCGTGGCTGTTACAACGTTAGCGGGGTTTTGAAATGAAGGCAAATATAGCGGCGTGGGCGGTAAGAGTTGTCGGGCTGTCGGCTCTCGTCTGTTTATGGATAAAAATGCCCGCAATCATAACGGGGGCGGTTTCCCTCGGGCTTCTTTGGGGGATTATGGTGCTTGGCGTGTTTATCACGTATCGGGTGCTCGACATAGCGGATTTGACCGTCGAGGGAACGATTGTAACGGGGGCGTCTGTCGCCGCGCGTATGATAACGGCGGGTTTCAGTCCTTTTTTGGCGACGGTCGCCGCAATGTTTGCGGGGCTTCTCGCGGGGCTTGTCACAGGGATTCTCCACACAAAACTGAAAATCCCCGCGCTGCTCTCGGGTATTCTGACGCTTACCGCCCTGTATTCCGTGAATCTTCGGATTATGGGAAGACCAAACACTCCCCTTCTCCCTTTTAAGGTGGATTCGGTGTTCACCCCCCTTGAGAAACTTGATTTGCCGCCGGGCGTTTCGTCGCTCATTGTCGGCATGGTGATTCTCGTTCTCCTTGTTCTCCTGTTCTACTGGTTTTTCGGGACGGAACTCGGGAGCGCAATCCGCGCAACGGGGAGCAACCCAAAAATGGTGCGGGCGCAGGGGATAAACACATCGACTATGATTATTTTGGGGCTTATGCTCTCAAACGGGCTTACGGGGCTTTCGGGCGCGTTAATCGCCCAGCACCAGACTTTCGCCGATATCACAATGGGTATGGGGGCAATCGTAATCGGGCTTGCGTCGCTCATTATCGGCGAAGTCCTTTTTGGGAAGAGAACTTTCAAAAACACGTTGATTTCCGTAATCTGCGGAGCGGTTACATACCGCGTCATAATCGCTATCGTCATAAAACTGGGGCTTGCGGCGAACGACTTGAAACTTTTCGTTTCGGCGACGGTGACGCTTGCGCTGACCTTGCCTATGGCGCAAAACAACCTGCGAACCTTTGTTAAATCAATGAAAAAAGAATAGGAGAGTTAAGAAAATGAACGAAACTACTATAATAACCATATGCGTCTCGGTCGCCGTAATGGCGTTTGTTCTCTTCAGACAGCTTAGGACAAAACCCGTCAAGGGAAAATCCACGATTCTGATTGTTTTGGCGGCGCTCGGGATATATCAGGTCGTGATTTTTCTCTCAAACCTCGGAGAAGACAGCACGGTGACGTTCGGCGCGGTCGCGCTTATGTTTGCGGGGAGTGCGGCTCTCGCGGTTATAATGGCGTTTTTGCGCGTACCCTCGTATAAATTATGGTTCGAAAACGGGACGGCATACCGAAAGGGTACCGCGCTTTCCGTGTGCCTGTGGATTGTCGCTTACGCTCTTCACGCGGGATATGATAAAGCCGTCGTGCTGATAGACCCGGGGCTTGAGGGGATTGTACACGCGGTGATGCCTATATATTCCGCTATCTCTCTCGGAGTACAGCGCGTTTTGCTGACAAAAAAGCTAAGCGAAATAGGGGAAAAAAGTGCTTAACGTCGAGAATGTGTATAAGACTTTTAATATGGGAACGGTGAACGAAAAGACCGCGCTGTCGGGTATCTCCCTTCGGTTAAAAGAAGGCGAGTTCGTCACCGTCATAGGCGGGAACGGCGCGGGAAAGTCGTCGCTCCTTTCCGCCGTCGCGGGCGTGTACGGCATCGATTCGGGCAAAATCGAGATAGGCGGCACGGACGTTACGAAATTCCCCGAACACAAGCGGGCGGCGTACATAGGACGCGTGTTTCAAGACCCGATGACGGGGACGGCGGCGAATATGGGAATTGAGGAGAATCTTGCGCTTGCGAAACGGCGCGGGAACAGGCGCGGGCTTCGCTGGGGCGTGTCTCACGCGGAACGGGAGGAGTATCGGGCGCGGCTGGCGGAGTTTGAGCTAGGGCTTGAGGACAGGCTGACGAGCAAAGTCGGGCTGCTCTCGGGCGGCCAGCGGCAGGCGCTTACGCTTATTATGGCGACCCTAAAACGCCCCAAACTCCTGCTCCTTGACGAACACACGGCGGCGCTCGACCCGAAAACCGCCGCGAAAGTTCTCGAACTCTCCGACAGAATCGTCAAAAACGACAACCTCACGACTATGATGGTGACTCACAATATGCGTGACGCGATAGCCCATGGCGAGCGGCTTATTATGCTTTACGAGGGCAAAATAATCATAGATATCGCGGGGGACGAAAAAAAACGCCTTAAAACAAAGGACTTGCTTGAAATGTTTGAGAACCTGAGCGGGAGCGAAGAGGCGGACGGAGGCTTACTTCTATAATAAAAAGGGAGATATTTTATGTCTGATACAGAAAGAAAAATAGTTTTTGTGGTTGACGACAACGAAACGAGTCTTGTTATCGCAAAAAAAATACTGGAAGAGTTCTATGATGTCCGCACGATGGTTTCCGCCGAAAAACTTTTTGAAATGCTTACAAAAGTACGCCCGACTTTGATTCTTTTGGACATTGATATGAGGCTTGTGTCGGGGTTTGACGCAATCAAACGCATAAACTCCATAGAAACGCTGCGGACGATTCCCGTCATCTTTGTCACCTCACGCGTTAACGACGAAAGCGAGGCGAAAGGCTTCGCGCTAGGCGCGGTGGACTACATAACCAAACCCTTTTCCGCCTCTCGAATGCTTCAGCGCGTCGCGAACCACATAGCGAACGCCGAGCAGAACCAAAAACTAGTCGAACACACAAAGGAACTCACGCGTCTCGTCTCGGACAAAACGTCGCAGGTTTTTAAGATTCAGTACGGGATTTTGTCCGTTTTTGCCGAAATCGTGGAGGCGCGGGATTTTTTGACAAAAGGGCATTTGGCGCGTGTGCAAAAATACATTGAACTGCTTCTGCTCGGTTTGGCGACTTCGGGACAGTATCAAGATGAGGTGAACAGGCTTGATATGGACGTTATAATCCCCGCTTCTCAACTCCACGACTTAGGAAAGATATTCATAACCGAAAGTATCCTCAACAAAGCGGATCAGCTCACAAAAGAAGAATTTAACAAAATCAAAATGCACCCAAAA